>NZ_JBALUY010000162.1:0-506 GCF_036963605.1 Phenylobacterium sp. | reverse complement strand
GCCCGCGTCATCGCAACCGCGGGCGGCCCTGAGAAATGCGCGCGTCTAGCGGCAATGGGTGTTTTTGCCATCGACTACCGCGATGCCGGCCAAGACGCACGCATCCTTTCCCTCACCGATGATCAAGGCGTCGATGTCGTCCTCGACATTCTCGGCGGAGAGGCCGTCAATCGCCACCTCGCGGTCATGGCGCCGGGCGGGCGTCATGTCGGCCTGTCGTTCATGACGGGAGCGATCGCGAGCATCGAGCTGGCCCTGGTGATGCGCAAGGGGCTGTGGTTGACGTCCTCGACGCTGCGACCGAAATCGGATGCCGAAAAGGCCGGAATTGCCCGCGACATCGTCCAGCACCTCTTGCCGTACCTCGGTGGCACGGGTGTGCGTCCCGTGGTCTCTTCCGTCTTGCCACTGAGCCAGGTCGCCGACGCGCATCGCCTGCTCGAGGGCGGTGCGAATTTTGGCAAGATCGTTTTGCAGATGCCGGAGGCAGCATGACCAATTTCTCC
>NZ_JBALUY010000161.1:0-509 GCF_036963605.1 Phenylobacterium sp. | reverse complement strand
CCAGGAACTGCCCCATCGCCACGAGCTCATCGAGCGAATATGGAATCATGATCAGCATCGCGAGCGCAGCCAGCAGGCACAGCGTGCAATAAGTGCCGATAACGATCGGCTGAATGATGATGAAGTAGATCGATATGACACCGAGCGGCACGACGACAATGCCGAACAGGAGGACCATCCATGGCATCGTACGCCAGCGGGCGCGGCCTCCCATGACGCCCATTAACACCTCAAACATGTAAGTGGTGGCGCCCAGACCACCATCCGCAATTGGCCAGGCTTTGGAAACGTCCGAGGTGATAATATACTCGGTGCCATTCCGGACCGCATCGCCGGAAAAGAACGGTTCCCAGACGCCATCGATATGGCCCAGCTGATAGGCGGCAAGCACGCGGGAAATAACGAACCCAATGGCGCCAAGCGCGATGATCGGCAGGCGCTGCAAATAGGTTGAGGGCGAATAGGTCCAGCCAGGGGGCATGTCGGAGGAGTCCATCATGCCTTCGTGG
>NZ_JBALUY010000160.1:0-512 GCF_036963605.1 Phenylobacterium sp. | reverse complement strand
CCGCGCCGCCCGCCGTCTGGCCCGCCGCGACCTGGATCGAGCCGGACCAGCCGCCGTTGCCGCCGCCGCCGCCGATGGACTGCGCCGTGATGCCGCGGGCGCGGTCGCCCTCTGTGCGGATGTTGCCGTCGGACTCGACCCTGACCGTCGAGGCGTCGCCGCCGGAACCGCCAAGGCCGCCGAGGGACACGGAGGCCCCGCCCGCGGTCTGGCCCGCCGCCACGCTGCCGGCGATGCTGAAGCCGCCCGCGCCGCCGCCGCCGCCGATGGACTGGGCGAACATGGCGTGCGACCGGTCGCCGCCGGTCGTGACGGACCCCCGGTTGGTGATGCCGACCCGGGCGCCGCCGCCCGCCGCCGCGCCCGTGCCGCCGACGGCGATGAGACCGCCCGTGCCGGCGCCCGAGCCGCCGCCGCCGCCGATGGACTGGGCGAAGAGACCGTGGGCGTCGTCGCCGGCCGTCTGGATCACGGCTGTGGCGCCCGTGATGATGGTCGCTGTGGACGCATCG
>NZ_JBALUY010000159.1:0-535 GCF_036963605.1 Phenylobacterium sp. | reverse complement strand
GTTGCCGAGGTCCTTCACTTCTGTTGCGGTCAACGCCTGATCCAGCTTCCGCATGAAGTGATCGCCCTGGAATTCTCCCCAGCAGCTGCCATCGGGATTGATGCAGATCTCGATGACATCGTCGCGGGCGGCGGCGTCGATCCGGTCGAGCGAGGTCTGGAGATAGCTCAGCGACATGGGCTCAGAATATCTCCAGATCGCGGTCGACCATCACCGTGACGCGGGCGCCCTGGTCGACATAAATGACGGGACCGATGGAGAGGTAGTCTCCGATCACAGAGTCCGTGGCATCGGCAAGATCGTCGCCCACGTCTTCGAGCACGTCCGCCGTGGTCTCGTCCTGAACATTTGCTGCAGCGGCGCTTGGCGCGGCGGAGATCAGCGAAATCAGCGCCGCCGAGCCGAAGCGCTCATCGAAGCGGGTATCGACAAAGCCGGTGACACCTGAGCGGCCCAGTTCATCTCCCCCGAAGGAGCTGATCTGGATGGTTTGATTGTCGGGCAGGATGATCCGGTCCCAGGCGATGGTGACCCG
>NZ_JBALUY010000158.1:0-549 GCF_036963605.1 Phenylobacterium sp. | reverse complement strand
GGGGCAAGCCGCGACATCCGGCGCACCCTGCTGACCCATGGACTGAAGCGGCCCTGGGCCCATTACAGGACGAGCATCGACGCCGCTCTAGCGGCGGGCCGCGCCATCGAATAACCAGCCCCCCTTTCCTGACGAACGTCAGGACCCAGGAGAGGACGGGGCGCCAATGCCCGTCATCCGACCCTTCGAGGCCCGGCTGCGCCGGGCACCTCAGGGTGAGGGGGATGGGTGACATCGGCTGCGGGGGGCATTCGATTCAACGCCTCATCGTCGACCCCACCCACTTCCCTCATGCTGAGGTGCGAGCGAAGCGAGCCTCGAAGCATCGGACGGCAAGTACCGCCCCAACCCTTCGTCATTCCGGGCGAGCAAAGCGAGAGCCGGAACCCAGAGAGGGCAGGGCGCTGCCATCCCATAACCAGCCCCCTCTTTAGTGACGAACGTCAGGACCCAGACCGGCCAGAGCGCCAACGCCCGTCATCCGACCCTTCGAGGCCCGGCTGCGCCGGGCACCTCAGGGTGAGGGGGATGGGCGACATCGGCTGCGGG
>NZ_JBALUY010000157.1:0-557 GCF_036963605.1 Phenylobacterium sp. | reverse complement strand
CCACCAGTGAATAGAGGTAGGCAGCCGCCACGCCGAGGCTGATCAGGGTCCACATGTTCGGGCTACGGTTCACCACCGAGTCCCAGCCGCTCCGAAAGAACGGCAAGGCGGCCCAGAGGATGATTGGCGTCGCCAGCACGAACTCAAGATAGCTGGCGGTCTGATGCCCGATCCAGTCGCGCACTGGCAAGGCCACCAATTCGCCCATCGTGAGGATGACAAGCGGCACCGCGGCTGCGGCCGAAATCCACATGCGACGCGTGAAGTCGGTCAGTTCCTCGCTTGGCTCGTCAGACGGCACCATCGGCTCCAGCGCCATGCCGCAGATCGGGCAGGCACCTGGCGCATCGCGGACGATTTCGGGATGCATCGGACAGGTGTACTTGACGTTGGCCGGGGCGGTCTTCTTCTGTCCAGCGGCACGCCCTGAAGCGTAGAACCACGGATCAGCTTTGAACTTCCCTTGGCATTTTTCCGAGCAGAAATGGAAGGTCTCGCCCTGAAACTCGGCGTGACGCCCGTCAGGCTTGACGGCGACAGTCATGCCGCAGACCGGG
>NZ_JBALUY010000156.1:0-558 GCF_036963605.1 Phenylobacterium sp. | reverse complement strand
CCCGCAGACACAGGCAGCGAAACCGACACCGGCACCAACCCCTCCACAGATCCGGCCGATGTTGCCGACACGCCGGTAACGCCGGAGCCGGAACCAACCGTGGTATTTTCCTATGTCGAGCCCGGCCAGCTCCTGCCCGGCTCGGGGACGGGGGCGACCGAGCGCGATGCGGTCTTCGCCCCGGACATCCGTTTCCCGATCAAGGCCGCGCCCGCCTATCTACAGTCGCAGGTCTGGATGTTCGGCGGCGGCATAAAGGGCGGCGATCAGTGCGACCCGCGCAATTTCGAATATCCCTGGCGCGACAATTTCTGCGAGACCCGCTCGTCCAACCGCAATTCGCCCTATTGCCCGGTGAGCAAGATCCATCAGGGCCAGGACATCCGTGTCGGCACGCCGCAAGGCTGCAATCAGCTGCGCAGCACGCCAGCGGCCCAGCGCGACCAGTATGAAGTCGTCGCCACGGAAGACGGCGTGATCCAGTCGATCGGCACATATACCGTGACGATGCGGTCCGGCCCACGCATCTACAAGTACATGCACATGAACATGGCCAAG
>NZ_JBALUY010000155.1:0-563 GCF_036963605.1 Phenylobacterium sp. | reverse complement strand
CCGGAAACACACCCGGCAGGAACGTCGCGACGAGCGAGTAAAGGTAGGCCGCCGCCACGCCGATGCTGATCAGCGTCCACATGTTGGGGCTGCGGTTCACGATGGAGTCCCAGCCGCGCCGGAAGAAGGGCAAGGCGGCCCAGAGGATGATCGGCGTGGCCAGCAAAAACTCCAGATAGCTGGCCGTCTGGTGCCCGATCCAGTCGCGCACCGGCAGCGCCACCAGTTCGCCCATGGTCAGGATGATGAGCGGCACCGCCGCCGCGGCGGAGATCCACATCCGGCGGGTGAAGTCGGTAAGCTCCTCGCTCGGCTCGTCAGAGGGGACCATCGGCTCCAGCGCCATGCCGCAGATCGGGCAGGAACCTGGCGCATCGCGAACGATTTCGGGGTGCATCGGACAGGTGTAGTGGACGTTGGCCGGCGCCGCCTTCTTCTGCCCGGCCGCCCGGCCCGAGGCGTAGAACCAGGGATCGGCATTGAATTTCGTCTGGCACTTCTCCGAGCAGAAATGGAAGGTCTCGCCCTGGAACTCCGCGTGTCGGCCATCCGGCTTCACCGCG
>NZ_JBALUY010000154.1:0-571 GCF_036963605.1 Phenylobacterium sp. | reverse complement strand
CCAACGAGGCGCACATCGAAGGCACGCCGATCACCACGCCGCGCCGCTTCCGTACCGAGTCCGCGCCCGACAGCGAAACGACGATCAACGGCAATGCCGTCGTGCTTGAAGAACAGATGGTGAGCGCCAACGAGAACCGCATGCGTTTCGAGACCGCGATGGGGCTTTACAACAAGTCGCTGTCGCTGATCCGCATGGCCGTGCGCCCGCCCCAATAGATCAGGAGATCTGACCGATGGATAAATCCAGCGAAACGATGCAGATCGCAGCCGCGGGCCTTCGCGCCCAGTCGGCGCGCATGCGGGTCATCGCGGAGAACCTGGCCAACGCCCAGTCGACCGGGCGCACGCCGGAGGAAGACCCGTACCGCCGCCAGGTCCCCGTCTTTGAAGCCGAGGTCGACCGGCTGACCGGCCTGGAAGTGGTGCGCATGACCGATGCGGCCGATGATAATTCCGAATTCCGCCTGGTGCACGAGCCCGGTCACCCGGCCGCCAATGCCGAAGGCTATGTGCGCTATCCCAACGTCTCCAGCCTGGTTGAGCTGATGGACATGAAGGAAGCGCAGCGG
>NZ_JBALUY010000153.1:0-606 GCF_036963605.1 Phenylobacterium sp. | reverse complement strand
GCAGGCGCCTTCGCACAGGCGGTCCTGGGGACAGATGCGGCCGCAGATCTCGGGCATGGCGCTGGTGGCTTCGGACAAACGCCAGGCTTCCTCGACCCGGCCTTCCGCCGCCAGGCGCAGCCAGTCGGGAATGTTGTTCTGGAGCGGGCAACCGGACTGGCAGAACGGCACGCCGCACTGGGCGCAGCGGCTGGACTGGCGCGTGCCTTCAGCGACCCGGAACGAGGCGTAGATCTCGTCGAAACCGTGCACGCGTTCGGACGCGGCGGCCTTCGCAGGACCGGCGTGTGGAACGGTCACGAACTTCTGGTTCGCGTCAGCCAAGATCTATCCCTTCTCGCAAGTGCGGGCGAAAACCCTATGGCGACGTGGTTCTTGGCGCAATAATTTAGTCGCGCGCAAGGGCCGGTAGCGTGAATTTGGCAACAATTGTGCTCCGACCACGGCAAAGCCTCTTGCGCATTTCGCAAATGCGTTAAACAGTTCGCACCTGCGGGATAACCAACTGGGGGTAATATCAGTGACCAAGATCTGGAACCGACTGCCCGGCTTTGTCGGGCTATGCATTCTCACCATGGCCCTGTTCTACGCGGGCGGGGCGTTCGC
>NZ_JBALUY010000152.1:337-611 GCF_036963605.1 Phenylobacterium sp. | reverse complement strand
GCCAGGCCGTGCCAGGCTAGGCTTCCAGACGGGTCTTGAGTCTCTGCATGAACTCCATGCAGGCGTCGATCTGGGAGAGTTCGATGAATTCGTCGCCCTGGTGGGCCTGCTCGATCGACCCGGGTCCGCATACCACGACCGACAGGCCGGCATCCTGGAACTGGCCCGCTTCGGTCCCGTAGGCGACCGTTCGCGGAGAATTGTCGCCGGTCAGGGCGCGCGCGAGCTCTTCAGCCGGTCCGTTTTCTTCGGGACGTAGCGGCGGCACGTTCGA
>NZ_JBALUY010000152.1:0-327 GCF_036963605.1 Phenylobacterium sp. | reverse complement strand
GGCAGCCTTCTGGCGCAGGCGTTCGCCGAGCGCCGGCCCGTCATCCCAGGGCGCAGGCCGCATCAGCCAGGCGAACCAGGCGTGCCGGGCCAGGATGTTCACCGCCGTGCCGCCCCCCATCTGGCCGATGGTCAGCGTGCCGTAAGGCGGGTTGAACGGGCTGTCGGCAGGCGCAGCCTGCTTCATCGTTTCAGCTTCCTGGGTCAGGAAATGCATCAGCTCGACCGCATGGGTGACCGCGCACGCGCCGTCATTGACCAGGCTGGAATGAGCTTCCTTGCCATGGACTTCGACCCGCATGGAGAACAGGCCCTTATGGCCCGTCAC
>NZ_JBALUY010000151.1:0-613 GCF_036963605.1 Phenylobacterium sp. | reverse complement strand
GGGCCCTTGGTGACGGCCCAGCTTTTGAGGACGCCGTCCAGCTCAAGGCGGAAGTCGTAGTGCAGGCGGGTCGCGTCATGCTTCTGGATGACGAAAGAGAGGTTCGAGGCCTTTGCGGATTTCTTCCTCTTCGCGCCTGTCTTGCCGCTCGGTTCGGGGGTGCGCGAGAAGTCGCGCATCTCGCGGTTTTTCTTCAGCGTGTCCGTGCCACTGCGCGCCATCGGGATCAGGCTGCCTTGTCAGATTTCGATTTCGACTTCGATTTGGGCGCGGCCTTCTTCTTCGTGCCGGTCTTGTTCTTTCCGACGCTCTTCTTCAGCGCGTCCATGAGGTCGACGACCTTGCCGCCGCCGCTGCTGGACGTGCCGTCGGAGGAGGTGTCTTCGCTGACCGCGCCTTCATCCTTCTTCTCCTTGATGAGGTCGCGCAGGGCGTCGGCATATTTCGACTTGAAGGCGTCCGGCTTGAAAGGGGCGGCCTTGCGCCCGATAAGCTCGCCGGCAAGGTCGAGCATTTCCTTGTCGGGCTTTATCTCCGGGATGTCGTCGAAGATCTTGTCGCTTTCCCTGATCTCCTCGGCATAGCGCAGCGTTTCGAGTAGCAGGCCGTCGCC
>NZ_JBALUY010000150.1:0-625 GCF_036963605.1 Phenylobacterium sp. | reverse complement strand
GCGGCGCAGGTAATTGCCGTGAACGCCAGTGAAAAGGTTCGTGTAAACAATGTCTTCCGCGCGCCCTTCCACGATGCCTTCCTTGTACTCGTCGGTGGCACGCGCCTCTTCCGTCGCGATGAAGGCCGAGCCGATATAGGCGTAGTCGGCGCCCAGGGCCTGCGCCGCCAGCACACCGGCTCCGGTCGAGATCGACCCTGAGAGCGCCAGCGGGCCGTCGAAGAATTCGCGAATCTCGCTGATCAGCGCAAACGGCGACAGCGTCCCGGCATGCCCGCCCGCGCCCGAGCACACGGCGATCAGGCCATCAGCCCCTTTTTCCAGGGCCTTACGGGCAAATTTCACATTGATGATGTCGTGCATCGTCTGGCCGCCCCAGCCCTGGACGGCCTGGTTCAGCTCCTCGCGCGCACCCAGCGAGGTGATGACCAGCGGCACCTTGTATTTCTCGCAGGTCGCGAGGTCGGCCTCCAGCCGATCATTGGACCGGTGCACGATCTGGTTCACTGCGAACGGGGCCGCGGGGCTGTCCGGGTTCTTCTCGTTGTAGCTCTCCAGCTCGCTCGTGATCTCGTCGAGCCACTCGCCCAGCTGGGACTGGGGCCGGGCGTTGAGCGCCGGGAAA
>NZ_JBALUY010000149.1:0-648 GCF_036963605.1 Phenylobacterium sp. | reverse complement strand
GAGCAGAGGCGAATGACGGTGTGCGATGGAACGATCAGGCACGACTGGACGATCGACGAGATCGTCGGTCTTCACGAATTGCCGTTGCTGGAACTGGTCGGCCGGGCCAACGCCGTGCACCGACAGCACCACGATCCGAACAAGGTCCAGAAGGCGAACCTTTTGTCGATCAAGACCGGCGGATGCCCGGAGAACTGTGCCTACTGCCCGCAGTCGGCACATCATCGCGAGGTCGATCTGACCCGTGACCGGCTGATGGAGCCAGCAAGGGTCATCGCCATGGCAGAAACCGCCAAGGCAGCGGGAGCCGAGCGCTTCTGCATGGGGGCCGCATGGCGGCAGGTGCGAGACGGCAAGGAGTTCGACGCCGTGATCGAGATGGTCGAGGGCGTTCGTGCCCTCGGCATGGAAGCCTGCGTGACACTGGGAATGCTGAAACCGCACCAAGCCGAGCGACTCGCGGCCGCCGGCCTGACCGCCTACAATCACAATCTCGACACCAGCCCCGAGTTCTACGGCCAGATCATCACCACCCGGACTTACGAGGACAGGCTGGATACGCTGGCGACCGTGCGCTCCTTTGGCATAGACCTGTGCTGCGGCGGCATTATCGGCATGGGAGAGTCGATCCGCGACAGGGCCTCGATG
>NZ_JBALUY010000148.1:0-658 GCF_036963605.1 Phenylobacterium sp. | reverse complement strand
TGGCAAGCGCACACCGGGTTCATTCAGGCCTTCGCCATCTAAGGGGTTTGCAAATAACGGCAGCGGGGCCGGCGCAGAGATGGCGCGCACGGCCCATAGCGCATCGCGCCGCGTAATCCCCATTCCAACGAAGGCGTCCGCTTCGGCCAGACGTTCCAATGCGGCGGGGGCAATGCCGCCGCGCAGCCATAGGGCTTCGGGATCGGGATACCCATTGCCACGCGCAGCTACGATCCAAGCCGCATCACTTTCGCGAAAGCCCTTGATCTGACGAAACCCGAGCCGCAGCGCCAAGGCCCCGTCTGCGCGACGCTCTAGCGAGTTGTCCCATGCGCTATGGTTCACGCAGACGGGGCGCAGTTCAATCCCGTGCTCGCGGGCGTCGCGTACGATCTGGGCGGGGGCGTAAAACCCCATTGGCTGTGCATTCAAAAGCGCACATGCAAAGATTGCGGGATGGTGGCATTTCAACCATGACGACACGTAGGTGAGCATCGCAAAAGCCGCCGCATGGCTTTCGGGGAAGCCATAATCGGCAAAGCCCTCGATCTGGACAAAACATGCCTCGGCAATGTCCTGACTGTATCCGTTGCGCATCATCCCTTGAACGAAACGGTCGCGGTGGGTTTTGATTGTGCCCATGCGCCGGAAAGAGGCA
>NZ_JBALUY010000147.1:0-660 GCF_036963605.1 Phenylobacterium sp. | reverse complement strand
AAGCTGGTGCCGCGCGCCTCGACCGCCGTGATTGACGCATATCTGACCCCGGTCCTGCGCCGCTATGTCAAACGCGTGCGTGACGGGCTGGGCAAGACCCCGCTCTATTTCATGCAATCGTCAGGCGGGCTGGCCAATGCCGACGCTTTCCATGCCCGCAATGCGGTCCTGTCCGGCCCGGCCGGCGGCGTCGTCGGCATGGCGATGACCGCGCGCGAGGCCGGGCATGACAAGGTGATCGGCTTCGACATGGGCGGCACCTCGACCGATGTGTCGCGCTTTGACGGCGATGCCTATGCCCGCTCGGGCCAGGCGGAGCTGGGCGGGCGGCTTCTTCGCGCGCCCATGCTGTCGGTCCACACCGTGGCGGCCGGCGGCGGATCGATTCTGGCGTTCGACGGCGAGCGCGTCCGAGTCGGACCGCGCAGCGCCGGGGCGGACCCGGGTCCGGCCTGCTACGGGCGCGGCGGCCCGCCAGCGGTTACGGATGCCAATGTGGTTCTCGGCCGGATCCAGAAGGACTGGTTTCCCAAGGTCTTCGGACCGGACAATGACGGCCCGCTGGATGTGGAGGCCGCGCGTGCGGCGCTATCCGAACTCGCCAAGGCGATGGGCGCCGAGAGCACCGAGGCCGCGGCCGAGGGCTTCCTGGCCGTGGCC
>NZ_JBALUY010000146.1:0-681 GCF_036963605.1 Phenylobacterium sp. | reverse complement strand
CTCGCAAGACCAGCTGGACGCCCTCTTCCAGCCCTCGGAGACCAACCCGGCCTATGGGCGGCTCTGGTGGCTGAACGGCGGCGACCATGTCATCAGCGCCCAGGGCGCACGGAGCGACGGCCCCCTGATCCCCACCGCGCCGTCCGACCTGGTGGGCGCCTTCGGGGCCCTGGACCGTCGTCTCTACATTGTTCCGAGCCGTCGCCTGGTGGTCGTCCGCACCGGTGCGGCGGCTGTTGACCGAAACTTCGACCAGGAGCTCTGGCGGCGTCTGTCGGACGTGCTGGACTGATCCATTGTCCCAGACGCAGGCACGCCCGCCGGGGGATTAATCCTGGCGGGCGTTATGGATGTTTGGGTGCGGGGACGCGCACCTCCCCGTACCCCACAGTAATTCCCGTCCTGTTCGCGTCCTAGAGATACCGGCAGTCCGAGGCCGCTTTGGGCTCTTAGGGGACCTTGGGACCGTACGCTGCTCGGCGCTGCCCCAGTCTTTGATGCGGCGCGCGCGGTTCTGACTCCGCGGCGACGTTGGCAACGTCCGCTACAAGGACTGCGTTCGAAGCTGGCCGGGGGCAAGGCCTTAAGCGGTTCCTCGCGCCTCATGCATCGTCGCTGAAGGACGCGCTAATCGGAGGTCAACCCTGATCATTCATTCTTCAAATCTGGATAGCGTCGTTC
>NZ_JBALUY010000145.1:0-721 GCF_036963605.1 Phenylobacterium sp. | reverse complement strand
ACCTGATGCTCAAGGACCTCGGCCTGGCCACCGATGCCGCACGCCACGCGCGCCAGCCGGTGCCGCTTGGCGCCACCGCCCAGCAGCTGTACCAGACCTTCAGCCTGCAGGGCCATGGCGGCCTGGACTTCTCCGCGATCATCAACCTGTTCCGTCGGGAAGCCTGAACATGAGCCAGGAGCAAGCGGTACTGGCCGAGGTGCGCAACGGCATCGGCCATCTGACGCTGAACCGCCCCGAGGGCCTCAACGCCCTCGACCTGCCCATGGTGCGCCTGCTCTGCCGCCACCTCTGGGCCTGGGAGCAGGACCCGGCGATAGTCGCCGTGGTCCTGCGTGCCGCCGGCGGCAAGGCCTTCTGCGCCGGCGGCGACATCCGCATGCTGTACGAGAGCCAGCGTGCCGGCGACAACCAGAACGTGCTGTTCCTCGAAGAGGAATACGCCCTCGACGAATACCTGCACGGCTACGCCAAGCCGGTACTGGCGCTGATGGACGGTTACGTGCTGGGCGGGGGCATGGGCCTGGCCCAGGCCGCTTCGCTGCGAGTGATCACCGAGCGCACGCGGATGGGCATGCCCGAGGTCGGCATCGGTTTCTTCCCCGATGTCGGCGGCAGCTACTTCCTGCCACGCCTGCCGGGCGAACTGGGCCTGTACCTGGGTGTCACCGGCGTGCAGGTGCGCGCCGCCGACGCGCTCTACGCCGACCTGGCCGACTAC
>NZ_JBALUY010000144.1:0-726 GCF_036963605.1 Phenylobacterium sp. | reverse complement strand
CTAAGGGGGAAAAGGTTACCCTGATCGGCCCATCCGGCTCGGGAAAATCCACCGTGCTGCGGATCTTGATGACACTTGAGCCCTTCCAGGAGGGAAGGCTGACGCTCGATGGAACGTCCTACCATGAACCGGGCGGCCGGGGCCGTTTTCAGGCCTCCGAAAGGCATCTGCGCCAGATCCGCAACCACGTCGGAATGGTCTTCCAGAGCTTCAACCTCTTTCCGCACATGACTGTCCTTCGCAATGTGGTCGAAGCCCCGGTGCGGGTACTTGGGATGCAGCGAGAGGAAGCCGAGGTGCGCGCGATCGAACTGCTCCAGATGGTAGGACTGGCTGACAAGAAAGACCAGTATCCGGCACAGCTGTCGGGCGGACAGCAGCAGCGGGTGGCCATCGCCCGCGCGCTCGCCATGCGCCCGCAAGTCCTCTTGTTCGATGAGCCAACCTCAGCGCTCGATCCCCAATTGGTCGGAGAGGTGCTTTCCGTCATTCGCGGCCTGGCGCACGAGCATGACCTGACCATGCTGCTCGTCACCCACGAAATGCGCTTTGCGCGCGAAGTGTCGGACCGCGTGTGCTTCTTCGACAAGGGACGCATCTGCGAGCAGGGCGCGCCGGAGGCGATCCTCGGTGCACCGAAACATGAACGGACGCGCGAGTTCCTGTCATCGATCCTGGGTTAGGGGCATGCCGCATTCGCTCTCTGCCCCAGCGAATGTCGCAGGC
>NZ_JBALUY010000143.1:0-758 GCF_036963605.1 Phenylobacterium sp. | reverse complement strand
CAGAACGCTCTCAGCTTCCTTGCTTTCAGACGAAGGTGTACGAGCAGACCTTGTTGCCCGCCGGATCACGCAGGTAGGCCGCATAGCCACCCGGCAGGTGACCACGTGCGCCAGGCTGGCCCTCGTCAATGCCGCCTGCGGCAAGGCCGGCGGCATGGAAGGCATCCACTTCAGCGGGAGTGGCGGCCGCAAAGCCGATCGTCACGCCGTTGCTGGAAGGCGCTTCACCATTGCCCGGGCGGGCGATGATGAAAGCCGGCTTTTCGCGACCGAAAAGTACCCATCCGTTGTTGAAAGGACCGAGGTTCTTGATGCCAAGAGCACCCAGAGCGGCTTCGTAGAACGCGACCGACTTCTGAAGGTCGGCAGCGCCGATAAAGATGTGCGAAAAGATGCCATCGCCAGAAATGACAGGAGTGGACATGATTAATTTTCTTGGTGGTTGGTGTTGAATGGGTAGTGGGCGGTCAGTAGTGGATCACCGTGCGAATCGACTTGCCTTCATGCATCAGGTCGAAGGCCTTGTTGATGTCGTCGAGGCCCATGGTGTGGGTGACGAACGGGGCGAGATCGATCTCGCCTTTCATTGCGTCCTCCACCATGCCGGGAAGTTGAGTGCGGCCCTTGACCCCGCCGAAAGCCGAGCCCTTCCAGGTGCGACCGGTGATCAACTGGAACGGGCGCGTCGAAATTTCCTTGCCTGCACCAGCCACGCCGATGACGATCGACTGGCCCCAGCCACGATGTGCTGCTTCCAG
>NZ_JBALUY010000142.1:0-981 GCF_036963605.1 Phenylobacterium sp. | reverse complement strand
CTGACCATCGCACGGACCTTAATGGGCAATCCCGCGTTCATCCTGCTAGATGAGCCCTCAGAAGGGATCGCGCCGGTGATTGTCGAACAGATGGCCCGTGTGATCCTGCAGCTTAAAGACGAAGGGTTAACGGTGCTCTTGTCGGAACAGAATTTGCATTTCGCCCAGGCCGTGGCCGATGCGGTGGTGATCATCGAGCACGGCACCCAAAAATTCGCAGGCTCGCTGGCGTCCCTGCAATCACAGCCCGAAATTCGCGATCAATATCTGTCGGTGTAACGGGCATACGTCGTCCTAGGTATCGCAGGCGTGCCGCTGCAATTGCGGATGACTTGGCAAGAAAACCCTTTTGAGCCGCGACAGAACATGAAAGCGTGTTTTGATGACGGCTGCGGGTCCGAGAGCCGCGAATGAGGGAGCGCGATATGACGGACACGTCCAGCCTTGATGGCGACTATGATTATATCATCATCGGGGCAGGGACTGCAGGCTGCGTGCTGGCCAACCGGCTGAGCGAAAACCCGAAGACCCGGGTCTTGTTGCTAGAGGCAGGCAAGTCCGACAATTATCACTGGGTGCATGTCCCCGTAGGGTATCTTTATTGTATCGGCAATCCGCGCACGGACTGGATGATGCAGACTGCACCCGATCCGGGGCTGAACGGGCGCAGCCTTGTTTACCCGCGGGGCAAGGTGTTGGGCGGCTGCACGTCGGTCAACGGCATGATCTATATGCGCGGGCAGGCCGCCGATTATGACCACTGGCGTCAATTGGGAAATACCGGATGGGGCTGGGACGATGTGCTGCCCTACTTCTTGAAATCCGAAGACCACCACGGCGGCGATACGGAACTGCACCGGCAGGGCGGCAACTGGAAGGTCAGTAAACAGCGACTAAAGTGGGATATTCTCAAGGCCGTTCAAGACGGCGCGCAGGAATTCGGCATTATGCCGCGTGCCGATTTCAACGATGGTGATAATG
>NZ_JBALUY010000141.1:0-1990 GCF_036963605.1 Phenylobacterium sp. | reverse complement strand
CTGGCCGCCCCCTGCCTCCCCCTCGCCGGGCTCGGCCTGCCCCTGGTGGTCTATCTTCCGGAATTCTACGCCAATGAGCTGGGCCTGAGCCTCTCGGCCGTCGGTGCGGCCTTCATGGGGGTGCGGCTGCTCGACATCGCCTTTGACCCGTTCATCGGCGGGATCATGGACAAGACCCGGACCCGGTTCGGCCGCTTCCGGCTGTGGTTCGGGGTCGGCATCCCGATCCTGATGCTGGCGGCCTACATGCTGTTCATGGCCAGGCCCGGCGTCAGCGCCGGCTATCTGTGGCTCTGGCTGCTGGTCATCTATGGCGGCTTCTCCATCGCCACCCTGGCTCACCTGTCCTGGGGCTCGGTCCTGTCGCCCGGCTATGACGAGCGATCGCGGATCTATTCGTGGTGGCAGGGGGGCAATGTGGTGGGGATGATCCTGGTCCTCACCCTGCCCCCGCTGCTCGGTCTGCTGGGCGTGCCTGGACACGCCCTGGGGGTCGAGGCCATGGGCTGGTTCATCATCCTACTATTGCCGCTGACCGGGCTGCTGGCGCTCTGGAAGGTGCCGGAACCCTTCATCGTGCGGCCCCAGCAGCGCTCTGGCCTGCGGGAGTATCTGGGACTCTTCAAGCGCAACAGCGTTCGCCGCCTGCTGGCCGCCGACCTCGCCATCGGCACCGGGCCAGCCATCACCGGCGCCCTGTTCTTCTTCTATTTCGAGCGTATCAAGGCCTTCGACAAGGCCGAGGCCGGCGGCCTGCTGCTGATCTACTTCATCGGCGGCCTGGTGGGCGGCCCCCTCTGGACGCGGCTGTCCTACAAGCTCGGCAAGCACCGGGCCCTGGCGGTCTCGACCGTGTTCTACGCCATCGTCACCGCGGGCGCCCTGATCATCCCCCCGGGCGCCTGGATGATCGCGGCGGGCCTGATGTTCCTGATCGGCCTGCCCTTCTCGGCCGGCCCCTTCCTGTTGCGGGCGATGATGGCCGATGTGGGCGACGAGGAACGCTTGGACTCCGGCGCCGACCGCACGGGGCTGCTCTATGCCCTGCTCAGCGGCACGGTGAAGATCGGCTCGGCCGCCGCCATTGGCATCACCTATGTGGGTCTGGACCTTGTCGGCTTCGACGCCCGGGCGGATGGCTCCACATCCGGCTTGCTGGGGCTGCAGGTGATGTTCCTGGCCGCGCCGGCGGCCCTGTCCCTGCTGGCGGGCTGGATCATCATCAACTACCCCCTCAACGCCGAACGCCACGCCGAAATTCGCAACGCACTGGAGGCCCGCGACCTCGCCGAGGCCGCCCCGGAATTCGCCGCCGAGCCCAAGACCGCCGAGGAGATTCATGCCGCCGTCCGCCCCGCCCAGTGACCTGCCGCCCCTGGAACGCCTGCTGGCCATCATGGCTCGGCTACGCGATCCGCAGGGCGGCTGCCCCTGGGACCTGGCGCAGAGCTTCGCCACCATCGCCCCCTATACGGTGGAAGAGGCCTATGAGGTGGCCGACGCCATCGAACGGAACGACCTTGGCGATCTGAAGGAAGAACTCGGCGACCTGTTGCTGCAGGTAGTGTTCCACGCCCGTATCGCTGAAGAGCAGGGCGCCTTCGCCTTCGAGGACGTGGCCCGTGCGATCAACGACAAGATGATCCGCCGCCACCCCCATGTCTTCGGCGAAGAGACCTACGCCACCGGCGAGGCCCAGACGGCGGCCTGGGAGGCGATGAAGGCGCAGGAGCGGGCCAGCAAGGGCCGAGACCGCAGCCTGCTGGACGATGTGCCGGCGGGCCTGCCGGCCATGACCCGGGCGGTGAAACTGACCAAGCGCGCCGCGCGGGTGGGCTTCGACTGGCCGGAGGTGTCCTTCGTGCTGGAGAAGCTGCGCGAGGAGATCGGCGAGATGGAGGCCGAGATCGAGGCCGGCGACAAGGACGCTCTGCGCGGCGAGATCGGCGACGTGTTGTTCGTCATGGCCAACCTGGCCCGCAAGCTGGAC
>NZ_JBALUY010000140.1:0-2226 GCF_036963605.1 Phenylobacterium sp. | reverse complement strand
GTTCGAGGCCGGCGATCTGGTGGCCTTCATGAGCGCCGGCGCCTATGGGGCCTCCATGGCCAGCGAATACAACAGCCGGCCCCTGGTCCCCGAGGTGCTGGTCAAAGGGGACGAGTTCGCCGTGGTCCGCCCGCGGCCGACCTATGAGGAGATGCTTGGCCGGGAGGCTTCAGCGCCCTGGCTTTGAGAGGACTGGCTAAGGACCTGCGTCGGCGTGACGCATCTAGTGTTGGCATCTGTCACAGACCTTAATTATGGTCGGCCCATGTCCAAGCTTCGCATCCTGGCGGTCTCCGCCACGCTCGCCCTGGCTACGGCCTGCGCCCCGACCATGGGGCCTCCGCCCCCGCCTCCGGGCGTGTCGGCCCCTTCGCCCACCGTCTTCCGGCCGGAGGACTTCTCCTGGTCGGCGGTCCCGGGACGCAACACCATTGATGGCCGGCTGACCTATCGTCAGGGCGCGGCGCGCTTCACCTGCTCTGGCGCAGGCGTGGTGCTGACGCCGGAAACCCCCTGGACCCGGCGGCGGATGAGCATCCTCTATTCCTCGCCGGACGCCGCCGCCCTGCCGGCCGACGATGTTCGCGCCCGCACGCCCTCGGCGCCCAATGACGACTATTCGTCCTTCGTGCGGCGCACCACCTGCGACGCGGCCGACCGCTTCACCTTCTCCAACCTGCCCGATGGCGCCTGGTTCGTGATCACCGTGGCGCGGCCCCTGGCCGGCGGCGAGAGCGTGGCCATCATGCGGCGGGTCGTCACCCGCGGCGGGCGGGTCAGCCCCGTCGATCTCTAGATCCTGCTGACGCAAGCGTGAGCCAAACCTTCGCCCGTCGCCGGAACCCGGCGGCGGGCGAAGTCTTTCCTGCTCATGGCTTCGCTTCCCAAGACCCAAGACACCCTCCCGAAGACGCCGCCCGCCGCCCGCCCGACCATCTACGCCCTGGGCGTGGCGAGCTTGCTCATCGGCCTGATCAAGACGGCGCGGCCAGCGACGATCTCGGAGCGCACCGGACTGGGCGAGGCCTCCATGGTCCGCACCCTGGGTCTGCGGGAAATGGCGGCCGGCGCGGGCCTGCTGCTTGATGGCGGCGACAAGCGCTGGCTGGTCGCCCACGGCCTGAACAGCGCCGGCCAGGTCGCCGTGCTGCTCAAGGCGCGCCCGGCGAACCCGCGGCAATGGCGGGGCCTGGCGCTCTTCTACGGCGTCATCCTGGGCCTGACCCTGGCCGATATCTACGCCGGCCAACGCCTGCGCAAGACCAAGGGCTGAAGGACAGACGCCCTCCCTGCGCACAGGAAGGGCGTCCAGACTCGACGGGCCCTCCCGGCCGCTTAGTGGACCTGGGCGCGCCCGATCTCCAGACCGTCTTCGCCGGCGCGCACCTCGATGACCGCGCCATCATCCAGTTCGCCCGCCAGCAGCTTGCGGGCGATAGGGTCGATCAGCGCCTTCTGAATCACCCGCTTGAGCGGACGAGCGCCATAGACCGGGTCGTAGCCCTTGTCCCCCAGCCAGGCCATGGCCGAATCGTCGAGGGACAGGGCCATGCGGCGGTCGGCCAGCATCTTCTCCACCCGCTGCAGCTGAATGCCGACAATGTCGTCCATCTCCGCCCGGCCGAGCCGCTTGAACAGGATGATCTCGTCGATCCGGTTCAGCAGTTCGGGCCGGAAGTGACTACGCACCACGTCCATGACCATCGGCCGCACGGCCTCGACGGGCTCGCCCTCGGCCTGGGCGGCCAGGAACTCCGAGCCCATGTTCGAGGTCATGATGATCAGGGTGTTGCGGAAATCGATCGTCCGCCCCTGGCCGTCAGTCAGCCGGCCGTCGTCCAGCACCTGCAGCAGGATGTTGAACACATCGGGGTGGGCCTTCTCGACCTCGTCGAACAGGATCACCTGATAGGGCCGGCGACGGATCGCCTCGGTCAGCGCCCCGCCCTCGTCATAGCCGACATAGCCGGGAGGCGCGCCGATCATGCGGCTGACCGAGTGCTTCTCCATGTACTCGCTCATGTCGAGGCGGGTGATGGCCTGTTCGTCGTCGAACATGAACTCGGCCAGGGCCTTGGTCAGCTCGGTCTTGCCGACCCCGGTGGGGCCGAGGAACAGGAAGGAGCCGATCGGCCGGTTGGGATCCTGCAGGCCCGCCCGGGCCCGGCGCACGGCGTCGGAGACGGCGGCCAGCGCCTCCTCCTGGCCGACCACCCGGCCGCGGAG
>NZ_JBALUY010000139.1:0-2298 GCF_036963605.1 Phenylobacterium sp. | reverse complement strand
CTGCGCGCCAGCCGCGTCCTGGCCGCCGCCGACGTGCTGGTGGCCCCCTCGGACGCCGACCGCGACGTCCTGGGCCTGGCCCGCCGGGACGCCGAGCGGCTGTCGCTCGACGAGGCCACGCCGGAACGGCTGATCGCCTTGGTGGGCGAGGGCCTGAAGGTCGCCTGCTTGATCACAGCGCCCCCCGATCCGGCGGCGCTGCGGACCTATGCCGAGGCCGGTCTCGAGATCGAGGTCCTGCTGGCCGCGCCAGAGGCCTGACGCCGGGCCGGCTCAGTCCAGGGGTTTGCCCTTGGTCTCGGGCAGGAACAGGCAGACCACCACACTGATGGCGGTGAAGATCACCGGATACCAGAGGCCCGAATAGATGTTCCCCGTCGCCGTCACGATGGCGAAGGCGCTGAACGGCACGAAGCCCCCGACCCAGCCCGTGCCGATGTGATAGGGCAGGGACATGGCCGTATAGCGGATGCGGGTGGGGAAGAGCTCCACCAGGGCCGCGGCCATCGGGCCATAGAGCGCCGTAGCCGCCACTACGAAGATCATCAGTATGCCGAACACGGCCGGCAGGTTGGTCCGGGCCGGGTCGGCGACGGCTGGATAGCCGTTGTCGGCCAGGGCCTGGCGAATCTGGCCATCCACCTGTGCGCGCACGGTCTTCAGGCTGGCGGCGTCGAGGCGTGAGCCGTCCGCCGACACCACCACGGTCTGGCCGATCCTCACCTCGGCGCCCGCGCCGGGCGGCGCGGCGAGGTTCTCATAGGAGACCCCGGCATTGGCCAGGCTGGTCTTGGCGATGTCGCAGGCCGAAGCGAACTGGGTCCGGCCGATGGGATCGAACTGCAGGGCGCAGTCGGCCGGATCGGCGAAGACCATCACGGGCGTGGCCGCCTGGGCCTCCGCCAGCGCCGGATTGGCCGCCAGGGTGAGGGCCTTGAAGCCTGGGAAGAAGGCCACCAGGGCCAGCGTCATGCCAAACCACATCACCCACTTGCGGCCCACCCGGTCCGACAGCCAGGCGAACATCACATAGAGCGGCGCGCTGGCCAGGGTGGCGCAGATCATCAGGGTGTTCACCGTCGCTGGCTCCACCTTCAGGAACCGCTCGAGGAAGATCTGCACGTAGAAGAAGGTGGTGTACCAGACCGCGCCCTGGGCGCTCATGAAGGCGAACAGCACCAGCAGCACGATCTTCAGATTGGGCCATTGGCCGAACGCCTCGGCGAAGGGCGCCTTGGTCTGCTCGCCGGCCGCTTTGAGGCGGGCGAAGCTGGGGCTCTCGGCCAGCTTCAGACGCATGAAGATCGACACCGCCAGCAGGCCGGCCGACAGCAGGAAGGGCACGCGCCAGCCCCAGGCGGCGAACGCCTCTTCCCCCAGGATGCGGCGGGTCACAAGGATCACCGCCAGGGCGCCGATCAGGCCGAAGGCGGCCGAAGCCTGGATCCAACTGGTGTGCTCGCCGCGGCGGTGGGCTGGGGCGTGCTCGGCCACATAGATGGCCGCCCCGCCATATTCGCCGCCGAGCGCCAGGCCCTGAAGGATCCGAAGCAGGATCAGGAGCGCCGGGCCGACCAGACCGGCCTGTGCGTAGGTCGGCAGAAATCCGATGGCCAGGGTGGCGCCGCCCATCAGGGTGACGGTCACCAGGAAGGCGGCCTTGCGCCCCACGAGGTCGCCCATCCGGCCGAAGATCAGCGCGCCTAAGGGGCGAAAGGCGAAGCCGGCCCCGAACAGGGCCAGGGCCGCCACCAGGCCCGCCGTCTCGGTGAGGCCGGCGAAGAAGTTGCGCGAGATGATCGAGGCCAGCGCCCCGAAGATGAAGAAGTCGTACCACTCGAAGGCCGTGCCGGCCGAAGAGGCCACGACCACAGTGCGCATGGACGGGGCGCCGTCCGCTTCACCTACGAATGTCGTCTTGTCGCTCATGGTCGTCACGCTCCCCAGCCCGATCCTTGTCCAAGCTGTAACACCGGTCTGTCAGGGCGCGGAAGCCGTCTGACGCGGGCGCCGCCAGACAGCCGAGAGCCTGTTCACGAGGCCCAGACCCCGGGGCTGAGCGTTCGCCGCCCAAGCCCGGCGATCTATCTGGCCAGAGCGCGAAGCCTGGTCGTTCGGCCCGAGGCCCGCCAGACCGCTGAACGCAAAGGGCAATTCCCACTGCGCAGCCGGAATTGCCTGAAACCCACACCGGCGTTGTCGCAAAAAGTCGCAAAAGGCTGATTGACAGGTTCGGGGGTGGCGACTAGATACGCCGCTCCTCGCCGGGGCCGGAAGGTTGGCGGGGCTGGCGGAAGC
>NZ_JBALUY010000138.1:0-2576 GCF_036963605.1 Phenylobacterium sp. | reverse complement strand
CGCCTGATCGACCATCTGGGCGAGAAGACCGTCACCCTGCAGGGCGTCGAAACCTTCGTCCTCGATGAGGCCGACCAGATGCTGGACATGGGTTTCATCGTGCCCATCCGCCGCATCGTGAAGCACATCCCCGCCCAGCGGCAGAACCTGTTCTTCTCGGCCACCATGCCGACCGAGATCGGCAAGCTGGCCGGCGAGCTTCTGAAGGACCCGCTCAAGGTCTCGGTGACGCCCCAGGCCACCACCGTCGAGCGCATCAGCCAGAAGGTCCTGTTCGTCGAACAGACCCGCAAGCGCGCCCTGCTGGCCGAGCTGTTCGCCGAGAAGGACTTCAAGCGCGTCATCGTCTTCACCCGCACCAAGCGCGGCGCCGACCGGGTGGCCAAGAGCCTGGAACAGGGCGGCGTGGAAGCCTCGGCCATCCACGGCGACAAGAGCCAGGGCCAGCGTGAGCGCGCGCTCGCCGACTTCAAGGCCGGCAAGATCCGCGCCCTGGTGGCCACCGACATCGCCGCCCGCGGCATCGATGTCGACGCCGTCAGCCACGTGGTGCAGTACGAACTGCCCAACGTGCCGGAGGCCTATGTGCACCGGATCGGGCGGACCGCCCGGGCCGGGGCCGACGGCTCGGCCATCGCGTTCTGCGCCGATGACGAACGCAACCTGTTGCGCGACATCCAGAAGGTGACGCGCCAGACCATCCCGTCCTTCGACCGCCGCAACGACAAGGCTCTGGCCCTGATGACCAAGGCCATCGCCGAGGTCACCCCGGAGGAACCCCGTCAGGCCTCGGGCCGCTCGCGCGATCCGCGCAACGACGTTCCGGCCGCCCTGCGCCAGAGCCGCAATCGGCGTCCCGACCAGAACCGTGGCGGCGAAGGCCGTGGCGGTGGTCAGCCCCGTCGTGACGGCGCCAAGCCGGCCCAGGGCGCCAAGGCGGCCGGCGGCGGCGATCGCTTCCGCGGCCCCAAGCGCGAAGGCGCCCCCAAGGCCTGGAGCCCGATCGACTAGGATCGCGCTCTGCTCACGTCTCCAGCACGGATGGCGACCTGTTCGCCGTCCGTGCATTGGTGTTTGGGCGACCCATTGGACTTGAGATCCCCCATGAATCTCAGAACCACCCTTCGCGCAGCCACGCGCCAAGATCACGACCGTGTCGACCGGTTGGGCGGCGCTTTCGATCTCGCCGATCCTGCCGGGTACGGCGCCTTCCTGCTGGCGCACGCTGCGGTGCTGCCGCCGCTGGAGGCGGCTCTGGACGCAGCCCCGCCGCAGGATCTTCCCCCGTACTGGCCGGAACGGCGTCGCACGGCGGCCTTGCTGTCCGATCTGGCCGAACTCGGTCTTGAGGCGCCAGACCCCTCTCGCATCCCAGCGCCCGCCACCGCCGCGGAGCGTGTGGGCGCGCTCTATGTCCTGGAAGGTTCGCGCCTGGGGGGCATCCTGCTGCGTCGGCGGCTGGCGGAGGCGCAGCCTGGCGCCCCCAGCGCCTATCTGGCGCATGGCGAAGGCGCACCCCTGTGGCGGACCTTCCTGGAGTGGCTCGACAGTCGCGCCCTGGACCCCGCTCAGACCCATGCAGCCATTGACGGAGCCCGCGGGGTATTCGAAGCTTTCGAGGCCGGATTCAAGACCGCCGCCCCGCCGCCCGGCTGAGCGGAAGCCTCAAAAGCGTTCGTTACCCGACAGACCTGGGACCCGATTTGCTATTCTATTACCGGTGAAGCTCCCCGCCGGACGCCTCCCCGGGCGTTTCACCCTCCCCCTGGAACTGGATTCTTCGCGGCCTTGTCCGATGTTGACCTGACGAACTGTGATCGCGAACCGATCCACCTGCTGGGCGAGATTCAGCCATTTGGCTTCCTGCTGGCGGTCACCGGCCAGTGGATGGTGGCGCACGCTTCCGACAACATCCGGGCCTTTCTCGGCGACGCCGCCGAGGACCTGATCGGTTGTTCCCTCACAGAGGTGCTCGACGGCCACGCCGTGCACGAAATCCGCGGCCGACTGCAGATCATGCGCGGCGCCGATTCGGTGGAGCGGGTGTTCAACCTGCCGCTCCGGGCCGGTGGCGAGCCCTTCGATGTGGCCGTCCACTATTCCGGTGATCTCCTGGTCATCGAGGCGGAGCCCAGCCGCGCGGAGTCCTCGCTGGAGGCCGCCTCGACCGTGCGCTCCATGTCCAACCGCGTGGCCGAGCGGAAGACCATTGATGACATCGTGCACGAGGCCGCGCGCCAGGTGCGCGCCCTGACCGAGTTCGATCGGGTCATGGTCTACCGCTTCGACCAGGACGGCGCCGGCGAGGTGATCGCCGAGTCGGTGCGGCCCGGCATCGGATCCTTCCTGGGTCAGCGCTATCCCGCCTCCGACATTCCCAGGCAGGCCCGCGCCCTCTACGAGCGCAGCTGGCTGCGGATCATCGCCGACATTGACGCCGAGACCCCCAAGGTCCGCCCGGCGCTCGGCCCCAGCGGCGGCCCCCTGGACCTGTCGATGTCGATGCTGCGGGCTGTCTCGCCGATTCACATCGAGTATCTGCGCAATATGGGCGTGGGCGCCTCGCTCTCCATCTC
>NZ_JBALUY010000137.1:0-2606 GCF_036963605.1 Phenylobacterium sp. | reverse complement strand
CCTGGTCAAGAAGATGGAGGAGCTCGGCATCGGCCGGCCCTCGACCTACGCCTCGGTGCTGACCGTGCTGCGCGACCGCGACTATGTGAAGATGGACAAGAACCGGTTCGTGCCCGAGGACAAGGGCCGGCTGGTCACCGCCTTCCTCGAGCAGTTCTTCCGCCGCTATGTGGAATACGACTTCACCGCCGCCCTGGAGGAGAAGCTCGACCTGGTCTCGGCCGGGGACCTGGACTGGAAGGTGCTGCTGCGGGAGTTCTGGCAGGACTTCCACGCCGCCGTGGGCGAGATTTCCGAGCTGCGCGTCACCAACGTCCTGGACGCCCTGAACGACGCCCTTGGCCCGCACATCTTCCCCGACAAGGGCGACGGGACCGACCCGCGCGCCTGCCCCACCTGCGGCACCGGGCGACTGTCGCTGAAGACCGGCAAGTTCGGCGCCTTCATCGGCTGCTCCAACTATCCCGAATGCCGCTTCACCCGGCCCATCGCCCAGACCGAAGGCGACGACGCGGATGCGGCCAATGGCGACCGCGAGCTGGGGACCGATCCCGAGACCGGCCTCATCGTCTATCTGAAGAGCGGCCGGTTCGGCCCCTATGTGCAGCTGGGCGAAGGCGACAAGCCCAAGCGCTCCAGCCTGCCCAAGACCTGGTCGCCGGCGGCCATGGACCTGGAAAAGGGCCTGCGCCTGCTGCGCCTGCCCCGCGAGGTCGGCGCCCACCCCGAGGACGGCCAGATGATCCTGGCGGGCCTCGGCCGCTATGGGCCGTTCGTTCAGCACAACGGCGCCTACGCCAATCTGGAGAGCATCGACGAGGTGTTCGAGGTCGGCCTCAACCGGGCCGTGGCGCTGATCGCCGAGAAGAAGGCCGGCGGCAAGGGACGCCGCGGCGAGGCGACGGCCCTGAAGGAGCTGGGCGCCCACCCGGGCGACGGCCAGCCGGTGCGGGTGCTGTCGGGGCGCTATGGCCCCTACATCAAGCACGGCGCCACCAACGCCAACGTCCCCCGTGGGGCCGACCCGCAGGACGTGACCCTGGAGCAGGCGGTCGCCCTGCTGGCCGAACGCGAAGCCAAGGGCGGCGGCAAGAAGAAGCCGGTGAAGAAGGCCGCGGCCAAGCCCAAGGCTGAGAAGGCGGACAAGGCCCCGGCGGCGAAGAAGGCGGCGGCTCCCAAGGCTGCAGCGAAGAAGCCCGCTGCGAAAAAGCCCGCGGCCAAGAAGGCGCCCGCCAAGAAGACCGCAGCCAGCTAAGCGCTATGGACCTGCCCGTTCGCGACTTCTCCGCCTCGGGCTACCGGTCGCTGCGGGCCATCACCTATCCGATGTCGCGGCTGGACGTCTTCGTCGGGGCCAACGGGGTCGGCAAGTCCAACCTCTACCGCGCGCTGGACCTGCTGCAGGCCGCCGCCCAGAACCAGCTGGGCGCGCGCCTGGCCGCCGAGGGTCTGGACCGGGCCATGTGGGCGGGTCCCCGCAAGGCCAAGGAGCCGTCCCGCATCGGGCTGGGCGTCACCCTGGCGGCGCCAGGCCAGCGCGAGGGCGCCTATCGCTACGAGGTGGAGGTCGGCTTCCCCCAACGGGTGACGGCGGCGGCCTTCGACACCGAGCCCCAGGTCAAGAGCGAGACCCTGAGCTATCTCTCGGGGTCCCGGCGGGTGCGGTTGGTAGAGCGGCGCAACAGCGCGGTCATGGCCCGCGACGCCGAGGGCCGCCCCGCTGACCTCGACATCGACCTGCTGAGCTCCGAGACCCTGCTGGGGCGGCTGGAGGATCCGGCGCGCTATCCCGAGCTCGACCTGGTCCGCCGCACGGTGCTGGAGTGGCGCTTCTATCATGACGTCCGCACCGATGCGGCCTCGTCCCTGCGCCTGCCCTGCACGGCGGTGGCGACGCCGACCCTGGCCTCGGACGGGTCTAATCTGGCGGCGGTCTTCGCCACCCTGGCCCATATCCGCGGCGACACCGCCGACCTGGACGCCGCCGTCGCATCGGCCTTCCCCGGCGCGCGCCTTGATCTGCCGACGCCCGAGCGCACCGCCACCTTCGGCCTGCGCCTGCCGGAATTCCCCCAGCGCGTCTTCGAGCCCGCCGAGTTGTCGGACGGCACCCTGCGCTTCCTGGCGCTGGCCGGCGCCCTGCTCGCCTATCGCCTGCCGCCCTTCATCGCGCTCAACGAGCCCGAGGCCAGCCTGCACCCCGACCTGATGGAGCCCCTGGCCGCCCTGATCGCCAAGGCCGCCGAGCGGACCCAGGTCTGGCTGGTGACCCATTCCGAGCGCCTGGCCCAGGCGCTCAAGGACCACGGCGCCGTGCGCACCGTGCGCAAGACTGAGGGCGCCACCACCATCGACGGCCTGACCCTGTTTGGCGCCTTCAAGGACGATGAGGACGACGATCTCGGCTGAGCCCGCGCGGCACTTCGTGAAGCGCACGGGCGATTCCCGCGTTACAAGGCGCCATGGCCAAGACCCGCAAGCCCAAGTCCGAACGCTTCGCCGCCGCCCGCCCTGCGGGCCTGCCCGATCGCGAAACCCTGCTGCGCCACATCCGCGAGACCGGCGAGACCGACCGCTCCGAACTGGCCCGGACCTTCGGCCTGAAG
>NZ_JBALUY010000136.1:0-2626 GCF_036963605.1 Phenylobacterium sp. | reverse complement strand
CTGGCCGCCCGGGCGCAGGTCAATGCGCTGCTGGAGCCGCAGGGGATCAAGGTCTCGGTCAACGACTTCATCATGAAGGCCGTGGCCATGGCCCTGAAGGCCGTGCCGGAAGCCAACGCCAGCTACACGCCCGAAGGCATCGCCATGCACCACCACGCCGACGTGGCCATGGCGGTGGCCATCGACGGCGGGCTGATCACCCCGATCATCCGCAAGGCCGAGACCAAGTCCCTGGCCGAGATCGCCACCGAATCCAAGGACCTGGCGAAGCGCGCCCGCGACCGCAAGCTGAAGCCCGACGAGTTCCAGGGCGGCACCTTCTCGGTCTCGAACCTGGGCATGTTCGGCATCAGGTCCTTCGCCTCGATCATCAACGAGCCCCAGGGCGCGATCATGAGCGTCGGCGCCGGGGAGAAGCGGCCCGTGGTGCGCGGCGATCGTGTCGAGATCGCCACCGTCATGACAGTGACCCTGACCTGCGATCACCGGGTGGTGGACGGGGCGGTGGGCGCCCGGTTCCTGCAGGCCTTCAAGCCGATGATCGAGAACCCCGTCACCATGCTGGCCTGATCGCCGGAATCCCCTAAGCTTCGGCGCGGGAGGGGCGATCATGACAGCGGCGGAACAGCCGGGCGGCGCATGCGCCGCCTGCGGGACGACCTTGAGCGGTCGGTACTGTCATGCCTGCGGGCAGGACACGGAGGCGCGGCCGCGCGCGCTTCGCGACATGGTCCATGAAGCCTTCTCCGAGGCCAGCCTGATCGACGGGCAGGGGGTGCGCACCCTCGTCGCCCTGGTGACCCGGCCCAGCCGCATCCTGATCGCCTACCGCGAGGGCGCGGGCAGCCTGTACGCCAGCCCCGTCAAGATCTTCGTGGTGGTGACGGCCCTGTTCCTGGCGGTGCTGAACTTCAGCGACGTGGTCATCTACCAGCATGTGCGGCAGGCGGCCCCGGGCGTGCCCGTAACGGCGACGGCCGATCCGGACGGGGTCACCGTCCACCTGACGGGCGCGACCGAGGAAGAGCACTGGATGCAGCGGCGGGTGGAGCCGCCCATCGATCCGCGCATCCATGAGGCCATCCGGGCGGCGGCGGCGCGCGCCGCCAGCGAACAGGACCGGCAGAACCTGCTCTACGAGATCCAGTCGGATCGGGAGCAGGCGGTCATCAGCGAACGGCTGGGGGCGTGGCTGCCCAATGCGGTCTGGCTGCTGACGCCCCTGTTCGCCCTGCTGCTGGCCCCGCTGTTCGGGCGGCGCCGGCTGTTCATGGAGCATCTGGTGTTCGCGCTGTGGGCGCACGTGACGGCCTTCACCCTGCTGATGCTGCTGGCGCTGGCCAACTGGTTCGGCGCGAATATTCCGGCGTGGCCGCTGGCCATTCCCTACCTGGTCTATTTCACCCGGGCGGCGTCGCGGTACTACGGCCTGTCCATGGGGTCGGCGGCGTGGCGGGCGGTGGTCCACACGGCGGCGTATCTGGTGCTGGTGCTGATGCCTGCGGCGATCATCGTGGCCATTTCAGCCCTGGACCTGCAGGCGCTGCTGGTCTTCCTGGCCGCCTGAACTTTCGTTTCCGCCGGGGCCTCAGGTGTGGCCACCGGGGACGGGGGCGGATATGACCGGGCGTCAAGATTCAAGGTGCTGGAGACTTCTGGATGGCCGACTTCGATCTCATCGTCATCGGATCGGGACCGGGCGGCTATGTGGCCGCGATCCGGGCCAGCCAGCTGGGCCAGACGGTCGCCATCGTCGAGCGCGAGAACCTCGGCGGCATCTGCCTGAACTGGGGCTGCATTCCCACCAAGGCGCTGCTGAAGTCCGGCGAGAAATACGAGAGCCTGAGCCACCTGAAGGACTATGGCCTCAGCGCCGACAAGGTGGGCTTCGATTTCGAGGCCATCATCGCCCGCTCGCGCGGGGTGGCCAAGCAGCTGAATCAGGGCGTCGGCTTCCTGATGAAGAAGAACAGGATCGAGGTCATCGAGGGCGACGCGAAGCTGGAGAAGGGGCAGGGCGCGCCCAAGGTCGTCATCGCCCTGAAGGACGGCAAGTCGCGCACCGTGCAGGCCAAGGCCGTCATGCTGGCGGTGGGCGCCCGCGCCCGCGCCCTGCCGCAGATCGGCCTGGAGGCCGACGGAGAGCGCATCTGGGCCTACCGCGAGGCCATGACGCCGAAGTTCATGCCGAAGTCGATCGTGGTGATCGGCTCGGGCGCCATCGGCATCGAGTTCGGCAGCTTCTATCGCGCCCTGGGCTGCGCGGTGACGGTGGTCGAGGCCGTGGACCGCATCATGCCGGTGGAGGACGAGGAGGTCTCCAAGACCGCGCAGAAGGCCTTCGAGAAGCGCGGGATGAAGTTCAGGACCGGCGCCAAGGTGACCAAAGTCACCAAGGATTCCAAGGGCGTGAAGGTGGCCATTGAGGCGGGCGGCAAGGCCGAGACCCTGGAGGCCGAGGTGTGCATCTCGGCCGTGGGCATCACCGCCAACACCGACGGCATCGGGCTGGAGGCGCTGGGCGTCGAGCTGGACCGGGGCCACATCAAGACCGACAGCCACTGCCAGACCAATGTGAAGGGCCTGTACGCCATCGGCGACTGCGCCGGCGCGCCCTGGCTGGCGC
>NZ_JBALUY010000135.1:0-2872 GCF_036963605.1 Phenylobacterium sp. | reverse complement strand
CTGGCCAAGCGCGCGCCGCGGTAGGGCTTGGGGCTTGGGGCTTGGGGCTTGGGGCTTGGGGCTTAGGGCTTAGGGCTTAGGGCTTAGGGCTTAGGGCTTAGGGCTTAGGGCTTAGGGCTTAGGGCTTAGTTTGGTGAGGAGGCTGCGGAGCATTCGGCCGATTTCATCAGCTTCGCCGAGCAGGCCCTCGGTGTCGCGATCGGTGCAGAACCCTATGCGCTGCGCAAGGATCAGGTGGGTTTCCAACTCCTTCAGAGAGCCTTGGGCGATGCGGACGAAGCTTGCGTAGGACGGGCGCGTTCCTCGGCCATAACCTTCCGCGATGTTTGCCGGGACGGACACCGCCGCCCTGCGCGTCTGGGATGTCAGTCCGAACCGTTCTTCGCCGGGGAAGTTTTTCGTCAGACGATAAACACCCTCCGCCAGGCCCATGGACCTCTGCCAAACCATCAGGTCTCGATACCCCCGCATCAGCCACCCCTAATTCCTAAGACCTAAGACCTACTCCCTCAGACTCCGCATCGCCCCCAGCCGGGCGAACGCCAGGGTCAGGGCCTTGCGCCGGGCGGGCGCCAGAGGCGTGAGGGGCGGCTCGCGCACCACCGCGCCGCCGAAGCCGTCGGCGACGATCAGGCCGGGTTCATCCGGCAGAACGCCATCGGGAAACTCCGGGGCCACGGCGAAATAGAAGGCGTCGCAGAAGGGCGCGTACTCGCGCCATTTGCGGTCGACCCGGTAGTCCTCGACCCCCGACTTCACCTCGCAGATGGCGATCTCGCCGCGGGGGCCCAGGGCCATGACGTCGGCGCGACGGCCGTTGGGCAGGCAGACCTCAAGCAGGGGCGCATAGCCCATGTCCGCCATCAGCCGGGCGGCGCCCCGCGTCACGGACCGGGTGGTCTCGGGGCGGCTGAAGACCAGGTCGATGTGGATGGCGGCGGCGGGCATGCCGCCATATGTTCCGCATGTGTTCCGGTCGTCAAGTGACGGGTCAACCCGGCGTGCTGATCACTTCAGAGGTGTCGAAGCCGAGAGCGCGGGCGCGGGCCAGGGCCGCGCGGCGGACCTCGGCGGAGGGGTTTTCCCGCCGCGACCAGATCCAGAAGTGGCTCTTGTCGGGCAGGCCCATGATGGCCCAGCTGTAATCGGGCGACCGATGCCAGACCCAGTAGCTCTGGCTGGCCAGGCCGCCGAAGGACAGCAACCCCGCCAGGGACATGCGGAATTTGGCGTTGGAGTCCGTGACCCGCGCATTGGCGTTCAGGGTCTCGATCTCGCCGTCCGAGCGGCGGGTGCAGGTGTGGACCACGCGATAGCGGCCCGCGTCCCGGGCGGTGAAATCCACCGCCAGCCGCGTGCAGTCGCGCTGGAAGCGGTTGGGATTGCGCGCGATCTCGTACCAGCGGCCGGAAAACCGCTCCAGGTTCAGGTCCTCGACCTGGGCCGAGGCGGGGTCCGGCGCCAGCATCAGGCTGGCCGCCAGGGCGACCGCAGCAAGGGTCGGGGTGATCTTCATGGACAGGCTCCCACTCATGTCTCGTCCCCTAGCTACGACATGAGGGCGCATGCGGCTTCAACGATAAATTCAACCGACCGGTTGACTATTGGGGCCACGCCTATATACTCAACTACATGGTTGAATATATAGCACCTGAACTCGACGGGGTGTTTCACGCCCTCAGCGACCCCACCCGTCGCGGCATGCTGGCCGAGCTTGCGCTGGGCGAGCGCACCGTCAGCCAGCTGGCGGCGCCCCACCCCATCTCGCTGGCCGCCGCGTCCAAGCACATCCGGACGCTGGAGACCGCGGGGCTGATCCGGCGCGAGGTGCGCGGCCGTGTGCACCTGTGCCGTCTGGACCCGGGTCCTCTGGCGGGCGCCCACGAATGGCTGGGCGTCTACCAACGCTTCTGGACCGCGCGACTGGACGAGCTGGAGCGGATCCTGCGCGACGCCGATCCCGAAATCCCCAAACAAGGAGACGACCGATGACCGAGACCGCCGCCCTCGACGCCTATGGCGCCCTGATCGAACCGACCACCCTGAGAATCCAGCGCCTTTTGCCCGGACCCATCGAGCGGGTGTGGGCCTATCTGACGGAAAGCGAGCTGCGGCGGCAATGGCTCGCGTCCGGCGACATGGAGATGAAGGTGGGTTCGACCTTCGATCTTGAATGGCGCAACAACGAGCTGACCGATCCTCCGGGACGGCCGCCCGAAGGGTTCGACGGCCGCCACAGCCTGGCCAGCCGGATCACGGAACTGGTTCCCCAGCGGCGCCTGGGGATCGAATGGGGCAGTTCGGCCGGCGTCGTCTTCGACCTGGAACCCATGGGCGACGAGGTCATGCTCACCATCACCCACAAGCGCGCGCCGGATCGTTCGGTGCTGGTGAACGTCAGCGCCGGCTGGCATGCCCATCTCGACGTGCTGGTCGCGCGTCTGGGCGACGGCAAGCCCGGGCCGTTCTGGGACCACTGGACGGCGTTGAAGGCGGATTACGAGGGGCGCGTTCCCGCCTGATCCGAAGCGGCTGCTCCGCGATCGCCCCGGCGGGGCCGATCGCGGAGCGGGGCCGCTCAGCCCGTCAGCCGCCCCGCGTCCCTGAGGGCGGCGATGATCGCATCGCAGGCCTGCTCCGGGGTCATGACCGTGGTGTCGACGCGAATCTCGGCGTTCTCGGGCGGCTCGTAGGGGCTGTCGATGCCGGTGAAATTCTTGAGTTCGCCGCGCCGGGCCTTGGCGTACAGGCCCTTGGGATCGCGCGCCTCGACCTCGGCCAGGGGCGTGTCGATGAACACCTCGATGAACTCGCCCTCGGCCATGCGCTCGCGCGCCAGACGGCGCTCGGCCCGGAAGGGCGAGATGAAGGA
>NZ_JBALUY010000134.1:0-3421 GCF_036963605.1 Phenylobacterium sp. | reverse complement strand
GCGCAGGTCTCGGTCATGCCCCAGCCCTGGCCGGGCTGCGACTTGGGGAAGGTCTCGGACAGGCGGCGAACCAGCTCCGGCGCCGAAGGCGCGCCGCCATAGGCCACGGACTCCAGCGACGAGAGGTCGTAATTCGCCCGGGCCGGATGCTCGATCAGCTGCCAGGCGATGGTCGGCACGCCGCCCGCCGATTGGATCTTCTCGCGCTCGATCAGCTCGAAGGCCCGCACCGCGTCCCACTTGTGCATCATCACCAGCTTGGCGCCGCCGAACAGGCTGGGGTTCAGCACCGCGAAACAGCCGGTGACGTGGAAGAACGGCACCGAGATCAGCGACGAGCGTTGCGGGCCGTCCGGATCAGGCGCCGGGGGCATTTCGCCGCGCCTCAGGAAGCGCCGCGCGCCGGCGGCGCCGGCCGTCAGGATGTTGGAGTTCACGCCGCGATGGGTGCCGAGCGCGCCCTTGGGCTTACCCGTGGTGCCCGAGGTGTAGAAGATGGTGGCGTCGTCATCCTGGTCGATCTCGACGTCCGGCAGCGGCAGGTCGGGTAGATCCCCCCAGCTGTTGGCGCCGCCCAGGACATCCTCAAGCTTGGTCACTTCAGGATGGGCGATCTCGTCGCTTTCCCGCGAGACATAGACCCGGACGAGGTCCTTGCAATTGGGCAGATGCTCGGTCAGGCGCTCATAGCGCTCGGCGTCCAGCACCACGATCTTGGCGCCGGAATCAGTCAGGCCGTACTCCAGCTCCGGTCCGGTCCACCAGGCGTTGAGCGGGGTGACGATGGCGCCCAGCGAGGCGCCGGCATAAAAGGCCACCACCCATTCAGGCAGGTTACGCATAACAATGGCGACCCGGTCGCCCTTGGTCACGCCCTGGCTGGCGAATTCCTTGGCGAGCGTCGCCACGGCGCGGTGGAAGGCCTCGAAGGAGACGCGCTCGTCCTCATAGACCAGGAAGATTCGTTCGCCATGGGCGCGGCCGGCCTCCACGACCGACCGCAGGGACGGCGGCGAGTTCTTCCACGCCTTCATGGTCACGCCGCGCACGGTGACCTCTTCGATCTCCAGCGGGGAGCCCGGCGCGCCCAGGAGGGCGTGAGCGTCGGCGATGGACATGGCTGGCCAGCCAGGAGGCAGGGCGGCCTCGGTCATGGACGTTCTCCTAATGCTTGCGCAGGGCTCACACAGGCCCCGCGTCGTCGTGAGTGAACAAGCATAACCTGGGGCTGGAGGCAAACATGTGTTCGTGGCGATCAGGCCGGGGCTGCGGCGGCGGGCCGCAGGGGTCTGCAAGAGGCCCTTAAGGACGCTTCGCCAACGTAGGCGGCTAGTATCTGGGAGCGTTTTCCATGGACCCCGCCACCGCCGCCCGTCTCGCCGCCCTGGAACGGATGGCTATCCTCGATTCGGCGCCCGATGGGGCGTTTGATTCCCTGGTGGGGCTTACAGCCCAGATTTTCGCCGCACCGATCTGCGCCTTCACTCTGCTCGACGCGGACAGACAGTGGTTCAAGGCGCAGGTGGGACTTAACCTGACGCACACCGACATCGCCTTGTCCTTCTGCGCCCACGCCTTGACGGCGGGTGAAGCGGTGTTCGAGGTGGCGGACGTTCGAAGGCACGCGGGGTTGGCGACCAATCCACTGGTCACGGGCGAGATGGGGTTGCGCTACTATGCCGGGGCGGTGATCCATGCCCCGGAAGGCGAAGCGATCGGCGCCCTCTGCATCTTGGACACCGCACCGCGCCAGCCGATGTCCGCCGCTCAGCGCCAGCAGTTGCGCACCCTCGCCGACGCCGTGGAGGACGCTCTGCGCCTGCGGCGGGAATTGACCCTTCACCGCGAGACCGAGGCCCGCCTCATCCACAGCGAGGCGAGCTATCGGATGCTCTCCGACCACTGCCATGACATTCTGGTTCGTGTCGGGCGCAGCGGACAGATCTCCTATGCATCGCCATCGACCCGCGCGCTCGGCTACGCCCCGGACGAGGTGGTCGGGCGCAGCCTGACGGATTTCGTCCTGCCCACGGCGCGGGAGGCTGTAATGCGGGCGCTCGACCGCCTGTTCGACGCCCCGCCGGCCGACGAGGTGATGCAGTCTCCCTATCCCGTGCTCAGCCGGTCGGGGGACACCGTTTGGCTGGAAGGCGCCTCAAGTCTGGTGCGGGACATGGAGGGACGGGTCACCGAGGTGGTGAGCGTCTACCGCGACGTCACCGCTCAACTCGCCCTTCAGAAGCGACTGGAGGCGGCGGTGGAGGCGAAGGCCGCCTTCCTGGCCAATATGAGCCATGAACTGCGCACGCCGCTAACCAGTATCCTGGGCTTCACCGCCCTGCTGACCCAGACGCCGAACATGCCGCAGGCGGCGACCGACCACGTGGCGCGCATCGCCACTTCCGGCCAGGCCCTGCTGGCTCTGATCAACGATATTCTGGACGTTTCCAAATTGGAGGCCGGCCATATCGAATTGGAGATCGAACCGGCGCATATCCCCGCCCTCGCCCAAGAGGTGCGTGACATCCTGTCGGTCCAGGCCTCGGTAAAGGGCGTCGCCCTGCAGATCACCGACGAGCTTCGGCATCCCGATCGTAAGGTGGATCGTCTGCGCCTGCGCCAGGTGCTATTGAACCTGGTTGGCAATGCGGTCAAGTTCACCGAACAGGGTGCGGTGCGTATCCGCCTCAGCGAAGCCGACGCCGACGCCGGCGATGAGCGAATGCGCATTGAGGTGATCGACAGCGGGCCTGGCATACCCGACGCTCATCGCAAGCGGCTTTTCCAACGCTTCGCGCAGGGCGACTCCAGTGTCACGCGCCGACATGGCGGCTCAGGCCTTGGCTTGGCCATCTGCCGCGAACTGGTGGAGTTGATGGGCGGGCAGATCGGCGCCGAAAGTCACGATCGGCCCGGCGCCTGCTTCTGGCTGGAGATTCCCGCCGCCTCGGCGCCGCCCGAGGTCGCCTCGGCTGCGCCCCCGCCCGCCCAAGCCAGTCCAGATCCCGGCCTGACCGGCCGGGTGCTGATCGTCGACGACCACCCGGTCAATCGGGAACTGGTGCGACTCTTCCTCGCTGGGCCCGAAATCTCTACGGTCGAGGCAGACAACGGCCAGACCGCCATCGAGCGAGCGATGGCCGAGCCCTTCGACCTGATCCTGATGGACGTAAACATGCCGGTGATGGATGGACTGGCCGCATGCAGCGCCATTCGCGCGAGCTGCCCACTTAACGCCGAGACGCCGATTGTCGCCCTCACCGCACAGACCGGGCTCGAGATCGAGGACAAGTGTTTCGCCGCAGGCATGGACGCCGTGTTGTCCAAGCCCATAGCGCACCGCGACCTGTTGGCGCTTGCAGCCCAGGTCATGGGGTCGACGACGAAGGTCAGGATCGCCGCCGCCTGAGGCGGTGGCGAT
>NZ_JBALUY010000133.1:0-3501 GCF_036963605.1 Phenylobacterium sp. | reverse complement strand
CTCCTCGAACAGCATCCCATAGGGGTTGATCAGGAAGTGGTGCTCCGGCCCCGGAATACGGGCCGAGATGTGGGTGTAGATCAGGTCGTCCCACCCATGCAGGGCCACCAGCCGATAGAGCGCGGCCAGCTCCACCCGGGCCTGCCACTCCTCGGTGGACACCTTGCCTTGCAGAGATGTCGTGGCGTGGCTTGTTCCGTCTGGCATTTCAAACCTCCTGATTTCGCTCATGCGGGCGGCATGAGGGCTACGGGATGATGATGGCTCCGGTGGCTATGGCGGCCAGGGTGGCGAAGACTGAGAGCAGGAGCGCCCAGGGCAGGCCGAACCGCTGGAGCTGACCCACATCGGCGCGGATCAGGCTGGCGACCAGATAGATCGGCGCGATGAAGGGGCTGAGCGCATGCAGCGGCATGCCCATCAGCGAGGCCCGGGCGATGACTTCGGGCGGAACGCCATAGGCCGCCCCCGTGGCGCCCAGCACCGGGACAATGCCGAAGAAGAAGGCGTCGTTGGACATGAACATCAGCAGCGGCATGCTGAGCAGCGCGGCGATGGGTCCCATATAGGGGCCGAGCGGCTCGGGGATCGCCGAGACCAGGCTCTGGGCCATGGCGTCGATCATGCCGGTGCCCGACAGGATGCCGGTAAAGGCGCCGGCGGCGAAGATCAGCGACACCATCATCAGGATGGTTTCGCCATGGTGAGCCAGGGCCGCCTTCTGTTCGGACAGCCGCGGGAAGTTCAGCGTCACCGCGATGGCGAAGCCGCCCATCACCACGGCGGGCAGCGGCGCGATGCCGGTCAGCATCCCGACCATCAGGCCGATGGTCAGAAGGAGGTTCAGCCAGAGGTTCCGGGTGGCCTTCGGCTCGACCGTGATGGTGGCGGCCTCATCCTCGGTGAGGGCGGGTCCGCCGACCTTCGCCAGGCGGCGGCGCTCGAACCGTCCCATGAAATAGGCCAGACCCAGCACCGCCAGCAACGACAGGCCAAGGGCCGGCAGCAGGGGACCGACAATGTCCATGACGTCGATGCGCAGGGCCAGCGCCGCCCGCGCCGCAGGTCCGCCCCAGGGCAGCCAGTTCATCAGCGTGTTGCTCAGGCCCAGCAGCACGGCCAGGATCAGGGGATTGAGCCCCAGCCGGCGATAGACCGGGTACATGGCCGAGATGGTGACGATGGCGCTGGTGGCCCCGTCCCCATCCAGCGAGACGAGCATGGCCAGGACCGCGCTGCCCACCACCACCCGGACCGGATCGTCGCCGGTCACCTGCAGGATCTTCCGCACCAGCGGCTCGAACAGCCCGGCCTCGATCATCACCGCGAAATAGAGCAGCGCGAAAATCAGCATCAGGGCGGTGGGCGCGACCTCGGTCACGCCTTCGAGCATCATGTCGCCCAGGCCCGATCCGAAACCGGCGATGAGGCCAAAGACGATGGGCACGAGGATGAGCGCGGCGACCGCCGACAATCGCCGCGAGAGCACCAGGGCCATGAAGACCGCCAGCGCCGAGAAGCCCAACAGAGACAGGTTCATCTGATCCCTTTCGGATCGAGGGCCGACACCATGACGAAGCGCCGGCCCACGTCGGTCAGTACTTCCAGTTGAGGCTGAGGCCGTAGGTCCGCGGCGGGTTGTAGGCCCCGAAATTCGCCCCCAGGAACACCGACTGGAAGGTCCGCGTGACCTCGTCCGTCAGGTTCTTCCCCCACAGCGACACCGTCCAGTGGCGCGACGGATCGGTGAAGATCACCCGGGCGTCCACGAAATGGGTCGGCTCACGCACCTCGGGCGGCTGGTTGGAATTGTCGTCGAAGATGCGGCTCTCATAGGCGTAGTCGAGGGCGAACCGCAGATCCGCGCCGCTGGCCAGGGCCGCAGTGTAGGACGGCGAGACGACCAGCTTGTGCTTCGGCGTCCGCGAGATGCGGTTGCCCGCATAGTCCACCCCGGGCTCCGGCGAGAACTCGTCGAAGCGCGCGTCGGTATAGGCGTAGCTGGTCACCAGGCTGGCGCCGGCGAAGGGTCGCCACTGCAGATAGGTCTCATAGCCCTTGATGGTCGCCTGGCCGGCATTGTCGGTGACCACCGACAGGTTGGGCAGGGTCCGCCGCGTCTGCAGGTCGTCGTACTTCATGATGTAGAGGGTGTTGTTCCACACCACCGCGCCGTTCAGCAGGACGCTCTTCTGGCCGATCTCGTACTGGGTGGCGAATTCGGGCTCGAAGCCGTCGGCGGCGTCGGCGGCGCTGGAGGGCGTGTCCTGGAACCCGCCGCTCTTGAAGCCTCGGGAAATCATCCCGTAGAGCAGATGATCGTCCGAGGCCGCCCAGGTCAGACCGGCGCGCCAGGTCACCGCCTCATAGTCGTCCGAAACGCTGACATCGAACCGCTCCCCGGCCCGGAAGAGCTCGGTGCTGGAGAGGTTGTCGATCCGGTAGTCCTTGTCGTCACGGGTGTAGCGGATCCCGGCCACCGCCGAGAGCTGCTCGGTCACCGGCGCGGTGAGGTCGGCGAAGACGGCGTAGCTCGAGAGCTCGGCGGCCTGCGTATAGACCTCCCGCCCGGCGCTCCCGGCGATGTCGAGGTCGAGGATGTCCCGGCGATCGGTCTCGCTCTGGAAGAGATAGGCGCCGGCGATCCACTGGATATCGCTCTCAGGCAGGGCGCTCAGCCGGAGTTCGTGGCTGTAGAAGGTCGACTGCTCCTCGTTGCCGCCAGAGATGTCGACCAGATTGGTGGTCGGATTGCCCCCGTCGAAGTCGTAGGCCGCGTCATAGTCCAGGTCGCGGTAGGAGCCGAGATAGATCAGGGTCGCAAACGGCAGGTCCCGTTCGATCTGCAGCCGCGCGCCCCAGGTGTCGCGGTTCTGATAGCCCGCATAAGAGCCGGCGGTCTCGTCCCGATCCCGGTCGATCGTCCAGAAGGCCGACAGCGGATCGCCCGCGTCCAGGTCGAGGACATGCTGGGCCGGGCCGGTCTCGCGGCTGCGGGTCCCGTCCAGGGTGGCCAGCAGCCGCAGCTCCGGTTGGGGCTCGGCGCGCAGGGAGATGCGTCCGCTGCGGGTGTCCTGGTCTTCGACCCGGTCACCGGTGAAGGTGTTGCGGACGTAGCCGTCGTGGGTGCGCCAGGCGCCGCTGAGACGCACCGCCGCGTTTCCATCAGCGAACGGCGCGTTGAGCATGCCGGCGCCTTCCAGCCGCTCATAGTTGCCGACCGTCGCCTCCGCGGCGGCGTCGAAGCCCGCGAGATCCGGCCGGCGGGTGACCACATTGATGGCGCCCCCCACCACATTGCGACCGAACAGCGTGCCCTGCGGGCCCTTCAGAACCTCGATGCGCTCCACGTCGAAGGCGTCGAAGGCCACGGCCGCGGGACGGCCGATATAGATGTCGTCAAGGAAGACGGCGGCGCTGGGGTCGCCCGCGGCGCCGCGGTCGGAGGAGCCGATGCCACGGATCGCAATGCGCGGCTGAGACGACGGAAAGGGGTCAAAC
>NZ_JBALUY010000132.1:0-3837 GCF_036963605.1 Phenylobacterium sp. | reverse complement strand
CCTGCTCGACCTTGGCCAGGATTTGGTCGAGTTCTTCCAGCACCTCTTCGGATACCGTATTGGCGCTCGCGCCCGGTTGGTCGGCGATCAGCCAGTCGATGCCGTCCTCGTCGCGGGTCAGCCGCCAGGCCTTCCACGATCCCGCCGTTTCGGCAGCCGGACCAAGCTCCATCAGCCGGGGCGCAAGCGTCTTCCAGACGACGTTCTTCATCAATGTCTCCTTCAGACCGCCTGGATCAGCATGGCGCCGCCCTGGCCGCCGCCGATGCACTCGGTGGCGACGCCGCGGGGCTGGGACAGACGCTTCATGGCGTTGGCCAGATGCAGGACGATCCGCGCCCCGCTGGCGCCGACCGGATGGCCCATGCCGATGGCGCCGCCGTCGACGTTCAACCGCTCCGGGTCGATCTGGCCGAAGTCGCCCTCCAGGCCCAGGGCCTTGCGGCGGAAGTCATCGTCCTGCCAAGCCCTCAGACAGGCCAGGACCTGGGCGGCGAAGGCCTCATTGATCTCCCAGATGGGCACGTCCGACAGAGTCATGTCGTGGGCGCGCAGCAGGTCCGTCGCAGACAAAACGGGGCCGAGCCCCATGATCCTCGGGTCCAGCGCAGACCAGCGGCTGTCGACAATCTCGGCCAGGGGCTCCAGGCCGTGTTCCTTTAGGGCCGCTTCGGAGGCCAGCACGACCCAGGTGGCGCCGTCGGTGATCTGCGAGCTGTTGCCCGCCGTCACCCTTCCGAAGGGTGGTTCGAAGGCCGGCTTCAGCTTGGCCAGCTTGTCGGCGCTGGAGTCCGGTCGCACCCCGTCGTCACGGTCATAGAGTTCGCCGTCCGGTGCGAAGGCGGGCTCCAGCTCGCCCTTGAACCAGCCCTCTTCGTGGGCGCGGGCCGAGCGCAGCTGGCTTTCGGAGGCGTAGACGTCGGCCTCATGGCGGGAAATGTCGAACATCTGCGCCAGCACCTCGGCAGTCTGGCCCATATTGAGGTCGGTGATCGGGTCGGTCAGGCCGCGCTCCAGCCCGATGACGGGGCTGAGGAAATCAGGCCGGAAGCCCATGGCCGCCTTGGCCCGCGCCATCGGGCTGCGGGCGCCGTTCAGCTCGGCGAACCATTCGGTGGCGTCGTGGCTGAGCACCAGGGGCGCGTGGCTCAGCGATTCAGCCCCGCCGGCCAGGATCAGGTCGGCGGTCCCCTGTTGGATATAGCGGAAGGCCGTGTCGATGGATTGCATGCCCGAGCCGCAGTTGATCTGGACGGTGAAGGCCACCATGGCCTCGCCCATGCCCAGACGCAGGGCCGCCACGCGGGCGGGGTTCATCTCGTCGGCCACGACATTCACGCAGCCCAGGATGACTTGGTCGAAGGCGCTCGGCGCAAAGGGCTGGCGGAGAAGCAGGGGCCGCCCGCACTGGACGGCGAGGTCCACCGGCGTAAAGGGACCAGGTCGCCCGCGGGCCTTGATGAAAGGGGTGCGGGCGCCATCGACGATATAGACCGGCCGGCTCATTCGGCGGCCTCGACGCGCACCTGCTCGGCCGGGGTGGCCTTGCCGGTGATCTCCTCCGGCGAGAAGTCGTCCACGGCCACCACCTTGGCCACCGCGATGGCCACCTCGGCCAGCCTGTCGTGGTCCTCGCGGCTGATCAGGCCCTGGTCGAGGGCGGCGTCCGGGTCGCGGACCCGCAGCTTCTTCATGCGGTCACGGATCGGTTCGGTGGAGATCACCAGATTCAGGGCTCGTTCCAGTTCGGCCACGGCGTCGTCGCCGGCGCCCAGATAGACGCCATCGGTGAGGCGGTCGCGGGTGGCCGAGGGCTCCAGGATCAGCCGGGCGCAGGCGCGGGTGACCCGGTCGCTGGGGCCGCGGCGGATCACGCCGAAGGGCAGGACGAACAGGCCCAGAAGCCAGGCCACCGGCTGATTGGGGAAGTTGTCGAGGATCTCCTTCAGGCGACGCTCGATGGTCAGGAAGCCGTCCTGCATGATCCATTCGACCAGCGGCAGGTCCGCCTCCTGGCGGCCATCCTCTTCCCAGCGCTTGAGGGTGGCGCTGAGCAGATAGAGTTCGGCCAGGATGTCTCCGAAGCGGGCCGAGAGCATCTCCTTGCGCTTCAGGGAGCCGCCCATGGTCAGAAGGGCCGCGTCGGAGGCCAGCGCAAAGCTCGCCGCATAGCGGCTGAGCTTGCGGTAGTAGCGCCGGGTCGGGCCGGTCTCAGGCGCTGGCCCGATCAGGCCATCGCTCCATGAGCGGATGAAGGCGTTCTTTGCGGTTCGCAGGATGTGGCCGGCGTGAGCCCACACGGTGACGTCGAAGGCGGCCAGGCCCCGCTGCGTGTCCTCGTCGGCAAGGGCCTCCATCTCCTTCAAGATGAAGGGGTGGGCGCGGATGGCGCCCTGGCCGAAGACGATCAGGCTGCGGGTGAGAATATTGGCGCCCTCCACCGTGATGCCCACGGGCACAGAGCGGTAGAAGGTCCCCATGTAGTTCTTCGGCCCGTCGATGACCGCCTTGCCGGCATGAACGTCCATGGCGTCGTTGGCGCTGATGCGCATCCGCTCAGTGGCGCTGTTCTTCATGATCGCCGAGACCACCGACGGATGGTGGCCAAGCGCCAGGCCCGCGCAGGTGAACCGGCGGGCGGCGTCCAGCAGATAGGCGTTGGCGGCGATGCGACCCAGGCGCTCCTGCACCCCTTCGAACTCGCCGATGGGAATTCGGAACTGGGTGCGGACTCGGGCATAGGCGCCGGTGGTGCGCGCCGCCATGGCGGCCCCTGCGGCCGAAAGGGAGGGCAGGGAGATGCCGCGCCCGGCGGCGAGCGCCGCGTTCAGCATCATCCAGCCCTTGCCGATCTGCTCCTGGCCGCCAAGGATCGCGTCCATGGGCAGGAAGACGTCATGGCCGGAATTGGGGCCGTTCTGGAAGGCCTGCATGGCCGGAATGTGCCGGCGGCCGATCTCGATGCCCGGGGTGTCGGTCGGCGCCAGGATGACCGTAATGCCCAGGTCTTCCTCGCCGCCCAGCAGGCCGTCGGGATCCTTGACCTTCACGGCCAGCCCGAGGACCGTCGCGATGGGGCCGAGGGTGATGTAGCGCTTGGCCCAGTTCAGCTTCAGGCCCAGCACCTTCTGGCCCTTGTACTCGCCCTCGCAGACCACGCCGGTGTCGGTCATGGCCGTGGCGTCGGAGCCGGCCTCGGCGCTGGTCAGGCCAAAGGCGGGAATGTCGCGGCCGTCGGCCAGGCGCGGCAGCCAGTAGGACTTCTGGTCGTCCGTGCCGAACTTCAAGAGCAGTTCGCCGGGGCCCAGCGAGTTGGGCACCATCACCGTCACGGCGGCGGCCACCGAGCGGGTGGAGATCTTCCGCACCACTTCGGAATGGGCGTAGGGGCTGAAGCCCAGGCCTCCGAACTCCTCGGGGATGATCATCCCGAAGAACCGCTCGCGCTTGATGAAGTCCCAGGCCTCGGGCGGCAGGTCGCGGTCCTCCCAGTTGATCTTCCAGTCGTCCAGCATGGCGCAGAGCTGATCGACGGGCCCGTCGATGAAGGCGCGTTCGGCCTCGGTCAGCGTGGCCGGCGGAATGTCCAGCATGGCCTGCCAGTCCGGATCACCGGAAAACAGCGCGGCGTCCCACCACACATCGCCCGCGGCGATAGCCTCGGCTTCGGTGCCGGACATCTCGGGCAGAACACCCTTGGCCATCTGATAGATCGGCCGCGTGACAAGGTCGCGGCGCAGGGCGGACGTGTCCATGCAACACCTCGCTAAGGGGGTTTGAGGGTTTGGGGCTTAGTTTAGCCAACGCATGAGAGCGCCTTAGGTTCGCCGGTCGGAC
>NZ_JBALUY010000131.1:0-4458 GCF_036963605.1 Phenylobacterium sp. | reverse complement strand
CCCGACAGGTCCTTCCAGGCGAACACCGCCCGGGCGCCGCCTGGGCGGGACGACCACAGGCGCTCGTGCCGCGCGCACACCGCATCGACCTCAGCCTGGCTCAGGCTCCTCAGTTCGGGGATCGAGGCGGGGCGGGGGGAAAGCATCTGGCGCCGTTAAGAATGGGTTGGCCTGAGGCTAACGCGCCAAGATTAACGAGCCCCTTCCGCGGCTTGGCTCAGCGGGCCGCGGGGCCTGGCGGGCGATAATCGGCGTAGAGAAAGGCCGCCTCGTCGGCCAGCAGGCCCACCTCCCCCAGGAGGCCCGCCGCCGCCAGGCGCTCAAGGCCCCGACCGGCCGCGTAGGGCGAGGGATCGCGACAGGCCACATGGACCCTCGCCACACCGGCCGCCACAAGCCGATCAGCGCAGGCGACCGCGCCGCTCGATCGGGCGCCGCAGGGTTCCAGGGTGACATAGGCCGTAGCGCCCGAAGCCGCCGCGCCGGCCAGGTCCAGGGCGATCTCCTCGGCATGAGGCCGCCCGCCCCGCGCCGTGGCCCCCTCACCGACCACCACTCCGCCGGCCGAGACAATGACGCAGCCGACGGCCGGGTTCTCGCCTGTCAGGCCGACCTGCGCCCTCGCCAGGGCGATGGCCCGGCGCATGGGGGCGGGCGCGCCCTCCGTCACGCGACCGCAGGCAGCGGCTTGGCGCGGGCCTCGTCCAGATAGCGCGCGGCGACGGGCTTCAGGTCATCCGACAGCTCGATCAGTAGCGGATTCCCGGTGGGGACCTCCACATCGATGATCGCCTCATCGCCCAGGCCAAACAGCAGCTTGACGATGGCCCGCAGGGAATTGCCGTGGGCGGCCACCAGCAGGGTGTCTCCGGCGCTCAGGCGCGGGGCGATCTCGGCCTCCCAATAGGGCTGCACGCGGTCGAGGGTGGTCTTGAGGCTTTCCGTATTGGGCAGGTGGGCGCCGGCATAGCGGCGGTCGCCGGCGAAATCGAACTCGCTGGCCGAGCTCAGGGGCGGCGGCGGCACGTCATAGGACCGGCGCCAGACCTTGACCTGGTCCTCCCCGTGCTTCTGGGCCGTCTCGGCCTTGTTGAGCCCGGTGAGGCCCCCATAGTGACGCTCGTTGAGACGCCAGTCCTTGATCTCAGGCACATAGGCTTGGCCCGCGGCGGCCAGGGCCAGCCAGCTGGTGCGGATCGCCCGGGTGAGCACCGAGGTATAGACCCGGTCGAACTGAAGGCCGGCGGCCTTGATCAGCTCGCCGCCCTTGGTCGCCTCGGCTTCCCCCTGGTCGGTCAGGTCCACATCCACCCAGCCGGTGAAACGGTTTTCCAGGTTCCAGCGGCTCTGGCCGTGGCGGAGCAGGACGAGGGTCGGCACGGGGCATCTCCTAGGGCGGTCGGGGTCGCCCGTCCGGCTAGGGCTCAGGGGACGGCGCGTCAAGCGGACAAGCCCCGCCTTGGGCGTGGCCCACGGCGACGGGAGCGGCTATATCGACACCGATGCTCGATCGTTTCTTCTTTCCGCTGCTCGGCCTCGCGGCCGTTCTGACCATCGCCCTGGCCCTGGTATGGCCCCAGGGGATCGGCGCCCGCTCGCCCGGCCCCTTCGGCCATCAACCCGTGCTCCAGACCCCGGAGATGAAGGCGGCCATGGAACGCCAGACCAAGGCCTCGCAAGAGCGCCTGAACAAGGCGCGGGAGACCATGCGGGACCTGCAGGACCAAGCGGTCGCCCCCCGGCCATGAGCAGCTTCGACGCCGTCGCCGTCGGTCGCCGGGTGCTGGCAGCCGAATCCGCCGCCCTCACCCAACAGGCCCAGGACCTGGACGAGAGTTTCGTCCGCGCCGTCGACATCCTGTTCGCCGCCAAGGGCCGCATCGCCTGCACCGGCATCGGCAAGTCCGGCCACGTGGCCCGCAAGCTCGCCGCCACCTTCGCCTCCACCGGCTCGGCGGCCTTCTTCGTCCATGCGTCGGAGGCCAGCCACGGCGACCTGGGCATGATCGGCCAGGAGGACGCCATCCTGGCCCTGTCCAAGTCCGGCGAGGTGCGCGAGCTGTCCGATATCCTGGCCTACGCCAAGCGGTTCCGCATTCCGCTGATCGCCCTGACGGCGGCCCCGGGCAGCGCTCTGGGCGAGGCGGCCGATGTGGTTCTGAAGCTCGCCGATGCGCCGGAAGCCACCGCCGAGGTCAATGCGCCCACCACCTCGACCACCCTGCAGATCGCCCTCGGCGACGCCCTGGCCGTGGCCCTGCTGGAGCGTAGAGGTTTTACCGCCAAGGACTTCAAGACCTTCCACCCGGGCGGCAAGCTGGGGGCCATGCTGCGCACCGTGAGCGACCTGATGCATGGGCCGGCCGAACTGCCCCTGGTCGCCCACGACACGCCGATGCCCGAAGCCCTGCTGATCATGACCGAGAAGCGGTGGGGCATTGTCGGGGTCACCGACGACCAGGGCCGGCTGGCCGGCGCCATCACCGACGGTGACCTGCGCCGCCACATCGAGGGCCTGCTGTCTCACACCGCCGGCCAGGTGATGACCGCTGGACCGAAAAAGACCGTGCCGCCGGCCATGATGGCGTCGGAGGCGCTCGCCCTGATGAGCGATCCGGCGCCTTCGGTGACCGTGCTGTTCGTGGTGGAGAACGAACGCCCCGTGGGCATATTGCACGTGCACGACCTGCTTCGGGCAGGCGTAATGTAGCAAACGTCGCGAACCGGCCTTAGGGGCTTCGCCTGGAGCCTTTCCCGAGCTGTCGACCACCCACCTGCGGAGTCCAGATGCTTCTCGCCCCCAGCGCCGATCTCGTTCCCAACACGCTCGCCTATGAGAACCAGCCCCTGGTGAAGGCCACGGGCTTTCGGGAATACGATGCGCGGTGGCTGTTTGGGCCGGACATCAACCTGCTGGGCGTCGAGGCGCTCGGCATGGGGCTGGGCACGCTGATCCAGCAGATGGGCCAGACGAAGATCGTCGTCGGCCACGACTTCCGCTCCTATTCGCTGTCGATCAAGCAGGCCCTGACGCTCGGTCTGATCCAGGCCGGCTGCGAAGTGCTGGACATCGGCCTGGCCCTGTCGCCCATCGCCTATTTCGCCCAGTTCGACCTGGACGCCCCCTGCGTGGCCATGGTCACCGCCAGCCACAACGAAAACGGCTGGACCGGGGTGAAGATGGGGGCCCAGCGGCCCCTGACCTTCGGCCCCGATGAGATGGGCCGGCTGAAGGAGATCGTCCTCGGCGGCGCATGGGAGCTGCGGCCCGGCGGCAGCCTGACCCACGTCTCGGGCGTCGCCGAGCGCTATGTGGACGACGTGGTGGCCGGAGTCAGCCTGAAGCGGCCGCTCAAGGTGGTCTGCGCCTGTGGCAACGGCACGGCCGGCGCCTTCGCCGCCGAGGCCCTGCGCCGGATGGGCGTCGCCGTGGTCTATGAGATGGACTGTGAGCTGGACTGGACCTTCCCCAAGTACAATCCCAATCCCGAAGACCAGGAAATGCTGCACGAGATGGCCAAGGCTGTGCGCCAGTACGGCGCCGATTGCGCCCTGGGTTTCGACGGCGACGGCGACCGCTGCGGGGTGGTGGACGACGAGGGCGAGGAAATCTTCGCCGACAAGATCGGCCTGATGCTGGCCCGCGACCTTTCGGAGCTGCACAAGGACGCGACCTTCGTGGTCGATGTGAAGTCCACGGGCCTCTACGCCACCGACGAGGTCCTGGCGGCCAACGGCGCCAAGACGATCTACTGGAAGACCGGCCACTCCTACATCAAACGCAAGACCGCCGAGCTGAAGGCCCTGGCCGGGTTCGAGAAGAGCGGCCACTTCTTCTTCAACGACCCCATCGGCCGCGGCTATGACGACGGCCTGGTGGCCGCCGCCGCCATCCTGTCGATGCTGGACCGCAACCCCGACAAGAAGCTGTCGGACCTGAAGAAGGCCCTGCCGGTCGCCTACACCTCCCTGACCATGTCCCCCCACTGTCCGGACGAGGAAAAGTACGGCGTGGTCGAGAAGATCGTCGCCGAGTACCAGGCGCTGCAGGCCTCGGGTGGCACGATCCTGGGACGAAAGATCGCCGACCTGATCACGGTCAACGGGGTCCGCGTGGCCCTGGAGGACGGCTCCTGGGTGCTGGTGCGGGCCTCGTCCAACAAGCCGGAGATCGTCGTGGTCGTGGAAAGCACCAGCTCGGCCGACGACATGCGCGCCCTATTCCGCCAGGAGGTGAAGCCCCGCCTGGGCCAGCACCCGCAGGTCGGCGGCTACAACCAGGAAATCTAGCGCAACCGGCTGATCTGGCGGGCCTGGCGTGCTTTCGGATAGATCATCGTATTAGCGAGCCACCCGGCGGGCGGCGGCCCGCGCGATTCCAGAACAGGACCCACGCATGCAAGTAGCGATGATCGGGACGGGCTATGTGGGCCTGGTGAGCGGGGCGTGCTTCGCTGA
>NZ_JBALUY010000130.1:0-4729 GCF_036963605.1 Phenylobacterium sp. | reverse complement strand
ACAAGGCGACCACGGCCGGCAACCTGCTTCAGCGCACCCGCTGCCCCTACTTCTATGACACCAACATGCCCTGCAATAAGCGCCAGCCGGGCTCCGGTTGCTCGGCGCTGGAGGGCTATTCCCGCCAGCTCGGCGTCATTGGCGTGAGCCAGGCCTGTATCGCCACCTATCCCGGCGACATGGCCCAGGCTCTGCGCGTGCTCGATGCGGTGGTGGAGACCATCACGCCAAACGGTCAAGCCCGGTCCATCCCGATCGCAGACTTCCACCGACTGTGGGGAGATACCCCCCACATCGAGACCAGTCTCGAGGCTGGCGAACTGATCACCGGTGTGACGCTGCCGCCGCCGATCGGTGGGGCGCAGGTCTATCGCAAGGTCCGTGACCGGGCCTCCTACGCCTTCGCCCTCATCTCGGTGGCCGCCGTCGTCCAGCCGGACGGGACGGGCCACTTCGCGGTTGGCGGAATCGCGCCCAAGCCCTGGCGGGTGGAGGCGGCTGACGAGGCGCTGTCTCAGGGCGCTCGTGCGGCGGCGGCGGAGCTGCTCGCCGGCGCCACCCCGACGGAAGACAACCGATTCAAGGTCACGCTCGTGGAGCGCACGCTGGCCGGCGTGATGGCCGACGTCCAGACCGGTCAGGGGAGCTGAGGCCATGGAGTTCAACGCACCCGCAGGCCAGAACCTGTTCGACACCGCCAAGATCATCGGCAAGTCGACGCCCCGCATCGACGGGCCGCTCAAGGTGACAGGGACCGCCCCCTACGCCTATGAGCGTCACGACGTCGCGCCGAACCAAGCCTATGGCTACATCCTTGGCGCGGCGATCGCCAAGGGCCGGATCACGTCGATGGACACCGCCGAGGCGCGCGAGGCGCCGGGCGTCCTCGCCATTGTCGCGGCGCCGGAGACCGAGCCGGTGGGCAAGGGACGGTCGAACAATGCGCCGCTGTTCGGCGGCTCGGAGATCTCCCACTATCACCAGGCGATCGCCTGCGTGGTGGCCGAGACCTTCGAGCAGGCTCGCTACGCCGCGGGGCTCATCCGCGCGCAGTATGCGTGGGCCGACGGGGCCTTCGATCTGGCGAGCGTCGCCCCTGACGCCCCGCTGGCCGAAGGTGATGAGGGCGAGCCCGACCGGAAGACCCTTGGGGACTTTGAAGCCGCCTTCGCCGCCGCCCCCGTCAAGGTCGACGCCCGCTATACGACCCCGGACGAAAGCCACGCCATGATGGAGCCGCACGCCACCATCGCCGCATGGGATGGCGACGAGCTGACCCTTTGGACCTCGAACCAGATGGTGGCCTGGGCCAAGGAAAGCATGGGCAAGATCCTGGGCATGGACCAAGAGAAGGTCCGGATCGATTCGCCCTATATCGGCGGCGGGTTCGGCGGGAAGCTGTTCATCCGCGCCGACGCCGTGCTGGCGGCCCTGGGCGCAAAGGCGGCGGGCCGGCCGGTCAAGGTCGCCCTGCAGCGCCCCCTGATCGCCAACAACACCACCCACCGGCACGCCACCATCCAGCGCATCCGCCTCGGCGCCGAACGCGATGGGCAGATCACGGCCATCGCGCATGAAAACTGGTCGGGCAATCTCAATGGCGAGAACGGGGAGGACGGCACGCTGCAGACCCCGAAGCTCTATGCCGGCGCCAATCGCCTGACCGCCAACTACATCGCCACTCTCGATCTGCCGGAAGGCAATGCCATGCGGGCGCCGGGGGAGGCGGCTGGGCACATGGCCCTTGAAGTGGCGGTCGACGAACTCGCCGAGGCCCTTGGCCTCGATCCGATTGAGTTGCGCATCCGCAACGAGCCGCAGACCGTGCCGGGCGCCCCGGACCTGCGGTTCTCCGAGCGTCACCTGGTGCGCTGCCTGCGCGAGGGAGCCGAGCGCTTCGGCTGGTCGCGACGCAATGCTCAACCCGGGCAGGTGCGCGACGGCCGTTGGCTGGTGGGCATGGGGGTTGCGGCCGGCTACCGCGGCGGCCCCGCCAGGACTTCGGCCGCCCGGGTGCGGGTGGAGGCTGACGGCCGCGTCGTCGTCGAGACGGACATGACTGACATCGGCACCGGGAGCTACACCATCATCGCCCAGACGGCGGCCGAGACCGTCGGCGTGCCGCTCGAGCGCGTGACTGTCGTGCTGGGTGACTCCCGCCATCCGGCGGCGGCGGGCTCAGGCGGGCAGTGGGGGGCGGCCAGCTCCACGGCGGGCGTCTACGCCGCCTGCGTCAACCTGCGCCGGGCGATCGGACAGAAGCTCGGCTTCGACGGCGACGCCGCGACCTTCATGGACGGGCGCATTCAGGCCGGCGAACGGACGCTGGACCTGACCGAGGCCGGCGCTATGTCCGCCGACGGCGAGATGACCTTTGGCGACTTCAAGGACGCCTACGATGTGGGCACCTATGCCGGTCACTTCTGTGAGGTCGGCGTCGACGTATACACCGGTGAGACCCGCATCCGCCGCATGCTCGCCGTCTGTGACGCCGGCCGCATCCTGAACCCCCTGTCGGCGCGCAGTCAGGTGATCGGCGCCATGGTGATGGCGGCCGGCGCAGCCCTGATGGAAGAGCTTGCGGTCGACAAGCGCTATGGCTTCTTCGTCAATCACGATCTGGCGGGTTACGAGGTCCCGGTGCACGCCGATATTCCGCATCAGGACTGCGTCTTCCTCGAGACCCTCGATCCCATCATCTCGCCGATGAAGGCCAAGGGGGTTGGGGAGCTGGGCATCTGTGGTCCGGCGGCGGCTGTGGCCAACGCGGTCTACAACGCCACGGGCGTGCGCGTGCGCGAGTACCCGCTGACGCTTGACAAGCACCTGGATCGGCTGCCCGCGGTGGTATGAGCGAGGCGACGGGCCGCCCCGGTCCGACGCCCAGGCTCCGGAAGCCGCAATCGCCCCGCGCTATCGCGGCCGCGAGTTCCACAGCCCTCTTAACTTTTCTGTGGAAGGGGGCTTCCCAACGGGTTGCAAAAGCCTTATCTGGCGAGCTTCGCGAAATTCCGATGCAGCTAAGACGCGAGTCTTCGCACGTTCAGTCTCCGAGGCATGGTCCGTCGCCCTCCGACCATGCGAGGGAGCGTCCCCGACGTAAAGGGGACATTTCCAGCGTCCGGCCCCCGGCCTCGGGGGTTTTGAGGGTGGACGCAGGATGACACTTACGGCGCGCTGGCCTGACGCCCGCGCGCACTCAAGGGAATAACATGGCGCAATCCTTCACCGGCAAGAAGCGGATCCGGAAGTCTTTCGGCCGCATCCCCGAAGCTGTGCAGATGCCGAACCTGATCGAGGTTCAGCGCTCGTCCTACGAACAGTTCCTGCAGCGTGAAGTGCGCCCGGCCGATCGCCGGGACGAAGGGGTCGAGGCGGTCTTCAAGTCCGTCTTCCCGATCAAGGATTTCAACGAGCGCGCCGTGCTCGAATACGTCTCCTACGAGTTCGAGGACCCGAAGTACGACGTCGAGGAATGCGTCCAGCGCGACATGACCTATGCCGCGCCGCTGAAGGTGAAGCTGCGTCTCATCGTGTTCGAAACCGATGAAGAGACCGGCGCCCGCTCGGTGAAGGACATCAAGGAGCAGGACGTCTATATGGGCGACATCCCGCTCATGACGGAGAAGGGCACCTTCATCGTCAACGGGACCCAGCGCGTCATCGTCTCGCAGATGCACCGCTCGCCGGGCGTCTTCTTCGACCACGACAAGGGCAAGACCCACTCCTCGGGCAAGCTGCTGTTCGCGGCCCGCGTCATCCCCTATCGCGGCTCCTGGCTCGACTTCGAGTTCGACGCCAAGGACATCGTCTATGTCCGTATCGACCGCCGCCGCAAGCTGCCGGCCTCGACCTTCCTCATGGCGCTGGGCATGGACGGGGAGGAGATCCTCTCCACCTTCTATGAGACCGTGACCTTCGAGAAGCGCGAAGGCGGCTGGGCCACCCAGTACAAGCCCGAGCGCTGGCGTGGCGTGAAGCCGGAATTCCCGCTGATCGACGGCGAGACCGGCGAGGAAGTGGCCCCGGCCGGCCAGAAGATTTCGGCCCGCAACGCCAAGAAGTTCGCTGACGCGGGCCTCAAGGTGCTGCTGCTGGCGCCCGAGGCGCTCACCGGCCGTTACCTGGCCAGCGACCTGGTCAATCACGAAACCGGCGAAATCTACGCCGAGGCCGGCGACGAGCTGGACGTGGCGCTGCTCGCCTCGCTGGAAGAGCAGGGCTTCACCAAGTTCGACGTCCTCGACATCGACGAGGTCAATGTCGGCGCCTACATGCGCAACACCCTGCGCATCGACAAGAACACCACCCGCGAAGACGCCCTGTTCGACATCTATCGGGTCATGCGTCCGGGCGAGCCGCCGACGGTGGAAGCCGCCGAGGCCATGTACAACAGCCTGTTCTTCGACTCCGAACGCTACGACCTGTCCTCGGTCGGCCGCGTGAAGATGAACATGCGCCTGGAGCTCGACTGCCCTGACGACGTCCGCGTGCTGCGCAAGGCCGACGTCCTGGCCGTGCTCAAGACCCTGGTCGGCCTGCGGGACGGCCGCGGCGAGATCGACGACATCGACAACCTTGGCAACCGCCGGGTCCGTTCGGTGGGCGAACTGCTGGAAAACCAGTACCGCGTCGGCCTGCTGCGCATGGAACGCGCCATCAAGGAGCGCATGAGCTCGGTCGATATCGACACGGTCATGCCCCATGACCTGATCAATGCGAAGCCGGC
>NZ_JBALUY010000129.1:0-4871 GCF_036963605.1 Phenylobacterium sp. | reverse complement strand
TGGCCTTCACCTCGAAGACGCCGTCGCCGATCTCCAGGATCGAGACGTCGAAGGTGCCGCCGCCCAGGTCGTAGACGGCGATCTTCTTGCCGTCGTTCTTCTCAAGGCCATAGGCCAGGGCCGCGGCCGTCGGCTCGTTGATGATCCGCAGGACTTCCAGCCCGGCGATCTTGCCGGCGTCCTTGGTCGCCTGACGCTGGGCGTCGTTGAAATAGGCCGGGACGGTGATGACCGCCTTCTCGACCTTCTCGCCCAGGTGCTGCTCGGCGGCTTCCTTCATCTTCTGAAGGATGAAGGCCGAGATCTGCTGGGGAGAATAATCCTTGTCGTGGGCCTTCACCCAGGCGTCGCCGCTGGGACCCTTGACGATGTCGTAGGGCACCATGCCCTTGTCCTTCTCCACCGTCGGATCGCTGTACTGGCGGCCAATCAGGCGCTTGATCGCGAAGAGGGTGTTGGACGGGTTGGTGACCGCCTGGCGCTTGGCCGGCTGGCCGACGAGGCGTTCGCCGTCGTCGAGGATGGCGACCACAGAAGGTGTGGTCCGGGCGCCTTCGGCGTTCTCGATCACTTTCGGCGTCTTGCCGTCCATGATGGCCACGCACGAATTGGTGGTGCCGAGGTCGATGCCGATAATCTTGCTCATATCGAGTCCTGCTCGCTCCTTGTTGGCGGACGGCGCGTGTGGGCCTTCTAGTGAAGCACCCCCGTTCTTGTCACCGCCCCCGGTCGAAAAAGGGTCTCGGGCGGTTAGCCCAAAGAAGGCGCCGCCGTCGAGTCGCGATATGGGGCTGATGATAGCCGCTACAAGTCCAATGCCCCTAAAGTTTCCGGGGTTTATCGGGCCGAGATGCGCAAAATCCGGCCAGAAACGCCCCATAGGCCAGGGCCGGGAAGGGGGTCTGGGCGCGGCGGCTCGCCAGGAAGGCGTGCTGCACAACCATGGCCTGCTGCTCGATATTGAGATCGTCGAAGCCCCAACCCGAAAGCAGGTCATAGGCATAGGCCTGCGGGTCATCGCCGCACCGCAGCTTGGCCCACAGCAGGCCGATCCCCCGCTGGGCCTGCCAGACATGGGTCAGTTCGTGGACGAACAATCCCTGCAGCCCCAGGGGGGCCTGGGAGAAGTCCCGGACCGCCGCCGACATCGGAAACACCATCAGCCGCGATCCCGCGGCGAAGGCCCTGGGCCAGACCGGCAGGGCCAGGATGCGCACCCGCTCGGCCGCAAGGCCTTCACCAAACACCTCGCGGGCGAGCGCACGCTCGCCTTCGGTCAGGGCGCGCAGCGACAGGGGGCGCATGGGAGCGGGGCGGGTCATCTCGCCCTATATGGGGTCTGATGGAGCCTGTTTCGCAAACCGGATTTCGCCTGGCGCCCGCGGCCCTCGATGCGGCGGCGCAAGAGGCCCTGCTGGCTGAGGTGCTGGAGAAGGCGGCGCACGCGCCCTTCTACCGGCCGGTGACGCCCGGCGGTAAACCCATGAGCGTGGAGATGACCAATTTCGGCCCCCGCGGCTGGGTGACCGACGCGGCAGGCTATCGCTACCAGCCGACCCATCCCGTGACCGGACAGGCCTGGCCGGACATTCCGGAGGTCCTGCTGCGCCTCTGGGCGGAGCTTGCCGACCCGCAGATTCCTCCCGACGCCTGCCTGGTCAATCTCTATCGGGACGGGGCCAGGATGGGCCTGCACCAGGATCGCGACGAGGCCGACTTCAGCCTGCCGGTGCTGTCGGTTTCGCTGGGAGACACGGCCATATTCCGCATCGGCGGGACGAGCCGGCGCGATCCGACGCGGTCGGTGCGGCTGGCTTCGGGCGACGTCTGCCTTCTGGCCGGACCTGCGCGGCTCGCCCACCACGGGATCGACCGGATCGTCGCCGGCTCCTCGCGTCTGATCCCAGGCGGGGGCCGTATCAACCTCACCCTGCGTCGCGCCGGCCCGAAGGCCTGACTTCTGAGCGGCTGGACTCGATGCCACCCTGCCCGCAGGATCAAGCCAACCAGAAGAACGAGGACGCCCATGACCACGCTGACCCGTCCCGAAGGGACCAAGCCGTCTGATCTCAACCTGTCGCGCCGGGGCCTCGCAGTCGCAGCCCTGGGCGGTTATGCGGTCTTCGCCCTGTCGGCCCAAGCCGAGCCGATCACCACGCCGGAGACCGGCCTGGTCACCGAGACCGTCCAGATCTCGCCGCCCGACACCCAGATCCCGGCCTATCTGGCCCGTCCCGCCGGCGCCGGTCCCTATCCGGTGGTGATCGTGGTCTCGGAAATCTTCGGGGTGCACGAATATATCCGCGACGTCTGCCGCCGGCTGGCGCAGCTCGGCTATGTGGCCATGGCGCCGGACTTCTTCGCCCGGGCCGGCGATCCTTCGGGGCTCACCGACTATGCCGAGATCCGCAAGATCGTGGCGACCGCCACCGACGACCAGGTGATGGGCGACCTGTCGGCGGCCATGGCCTTCCTGAAGGCGCAGGACTACGCCCAGGCCGACACCGCGGCGATCACCGGCTTCTGCTGGGGCGGCAACATCGTCTGGCAGGCCTGCCAGCGGCTCAACCTCTTCAAGGCCGGGGTCGCCTGGTACGGCCGTCTGGCCCGCCCCGCCGATGCGCCCGCCGATGAGCGCCAATGGCCAGTGGACATGGCTGAGGCTCTCTCGGCGCCGGTGCTCGGCCTCTATGCCGGCCAGGACCAGGGCATTCCGCTCTCCGACGTGGAGAAGATGCGCAGCGCCCTGGCCGCGGCGGGCAAGACCGACAGCGAGATCATCGTCTATCCGGACTCGCAGCACGGCTTCCACGCCGACTATCGCTCGGCCTATGACGCCGCCGCCGCCAAGGATGGCTGGGCTCGGATGCTGGCCCATTTCGCCGAGCACGCCGTGGCGCCCGTCCCGGCATAAGGCCGCCATGTTTCCGTAAGGCCGCGGCTGCGTTTAGGTAGTCCTTGAACGCAGCCGACGGAGCCGCACGCCCCCATGGACCCCGCCGTCCGACAATTCCTGATCCGCTGGCCCCAGACCCTGGCCCTGGGGGCGGTGACGCTCGCGCCCCTGGCCTTGACCGTCTGGGCGCTGTGGCTGCTGGCCAAGCTGGCGGCCCTGCTGGGCGCCCTGGTGATCCGGCCGCTCACCACCCTGGGCGGCGCCGGGGATGAGGGTGGGGTCCTCACCACCATCCTGGAAATCCTCACCGCCCTGGTGATCCTGACCATCGTCGGCGCCCTGGCCCGCGGGGCCGCAGGGCGGGCCTTCGGCAAGGCGGTGGACGATCTGGTCGGCCGCATCCCGGTGGGCCGGACCATCTATTCCTCGGCCCAGAAGCTGATCGCCAGCTTCCAGTCGCCGATGGAGCAGGCTCAGAAGGTGGTGCTGATCGAGTTTCCGTCCGAGGAGATGAAGACGGTCGGTCTGGTCACCCAGATCTTCCGCGCCGCCGACTCCGGCGAGGAACTCGCTGCGGTCTATGTGCCGACTACGCCGAATCCCACCTCCGGCTATGTGGAGATCGTGCCGGTGGACCGGCTGATCTGGCTGGACTGGACCCTGAACGAGGCCATCCAGTTCATCGTCTCGGCCGGGGTGACGGCGCCGGAAGCCATCAAGTATCGCGACCGGGGCCGTCCGCCCCTGGCCGATATCGGACCCCGGCCGCCCGAAGAGACGCCGCCAGCCTTCTAGTTAGAAGGGCGGCAGTTCGGACGGGGTCAGGCCATCGACGAGGTCGCCAATGGCGTCGCCGCTGGGGGCCGGGGCCGGGGGCGCCTTGGGCGCCGGGGTCTTCGGCGCGGGGGCCTTGGGCGCGGGCGCCTGGGCTGGCGGCTCGTCCGGCACCTGCAGGGCGGGGATCTGAGGATCGACGGAAGCTGTCTCGACGGTCTCCTTGGCCGTGGCGGCGGGCGCCTCATCTTCGGTCGCTTCGTCCAGCGACTCATCGCGCCTGACCAGGCTTTGGTTGTTCTCGTCCAGGGCCTGGGCGTCGGTGGCGACCACGGGGGCGACGGTTTCGCCCGAACCGGACGCCTCCCCGGGCAGGCGGCCGCCGCGGGGCTCGGCGCCGATCACACCCATGGCGAAGGCGAAGCCGGCCACGCCGAGCAGGGCGAGCGCCACAAGGCGGAGAACGGGTTGAGGGACGGTCCACATGGCTGAAATCCTAGTGCGGCTGGGCTTTCAGCGGAAGCGGCTTCATCGGCGCTCGGGCGGTTTGCGCCGCCGTGTCGCCCCCGGCCCACGTCCGTGAAGTAAACGCCTCTTAACCCTCCCGACCCATAGATGGGCCACTTGTCTTTCCTGGAGGCCTTATGGCGCGGGCGGCGCGAAAATCGGGTGTGGAGCTGGGGCTTCACGTGGCCCGGCTGGCTTGGACCCATCCCCTGACCGCCCGGCTGCGCGGCGGGCTGCTGGCGGCCGCCGGCGTGGCTGTCGCCCTGGCGCTGGCCACCTACAACGCCGCCGATCCGAGTCTGAACGCCGCCACCGGCCATGCGCCGCTCAATGTGCTGGGCGGTCCCGGGGCGACCGTCGCCGATATCGGCATGCAGTCCCTGGGCCTGGCCGCGGGCCTGGCCGCCCTGCTGATGGTGATGTTCGGCCTGTCGCGGGCCCTGTCGCCCGATCCGGACGCCAATCGGGCTGACCTTCGCCTCCGCGCCGTCATCGGCCTGGCTGGGGTGCTGGGGCTGGCCGCGCTGATGGCATGGCCGCCGGCGCCGGCCGTCTGGCCCCTGGCCAAGGGCCTGGGCGGATTCTGGGGCCACGGCCTGCTGGCGGGCTTTGCGGGCCTGCTGGATTTCGCGCGCATTCCCGCCGCTCGACCCATTTCCGCGCTGTTGCTCGGCGTGGCCGGCGCCGTCGCCCT
>NZ_JBALUY010000128.1:0-5386 GCF_036963605.1 Phenylobacterium sp. | reverse complement strand
GAATGGAGTCGAAGGCCCCGGCCCGCGCCAGGGTCTCGAAGGTGCGCTTGTTCACTTGGCGCGGATCAACCCGTTCGACGAAGTCGAAGATGTCGCGGAAGGGACCGCCTTCGCGGCGGGTCTCGACGACGTGCTCCATGGCCGCCAGGCCGACATTGCGTATGCCGCCCAGGGCGTAGAGCACCTCGCCGGCCTCGACCTCGAAATCGGCGCCCGAGGCGTTGATGTCGGGCGCCCGGACCTTCACACCGAACCGCTTGGCGTCCTGGTAGAAGACCGCCAGCTTGTCGGTGTTGGCGATGTCCAGGCTCATGGAAGCGGCGAAGAACTCCACCGGCGCGTTCGCCTTGAGCCAGGCCGTCTGGTACGAAACCACCGCATAGGCCGCCGCGTGGCTCTTGTTGAAGCCATAGCCCGCGAACTTGTCCACCAGTTCGAAGATCGAGGCCGCCTGGCTTTCCGGCACCCCGCGGGCCGAGGCGCCGGCGACGAACATGGCCTTTTGCTCGGCCATCTCGTCCTTCTTCTTCTTGCCCATGGCCCGGCGCAGCAGGTCGGCGCCGCCGAGGGAGTAGCCGGCCAGGATCTGGGCGATCTGCATCACCTGTTCCTGGTAGACGATGATCCCGTAGGTCTCCTTGAGAACGGGCTCCAGGGACGGATGCAGGTAGTCGATGGCCCGCCGGCCGAACTTGCAGTCCACGAAGGCCGGGATGTTGTCCATCGGGCCCGGGCGATAGAGGGCGCCGACGGCGGTGACGTCCTCGATGGAGTTGGGGCGCAGCTGGCGCAGGGTGTCGCGCATGCCCTGGCCTTCCATCTGGAACACCCCCACCGTGTGGCCCGCCGACATCAGCTCATAGGACTTGGCGTCGTCCACCGGAAGCACGCCCATGTCCACGCGGGCGCCCCGCTGGTCCATGAACTTCAGCGCCTTGTCGATCACCGTCAGGGTCTTCAGGCCCAGAAAGTCGAACTTCACCAGGCCGGCGCTCTCCACCCACTTCATGTTGAACTGGGTGGCGGGCAGTTCCGAGCGAGGGTCCTGGTAGAGGGGTGTCAGCTCGGTCAGGGGCCGGTCGGAGATCACCACGCCGGCGGCGTGGGTCGAGGCGTTGCGATAGAGGCCCTCGAGCTTCAGGGCCACATCCAGAAGACGCGCAACCGCCTCGTCCTCGTCCCGGGCCGCCTGCAGCCGCGGCTCGATCTCGATGGCCTTGGCCAGCGTCACCGGATTGGCCGGATTGGCCGGCACCATCTTGGCCAGACGGTCCACCTGGCCCAGCGGCAGTTGCAGCACCCGGCCGACATCGCGCAGCACGGCGCGGGCCTGGAGGGTGCCGAAGGTGATGATCTGCGCCACCCGGTCGCGGCCATAGCGCTGCTGGACGTAGCTGATCACCTCTTCCCGCCGGTCCTGGCAGAAGTCGATGTCGAAGTCGGGCATGGAGACCCGCTCGGGGTTCAGGAAGCGCTCGAACAGCAGGCCGTAGCGTAGCGGGTCCAGGTCGGTGATGGTCAGGGAATAGGCCACCAGCGAGCCCGCGCCCGAGCCCCGCCCTGGTCCCACCGGAATGTCGTGGGCCTTGGCCCACTTGATGAAGTCCGCAACGATCAGGAAGTAGCCGGGGAAGCCCATCTGGGTGATGACCCCGATCTCCCGTTCCAGCCGCTCGAAATACTCCGCCTCCGGGGCGTGGCTGGCCTGGCCGCGGGCGATCCGGCCCTTGAGGCCTTCCCGGGCCTGGTGGGCCAGTTCGTCGGCCTCGGTGCGGTCGCCCTCGGTGGGGAAGCGCGGCAGGATCGGATCGCGCTTGCGGACCATGAAGGCGCAGCGCCGGGCGATGTCGAGGGTGTTGTCGCAGGCCTCCGGCAGGTCGGCGAACAGGGCGCGCATGTCAGCGGCCGGTTTGAACCAGTGCTCCTGGCTGACCCGCCGACGCTCATCTTGGCCGACAAAGGCGCCATCGGCGATGCACAGCAGCGCATCGTGGGCCAGATGCATCTCCTGCTTGGCGAAATAGGCGTCATTGGTCGCCACCAGGGGCACGTCGCGCTCATAGGCGAAGGCGACAAGCTCCGGCTCGGCCAGGGCCTGGGCCGACAGGCCGTGGCGCTGAAGCTCCACATAGAAGCGGTCGCCGAAGACGCGCAGCATCTCTTCCAGGGCCGCGCGGCCCTCGGCCACCTTGCCCGCCGCCATCAGGGGATCGACCGGGCCGTCCCAGCCCCCCGACAGCAGGATCAGCCCCTCGGCGTGGTCGACCACCTTGGCCCAGGCCACGGCCGGCTCCTCGACGCCGCCGACACTGTCGATATAGGCCATGGAGGACAGGCGCGAGAGATTGAGATAGCCCGCCTCGCTCTGGGCCAGGAGCACGATGGTCGGCGTCCGCGCCCACTTTTCCGGCTGGCGATCGCCGATGCCGGTCACCGCCAGGGCGCAGCCGACGATGGGCTGGACCCCCTGCCCCTGGGTGGCGACGGAAAATTCCAGCGCCCCGTAGAGGTTGGTGCGGTCGGTGAGCGCGACGGCGGGCATGTCATGGGCGGCGGCCAGGGCGCCGACGGCGTCCGCCTTGATGGCGCCTTCCAGCAGCGAATAGGCCGAGCGCACCCGAAGGTGCACGAACCCGCCATCCTGCTGCTGTTGCATTCGAGCCTCCGACACGCGAGCCATGGCCCCGCCCCGTCAGCCGACCAGAAACGCGAACTGACAGACCATACCTACGAAGCTCGCCACGGCGACAAATGCCAGCGATTCCCGCGCCAGAAGAATGATCATCACGCAGCCCCTTGTGGATGTTCCATTTATGTTCTTATTCTGGTTTTGTTCTCCCCGTCAACACCCCCTGTGAACAACCTTCCGGAGCCGCCCCCATGGACCAACGCGTCAGTCTGATCACCCTCGGCGTGGATGATCTTCCCCGAGCCCGGGCCTTCTATGAGGCTGGCCTCGGCTGGACGCCGGTCAGCGCCCAAGACAGCGTGTGCTTCTATCAATTGCCGGGTCTGGCCCTGGGGCTGTTCGGCCGCCAGGCCTTGGCGAAGGACGCCAGGCATCCGATCGACGGTCGCTTCAGCGGCGTCACCATCGCCATCAACGGCCGGTCCCGCGAAGAGGTGGACGCCATGTTCGCCCAGGCTCTGGCGGCCGGCGCCAAGGCGCTCAAGCCCCCCGAGCCGGTCTTCTGGGGCGGCTATTCCGGCTACTTCGCCGACCTCGACGGCCATGTGTGGGAAGTGGCCCACAATCCGGGCGCGATCATCGCCGCCGACGGCTCGACCACCTTCCAGGCGGACGACGCCTAGAAGATCGACTGCGGCTCCAGGTGCCCGTCCTTGAGCGCCAGGACGCGGTCCATGTGACGGGCCAGTTCGAGATTGTGGGTGGCGATCAGCGCGGCCACCCCAGTCTCGCGGACCAGTTCATAGAGGCTGGCGAACACCTCGGCCGAGGTGTTGGGGTCGAGGTTGCCGGTGGGCTCGTCGGCCAGCAGCAGCCGGGGTCGGTTGGCTAGCGCCCGGGCGATGGCCACCCGCTGCTGTTCCCCGCCCGACATCTGCGCCGGCTGGTGGTCCACCCGCTCGCCCAGGCCCAGCTGGCTCAGCAGGACCCCGGCCCGGGCTCGCGCGGCCTCATGGCTTTCGCCGGCGATCATCAGCGGCAGGGCCACATTGTCCAGGGCGCTGAACTCGGCCAGCAGGTGGTGGAACTGGTAGACGAAGCCGATCGAGGCCAGCCGCACCCGGGTGCGCGCCCGCTCGTTCAGGGCCGAGCAGTCGCGGCCATCGATCAGGATCGCCCCGGCGTTGGGACGCTCCAACAGGCCAGCGGCATGCAGCAGCGATGACTTGCCCGAGCCCGAAGGCCCGATCAGCCCGACGATCTCGCCTGGAGACACGTCGATGTCGACGCCTTGCAGCACGGTCAGGCGGCGGTCGCCGGTGACATAGGTCCGCTCCAGGCCGCGGACGGACAGGATGGGCGTGTCACTCATAGCGAAGGGCTTCCACCGGATCGAGACGCGAGGCCCGCAGGGCCGGCGGCAGGGTGGCGAGGAAGGAGACGGCCAGCGCCCAGCCCACCACGATCATCACCTCGACCGCATCGACCTTGGCGGGGATGTGAGCCAGATAATAGATGTCGGAGCTGAACACCTCGGCGCCCGTGACCCATTCCACGAAGTTCTGGATGGGGCCGATGAAGAGGCAGAACAGCACGCCGAGCACCAGGCCCACGATCGTGCCCAGCGCGCCGACCGAGGCCCCGGCCATGAAGAAGATGCGCAGGATCGCCCCGCGCCCGGCGCCCATGGTGCGCAGGATGGCGATGTCGCGGCCCTTGTTCTTCACCAGCATGACCAGGCCCGAAATGATGTTCATGGCCGCGATGGCCACGATCAGCATCAGGATCAGGCGCATGACGCTGCGCTCGATCTTCAGGGCGTTCCAGAAGCTGGCGTTCCGCTGGGTCCAGTCGGTGACGATGGCCACGGGTCCAGCCAGTTCGGCGATGGCCGCCTTCATGGCCGGCGCCCGGTCGGGATCGGCCACCCGGATCTCCACCACGTCGACCATGCCCTCGCGGGCGAAGAACAGCTGGGCCTGCTCCAGCGGCATGTAGATGAAGAGCTGGTCGTACTCGCTCATGCCGACGCTGAAGGTGCCGCCGACCGTGTAGGTCTTGCGCTGCGGCGTGTAGCCGAAGGCCGTCGCCCCGCCGCTGGGCGAGATCAGGGTCAGGGGATCGCCGGGGCCGACGCCGAGCGTCTCGGCCAGCCGGTCGCCGATCAGCACCAGGTCGCCGCCATATTCCCCCTCGCCAAACCCTTCGAGGGAGCCGCGGACGATATTACCCGACACGATCTCGGTGCGGCGCAGATCGGCCTCGCTGATGCCGCGGACCACGGCGCCGCTGATCTGGCCTTGGCCCAGAGCCATGGCCTGGGCCTCGATCAGGGGGGCGGCCTGGGTCACGCCGTCCAGGGCGGCGATCTCTCCGGCCAGGGTGCGCACCTCGGGATCATAAAGCGAACCGCCGGAGACGAAGACATGGCCGTTGAAGCCCAGGGTTCGGTCGAGCAACTCGGTACGGAAGCCGTTCATGACCGACATGACGATGATCAGCACCGCCACGGCCAGCATGATGCCGACGAAGGAGATGATTGAGATCAGCGCCACGCCGCCCTGACTGCGCTTGGCGCGCAGGTATCGGCTGGCGAGCATCCGCTCCCAGCGCCCGAAAGGCGGCGCCACGCCGCTCACGCGATGATCGCCTTGAGCGCGTCTTCCAGCGGCAGGGACTGGCGCTCGCCCGTGGCGCGGCGCTTGATCTCGACCTTGCCCTCGGCGACGCCCTTGGGGCCGATGATCAGCTGCCAGG
>NZ_JBALUY010000127.1:0-5454 GCF_036963605.1 Phenylobacterium sp. | reverse complement strand
ACCTTTCGAACAGCCTTGTCGATCTCCCTCAGACGGGCCTCGACCACGCGGGCCAGGGTCGCCTTCTGGCGAACGAGCCGCCCTCCCCACGGTCCCTGGCGGGTCAGTTCGATATTGCCTTCCAGTTCAGCGATCTGGGCGGTCACGCCGTCGATGGCGGCGGCCACCGAGCGGACGGCGGCCATACCGCCGCTGGTGTCGAAGTCCTCGACCTGAGCCAGTCCGGCATCAATGGAATCCAGCACCCGCAGGCCGAAATCGGCCAGTTCCGAGCCGGCCAGATAGGTCTCCGGCGGGCGGTCCATGATCGCCGAGATGAGCCGCAGGATCATCCACGACTGGGGCAGATGGGCGCCGAGCATCTCGAAGAACCGGGGACCAGCATCCTCGGAGATATCCACCGTGTCCTTGTAGGCGATCCGGGCCACAGCGGTGTCCTCATCAGTCACCCGCTGGATCCATTCCGGCAGGCGCCCCACAGCGGTGCGCAGGATCGGGATCATGTCCAGGCAATCGGCCAGCAGGCGCGCGCCGTCCGGACGCGCGGCCTCGGCGAGGTCGGCGGCGGCGGCGAACTTCGGATGATTCCGCTGCCGTACGCCCTTGGCGGCGCGGCGGGCGAGCACGTCGTAGGGCTCGGGCGAGCTCTGCCCGGCCTGGAATTCTTCATGGAGCGCTGCGGCCCGACCGACCTCGTGGGTGGCTTGATCGCGCAGGGCGCGCCAGACAAGCGCCAGGGCGCGGGCGGGAAAGGTCAGGCGCTCGGTGCGCCCGTCGCCGATACAGAGCGGTACGATCGGATGGAGCACGGCGTTGCGAAGCTGGCGGTCGCGGGCCTCGGTCTCCACCAGCAGGCGCACATCCACCAGGCCGGAATCCCCGCTGGCTCCGGACAGGGCGCCGCGAAGGTCGCCGACCACCCGGTCGGGCGCCGACTCCACCATCTGGCGCAGGATCGCAAGTTTCTGTTCGGGCAATCCGCCCATATAAATCCCTCAATGCATCAGCCGGCGCAGGGGCGACCCTGCCTCAGGAGCGGTTAAGGCTTCCCTTAACCCTACCGGTCCGTGGCCTGACGAAAGGCTGTGGCGTGACGTCGCCCCTAGCCTGTGAAAACCTGCGCCGCCGCGTCGCTGAAGGAGGTTTCCCATGAACCGCGCCCAGGCCTGCGCCTTCTGGCTGGACTCCGGCCAGCCCTCCCCCAGCGATGGGCTGCCTGGAGAGACCAAGGCCCGCCTGCGGGCGGCCTATGCCGAGCCCCACCGCCGCTATCACGACATGACCCACATCGCCGACTGCCTGGCCGAACTGGCCGCTGTCGAAGGTTTGGCCGATGAGCGCAGGCTGATCCTGGCCTACGCCATCTGGTGGCACGACGTGGTCTACGATCCAACCCGCAGCGACAACGAGGCCGCCAGCGCGGCCCTGGCGCGGCGCGACCTGGCCGCCCTTGGGGAGACCAAGACGATCTGCGCAGAGGTCGCGCGCCTGATCGAGCTGACCACCGGCCATCAGGTCGGCGAGGCAGACCCTGACGGCGCCCTGCTGGTCTCCATCGATCTGGCCGTGCTGGGGCGCTCTCCTGAGGCCTATGACGCCTATGCCGCAGCTATCCGGCAGGAATACGCCCACGTCCCCGACGCCTTCTTCCGACCCGGGCGGGCCGGGGTGTTGGGGCGCATTCTGGAGGCCCGGCCGCTCTATCCAGATCCCGCCTATCGCGCGCGCTACGAGGCGCAGGCCCGCAGCAACCTCTCCCGCGAGATCGCGGCCCTGAGCTGATCGTCAGGTCTCAGCCCGCGGGAGATCTATGGCCACCAGCAGGCCGCCCAGCTTGGCGTCGTCCAGGCGCAGGTCGCCGCCATAGGCCCTGGCCAGTTCGTCGATGATCGAAAGCCCCAGGCCCGAGCCCGGCGCGCTCTCGTCCAGCCTGGCGCCTCGCCGCAATACTTCGGGGCGGCGTTCGGCGGGCAGGCCAGGTCCGTTGTCTTCGATGGTCAGGCCCAGGCGCTCGGGAGATCTGGCCACGGCGCGGACCCGGACCTTGCCTCGGCTCCACTGCGCGGCGTTCTCCATGGCGTTGCCGGCCATCTCCAGCAGGTCCTGGCGCTCGCCCTGGAAGTACAGGTCTTCATCGCAGTCCCAGTCGATCTCGACGCCCTTGTCCTGGAAGATGCGCGACAGGGTCCGCGCCAGTTCGTCCAGCACGTCGGCCACGTCGGTGCGCTCGCCCCGTCCCGGCGTGCGGGCTGCGGCCCGGGCACGGCGCAGATGGTGGTCGACCTGCTGGCGCATGACCTCGGCCTGATGCTCGACCACCTCGCCCAGCGGGCCGGGCGTCTGGCGGGACTCCGTCAGCATCACCGACAGGGGGGTCTTCAGGGCGTGGGCCAGATTGCCCACATGGGTACGCTGACGCTCGACCACGTCCTGATTGTGGCTGACCAGGGCGTTCAGCTCCTCGGCCAGGGGTTCCAGTTCGATGGGATAGCGGCCGGCGATCCGTTCAGCCTTGCCGCGGCGAACCTCAGCCACCTCGCGGCGCAGGGCGAACAGGGGGCGCAGGCCAAAGCGGACCTGGAAGACAACCGCGCCCACCAGGCCGGCGCCCAGCAGCAGGAAGGCCACCGCCGTGGCGGTGATGAAGCCGCGCACGTCCCGGTCGATGGGCGAACGGTCCTCAGCGGCCATGAAGATCAGTGGGGCCTCGCGCCCCGGCAGGGTCGCCCGGCTGGCCATGGCGCGCAGAGGCTGGCTGATCGGACCGGGCGTCTCGTAGATCACGGGCCGGCCCGGGCTGGCTTCGAGCTGGGCGACCAGATCCTCCGGCGCCACGAGCTCGGCGTCCCAGAGGGAGCGGGAGCGGACGATGATCCGCCACTGGCCGTCCGGCAGGGGTTCGACCACCTGCCAATAGCGGCCGGAATAGGCTCGCAGCGCCCGCAGGTCGGTGAGCGCCGGGGCCAGGACCTGGCCGGACTCGTCCACCGTCGTGCCGGCCAGCAGGTTGTCGATCAGCTCGGCCAGCCCCTCGTCGAACCGGCGCAGGGCCGCCTGCTGGAACAGCAGCGCCAGCACCAGGGCCGAGACCAGCAGGACGGTCAGGCTCCAGCCGGCCGCCAGGATGACCAGGCGGCGGACCAGGGACGACTTGCGAAAGCCGTCCAGCATCATGGGCGCGGCCGGATGGCGCTCAAGAGGCGCTCGTCTCGGTTTCTTCGGTCGGACAGGTCAGGCGGTAGCCCAGACCGCGGACGGTCTCGATGCGGTCGGCGCCGATCTTCTTGCGGATGCGGCCGACAAAGACCTCGATGGTGTTGGAGTCGCGGTCGAAGTCCTGGTCGTAGAGGTGCTCGACCAGCTCGGTGCGGCTGATCACCCGGCCCTGGTGCATCATCAGATAGTGCAGCAGCCGGTACTCCAGCGACGTCAGACGCAGGGGTTCGCCATTGACCGAGGCCCGGGCCGCCCGAGGATCCAGGCGCAAGCCCCCGCAGGTCAGGTTCGGCGCTGCATGGCCAGCCGAACGGCGCAACAGGGCGCGCAGGCGGGCCAAAAGCTCCTCGGTATGGAAGGGTTTGGTGAGATAGTCGTCGGCGCCGGCGTCGAAACCGGCCACCTTTTCGCTCCAGGCGCCCCGGGCGGTGAGGATCAACACCGGCGTGGCCACCTCGCCGCGGCGCCAGCGCTCGAGCACCGAGACGCCGTCCACCTTGGGCAGGCCCAGGTCCAGAATCACGGCGTCATAGGGCTCGGTCTCACCCAGGAACTGGGCCTCCTCGCCATCGGGCGCATGGTCGACGGCGTAGCCGGCGTCGCCAAGGGCGCCCTTGAGCTGGCGCGACAGGTCGGGGTCGTCCTCGACAAGCAGGATGCGCATGGGTTCGGCCTCCCTTGAGGTCTGTTTCAGCCGCCCTGGCGGCCGATGATGGTTCCGGACTCGGCGTCGGCGATGAAGATGATCACTTCGCCGTCCGGGGTCTGCCACTGGACGAAATAGGCAGGGCGCCCGTTGTGCGCGCCCTGGGTGGTGTTCAGGTGTCTGCCCGGCGTGCGCTGGGCGATGGCGGCCAGAACCTGCGACAGCGGCGCCTGGCGGCCGGCCCGCACTGCGGCGCGGGCGGCGTCCTGATCGCCGCGGCCCGCCCCGAAGGACGAGCGCATGTCCGAGCCATACTGGGCCTGCGCGGCGCCCGGGGCGGCGGCGGCCAGAAGGACAGCGATGACGGCGAGGTGTTTCATGAACGCCGATCTAGGCCTTGACGACTGAACCGTGGCTGAACGCAGCGGTAAGATATCGCCAAGCGCCCGCTTCACCTTAGCGCGCAAGACCCGGCTTTAGCTACGGCGTCAGCTACGGCGTTTGGGCGCCGCCTTGGGCGCATAGGGCCGCTTGTCCCGCCAGGTCTGAGCGAACTTGATCAGCTCCGCATCCGGCGGTTCAGGCAGGGTGACCACGAGCCGCGCCAGAAGGTCGCCGCGCTTCCCCGCCGCATCCGGCAGGCCGCGGCCCTTCAGCCGCAGCATCGCGCCGGAATTGGCGCCGGCCGGTACGGTCAGGGTCACCGGACCCTCCGGCGTCGGCGCCTCGACCTTTCCGCCGAGGACCGCGTCATAGACGGTGACCGGCAGGTCCATCACCAGGCGGTCGCCCTCCAGATGGAAGATCGGGTGCGGGCGGATGTTCAGTTCGATGAAGGCGTCGCCCGGCCCGGCCCGGCCCGGCGAACCCTGCCCCTTCAGGCGCAGGGTCTGGCCTTCGGCCGCGCCCTTGGGGATGGTCACGTCGATGGTGCGTCCGTCAGAGAAGGCGATGCGCTTCTTGCCGCCGGCGATGGCTTCCTCAAGATCGATATCGAGGCGCGCCCGCACGTCCGCGCCGCGGGCGAAGCCGCCGCCGCCGAATTTGGCGACAAATGCACCTATATCCAGGGTGATATTTCGACCTATGAAGGCTGCAAGGCCCTGGCGGCGGAAATCGCGTCGCGCGAAGAGAAGCTCGACATTCTCGTCAACAACGCTGGCGTCGCATGGGGCGAGGAATATCTGTCGTTCCCGGAAAAGGGCTGGGACAAGGTTATGGATACCAATGTCAAAGGCCTGTTTTTCCTGACTCAGGCACTGCATCCGCAATTGAAAGCGGCGGCCAGCTTTGAGCGTCCGGCGAAAGTCATCAACATCGCGTCGATCGACGGGATGAAGGTTAACCCTTGGGAAACATACAGCTATCAGGCATCCAAGGCGGCGGTCATTCATCTGACCCGCAAGATGGCATCGAAATTGGTGCAGGAAGATATCATCATGACCGGCATCGCGCCCGGTGCCTTCGCTTCGTCGATGAACAAGGCGGCCCGCGATCATGAAGGCGCGGTCGAGAAAGGCATCCCGGCGAAACGCATCGGACGTCCCGAGGACATGGCCTCAGCGGCGGTGTTTCTTGCCAGTTCTGCCGGG
>NZ_JBALUY010000126.1:0-5559 GCF_036963605.1 Phenylobacterium sp. | reverse complement strand
GGCGGCCTGCGCTCGCGCCTGGTCTCTCCGCGGGAATCCGCTCGGCTGATGGGCCTGCCCGAGACCTACGCCCTGCCGGCCTCGGCCAACGGCGCCTTGCATGTGACGGGGGACGGGGTGGCGGTTCCGGTGGTGGCCTGGCTGGCGGAAAACCTGCTCGGCCTCCTGGTCGACGCGGGATTCCAGCCCATCGCCGCCGAATGACCGGCTTACCATTTGCGACCCGAACCCCTAAGTTTGCGTCCAAAGGGCACGAAACGCGATTTTGAAGGCAGGTCCATGGACGCCAATTCCGACAAGACCTACGACGCCGAAGGCCTCCGCCGGGCGGGCCGGGGCCGGGTTTTCGACTCCATCATCGACACCATGGGCGACACCCCCCTGGTGCGCCTGCCGCGGCTGACGGCGGCGCTGCAGCCCAAGGGCGAGGTGCTGGCCAAGCTGGAATTCTTCAATCCGATCGCCTCGGTGAAGGACCGCATCGGTGTGGCCATGATCGAGGCCCTGGAAGCCCAGGGGATTCTCAAGGCCGGCTCCACCATCGTGGAGCCCACCAGCGGCAATACCGGCATTGCGCTGGCCTTCGTGGCCGCGGCCAAGGGCTATCCGCTGACCCTGGTCATGCCCGAGAGCATGTCCATCGAACGGCGCAAGATGCTGGCCCTGATGGGCGCCAAGCTTGAGCTCACCCCGGCCGAGCGCGGCATGGCCGGCGCAGTGGCGAGAGCCCGCGAGATCGTCGAGGCGACGCCAGGCGCCGTCATGCCCCAGCAATTCGACAACGGCGCCAACCCCCTGGTCCACCGGGTCTCCACCGCCGAGGAAATCTGGAACGACACCGACGGCAAGGTCGATGCGGTGATCTCCGGCGTCGGCACCGGCGGCACCATCACCGGGGTCGGCCAGGTGCTGAAGGCCCGCAAGGCCTCCCTGAAGATGATCGCGGTCGAGCCCGAGGCCTCGCCGGTGCTGTCCGGCGGCCAGCCGGGCCCGCACAAGATCCAGGGCATCGGGGCGGGCTTCGTGCCCTCGATCCTCGACCGCAGCATCATCGACGAGGTGGTCCAGGTCTCCAACGACGACAGCTTCGCCATGGCCCGCCGGGTCGCCCGCGAAGAAGGCATTCCGGTGGGGATTTCGTCGGGCGCAGCCCTGACGGCCGCCTTCCATGTGGCGGCCCGGGACGAGATGGCGGGCAAGACCATCGTCGTCATCATCCCCAGCTTCGCCGAGCGCTACCTGTCCACCGCCCTGTTCGAAGGGCTCTAGGGACGGCGAAGCGGCCGGGCCCAGGTCTTGGGACGTCATGACCGACGTCTATGACGCGAACAAGCGCTCGGCCGTCATGCGCCAGGTCAAGGGCTCGGGCACGACGCCAGAGCGCACCCTTCGCCGCCTGCTGACCGGGCTCGGCGCCCGCTACCGCCTGAACCGCAGGGACATGCCGGGCTCGCCCGACATCGTGCTGCCTGGACGGCGGCTGGCCATCTTCGCCCATGGCTGCTTCTGGCATGGCCATGACTGCGCGAGGGGCGCCCGCGTGCCCAAGACCAACCGCGACTACTGGCTGGCCAAGGTCGGGCGCAACCGGGCGCGCGATGCGACCACCGTCCAGGCGCTCTCGGCCTCGGGCTGGCGGGTCGAGGTGATCTGGGAATGCGAGATGAAGGACGAGGCCGCCCTGGCCGACCGGTTGGCAGCCCTGTTGCAGGCCAACCCACGAAGGCCCTAGCCTTCAGATGTCGTTAACCATAAATTCAGCGCGATAGGCCCATTTTGGGGCCGATTTCAGCCCCTGAAGCCTGGTTTTCGTCTTGAGCGCGATTCGACCGCCCTTCCCGAACGCCCTGCCGGCGGCCCCACAAGGGACCCCGCCGACACAGCGCAGCGCCGCCCAGAAGGCCTTCTTCGAGGCCGCCCTTGGCCGCGCCGCCCCGACCCAGGCCCCCGCCCAGACTCAGGTCCCGACCAAGACCGCCGCTGCGGCGGCTGACCTCCAGCGGCACGCCACACCGGTTCGTGAGGTCCCCCTGCAGGTGCGCGCCGGCGACGAGCCGCCGCAGAAGATCCTGCGCCCCGGCTCCCTGCTGGATATCCGCGTCTAGAACCGGTTCCCCATCTAGAAGCGGTTTGAACGGGCCTGCCAGATGGCGTTCTGCAGGGCGCGGGCGAAATCGGCCCGCTCGCCGGGCGACAGGGCCGCGGCCACCTGGGCGAACCGGCCTGACAACATCAGCTTCACGCCCACCGTCCGCTCGTCCTCCACCTCCACATCGACGCGGGTGAAGGCCGTGGGCGAGGTCCAGACCAGGGCCTGGGCCTGCGGCGTCTGGCGCAGCACCCGGACCTCCCGGGCGGTGACCTGGACACGCTCCACCTGCTTGGCGGCCTGAAAGCTGACCAGGAAGGCCAGCGCGACGGCGCCGACATCCAGAGCCAGGAAGATCGGCACCAGGGTCGCGCCCATCGAGAGGAAGACCAGGGCCGAGACGCAGTTCAGGGCGGTGACGATGGAGATAAGGATCACGAACCCTCGCTGGGACAGCGAGCGGTTGGGGGTGATGACCGCATCCATGTAATAGGGGCCGTCCATCTTGGCCGCGATATTAGCCGCCCGCACGCACTTGGCGAGGGGCTTTGCGCAGGGCATCAAGCCCCCATGGTCGCGCCGCCCAAATCCCCGTCCCGCAAGCCGCCTGCGAATAAGCCCCCTCGGCGCCTGTCGCCGGCCGAGCGGGCGCGTATCGCCACCCTGTTCGAGCGGTTCGAGGATGCGGAGTCCGATCCGCGCACCGAGCTCAACTATGACAGCCCCTATACGCTGGTGACCGCCGTGGCCCTCTCGGCCCAGGCCACCGACGTGTCGGTCAACAAGGCCACCGCCCGCCTGTTCGAGGTGGCCGACACCCCGGAGAAGATGCTGGCGCTGGGGGAGGAAGGCTTGATCCCCTACATCGCCTCCATCGGCCTGTTCCGCACCAAGGCGAAGAACGTCATCGCCGCGGCCCGCATCCTGATCGAGCAGCATGGGGGCGAGGTGCCCCTGGAGCGCGAGGCCCTGCAGGCCCTGCCGGGCGTCGGGCGCAAGACCGCCAGCGTGGTGCTGAACGAGCTGCGGGTCGAGCCGGCCATCGCCGTCGACACCCACGTCTTCCGCGTCGCCCACCGGCTGAAGCTCGCCTTCGGCAAGACGCCCGACCAGGTGGAGGCCGAGCTGATGGCGGTGATCCCGCAGCCCTATCTGGTCCGCGCCCACCACTGGCTGATCCTGCACGGCCGCTACATCTGCGTCGCCCGCAAGCCGAAATGCGACGAATGCCCCGTGTCCGACCTCTGCCCCTCGCGGGCGCTGTTCTCCTAGGCGCGCCTCCCCTCCCCGTCACCCTGGGCCTTGTGCCCAGGGTCCCTCGCGCCGCTTGCGCCCGCCCTCGACAGGGACCCTCGGGACGAGCCCGAGGGTGACGAGAATGGGAGGCCTTGCGTCCTTCGAGGCTCGCTTAGCTCGCACCTCAGGACGAGGGAGGTGGGTGCGGGCGTCTGCAGTCCGTCCTCATCCTGAGGCGCCCTGCGCCAGCAGGGCCTCGAAGGACGAGGGCGGTCGCACAGCCCCTCCACCCCACCGCCGTCAGCGCACCGGGATCTCCAGGTCGCAGAGGGTGAAGTCGGCGCCTTTTTCGGCGCGCAGGGCGGCGACGCGGGCTTGGAAGGCCTCGCCCTTGGGATCGGCGACCTCCAGACGCGGGCGCTCGGCTTCGGGCAGGTCGGCGGCCACGGCCACGCGGAGCATCTGGTCCGGCGCCTCTGGCGGCTCGCCCACCGCCAGGGACCGGGCCACGTCCAGGCCCACGATCACCCGGCCAAACGGGGTGTAGTCGCGGTCGAGGCGCCGGGCGGCGTCCAGCATGACGAAGATCTCGCTGTTGGCGCTGCCCGGATCGGCCTGGCGGCCCATGCCGAACACGCCGGGACAATAGGCGCCCCAGGCCCGCGGCCGTCCGCTGCGGACCTCTTCGCCGGCCGAGACCGCCGCGATCGGCAGGGATCGCAGAAACCCGGTGCGCCCGTCGCTGGCCTGGGTGACGAAGGCGACCTCGCCCGCCACCTCCGGGGTCATGAGGAAGGTGAATTCCGGCGCCAGGTCCGGATGGTCGGAGGTTCCGCCGTCGCGATTGTTCGGATTGCCGGTCTGGGCGACGAAGCCTTCGATCACCCGGTGGAACTGCAGGCCGTCATAGACGCCCTCCCGGGCCAGCTGCTTGACCCGGGCCACGGCGGCCGGCGCAACCTCGGGCGCGAGCTCCACCACGATGACGCCCTTGGTCGTGTCGATCACCAGGGTCTGCGCCGGATCGGGCCGGCGCCAGTCAGGCGCTGGAGCGGCCGTCGCGGCGAGGGGCAGGAGGGCGGCGATCAGGCCGGCGATGAGGGGCGTCTTCATGTCCAGTCCTTGGCGTTGCGCAAGCGGATGCCGCTGGCGTGCAGGGTCGTGTCCCACACCGGGCGCAGGTGGGTCAGGGTCTCAGTCAGGCGAAGCTCGACGCCGACCTCGCGCAGGGCGGCGGGCAGGTCGGTCAGCACGTCGCGCGCCAGGGGCTTCACCGCCTCTCGGGCCACCCACATGCCGGCGTCCTCCAGGCTTTCGAAGGCCTCGGCCGGCAGGACGTAGCGATAGAGGGTTTCGGCCCGCAGCCGCGCCAGCCAGTCCCATTCCACATAGGCGATCGCCTGGGCCGGACTTCCCCGGAACCAGGCCGCCCGATCCTCAGCCGTGCTGGCCTCCGTCGCCCAGAGCAGGATGCGCGGGCAGTCGCGGGGGAACAGGTACATGGCCTGGCGGGCGGCCTCGATGGCCCAGACGAGGGGGCCGTTCAGCCAGTCCCGGCCCGGCCCACGCTCGGACGGGACGCGGACGGGGCGGGGCTCGAACACCGCAATGCCCGGATCGTCGCTGAAGTGGTAGAGCTGCATGGCGCTGCGATAGCGCCCGATCATGACAGCCTGCGCAAGGTGGGCCTGCGCAAGGCCGGGGCGCCGTCATCTTTGGCCCGGCCGCGGCCTTGCTTCACATTGCCCCGACTGTGCTTTCCCTGTAATCGGCGCCCGTTCCCTGATCATCGCCCGTGATCATCGGCCCAACGAGAAGAGAAACCCTCCCGCAATGACCGAGCTTTACGACGTCGCCGCCATCGGCAACGCCATTGTCGACGTGATCGCCCCGGCCGCCGAGGCGTTCCTCGACACCGAAGGCCTATCCAAGGGCGCGATGATGCTGATCGACGAGGCGCGCGGGGTCGATCTCTACAGCCGCATGGCGCCGGGCGTGGAAACCTCCGGCGGCTCGGCCGGCAACACCGTGGCCGGCGTCGCCAGCTTCGGCGGCCGGGCGGCCTATCTGGGCAAGGTCGCCAAGGACCAGCTGGGCGACGTCTTCGCCCACGACATGCGCGCCCAAGGGGTGCGGTTCGACGTGACGCCGCTGGGCGCCGGTCCGGCCACGGCCCGCTGCCTGATCAATGTGACGCCGGACGGCCAGCGCACCATGTGCACCTATCTGGGCGC
>NZ_JBALUY010000125.1:0-5617 GCF_036963605.1 Phenylobacterium sp. | reverse complement strand
GCGATGAACACCGCATCTGCCTTGGCCACCGCAGCCGCCGCCTCGGTCTCGAAGAACAGCCGGCCGGCCGCCACATTGCGCGCCACCAGTCCCTCAAGACCCGGCTCGAAGATCGGAATCCCGCCGGTCCGCAGGCGATCGATCTTGTCGGCGTCCTTGTCGATGCAGGTCACCACATGGCCGAAGTCGGCGAAGCACGCCCCGCTCACCAGGCCCACATAGCCCGTCCCGATCATCGCTACTTGCATGCGTGGGTCCTAGGGTCCTTGAGAGTCGCCGCGGGCAAGGCTCTGCAGGCCACGACGATGTGATAGAAGGAGCTGGCTGGGCATGACTCCTCGGCGAACGTCCCCGCCGCGTCCAGCCGATCCCGCCATGCCCCTCGCGCGGGGGTCTTCAGGTAGCGAGCTAAGCCCTGAGCCGGGGCCAGGGCGTGCTCGCCCAGGATCAGCGCGGCCTTCAGCCATTCGGTCTGGGGCCATAGGCGGGCGTTCGCGTCGCGGACGGTGAAGTCGTCGTTCAGGGCGTTGATGGCGACGCCGCGCTTGGCGTCGACGCCGCGAAGGCCGGCGGCGTAGAGGCGGCGCGCAGCCTGGTGGCAGCGGGCCTCACCGGTCCGCACGGCCCAGCGCTCCAGCAGCCAGGCCCATTCGAACTGATGGCCTGGCTCGATGAGGCGGCCGTCCTCGCCGGGGGCCGGCGCCCAGGCCTCGTCGAAGAATTCCCGCAGGAAGCCGCCCTCGGGGTCGATGAAGCGGGTCAGGGCCAGCTCGACGATCTCGGCGGCCAGGGCCTGCCACTCCGGTCCGCCGCCGCTCTCGGCCCAGGCCATGGCGGCCTCGAGCAGATGCATATGAGCATTGGCCTGGAAGGGATGGGCGCCCTCCTCGCGGAAGCCGCCGGCCGGGTGACGCATGACCTGGAGCGCGGCCAGAAGGCGCTGAGCCTCCGCGGCCAGGTCGGTGTGGCCGGGATCAGCCTGGTTCAGGGTGGCCATGGCCAGCAGGGCGAAGGCCTGATCGTACAGAGCCGCGGTCTCGTCGATCGGCTCGCCCTCGTTCGACACCACCGCGCGGAACAGGCCGTCTGGGCGACGATAGCGGGCCAGGAAATAGTCCATCCCGTGCCAGGCCGCCTGCCGCCAGGGGCCTTGCCAGCCCATCAGGCCGGCGGTGGCGTAGACGAAGGTCTGCCGCGTCTGCACCCGGGAACGCCGCGGCGCCTCCACAGGCGCCCCCTCCGGCGTCAGGGCCTCGCGGAAGCCGCCCCGCACGTGGTCGGCGCCCAAGGCCCACCACAGCGGCAGGGCGCTGGTCTTCAGCCACTGGTCAAACCAGGCCGCAGCCTCGGCCACGGTATGGAACGGCGCCGCCGGCGCCACCGTCTCGCGGCCCTGGGCCTTCAACTGATCGACGGCGGTCTTCACCTGCTGGCTGGACGCCAGGTCGCAGACCAGGACCTGACCGCCATCGACCACCACGGCGAGGTCCTTGGCCCCCACCAGGGTCACCTGCATTCCGGCCGGCGCCCGCACCAGGCAGTCGGTGGATTCGATCATCAGCGCCTCGCCGCGGATGGTGTTGCCTGCGGCGTCCTTGTCGCTGGCCTGCCAGACAGCATCCCAGGCGCCAAGGTCGGACCAGGCGAAGTCCACGGGCAGGACGGCCGCGCGCCGGGTCTTCTCCATGACCGCATAGTCGATGGAGATCTTCGGCGCGGTCCGAAAGGTCTCGGCCAGGACGCTCTGACCCTTGGCGCACGGCTCCACGGCGGCGCGGGCGGCCTCGGCGATGGCCGGGGCGAAGGCCTCCAGCTCGGCCAGGAGCACGTCGGCGGCGACGACGAAGTTGCCGCTGTTCCAAAGGTGTCCGGCCTCGATATAGGCCTGCGCGGTCGCCGCATCAGGCTTCTCGACAAAGGCCTGCACCGGCTTCGCTGGGCCCGGTCCCTCGCCGGGCGAGATATAGCCGTAGGCCGTCGAGGGGCTGGCGGGCCGCATGCCCAGGGTGACGATCTGGCCCAGGCGCGCGGCGTCCACGGCGGTCAGTGCGGCGGCGCGGAAGGCTGCGCCATCGGGCATGTGGTGATCGGCGGCCACCACCACGGCGACGCCTTCAGAGTCGCGGCCCGCGATCCAGGCGCACGCCGCAGCCATGGCCGGCGCCGAATCCCGAGGCTCGGGCTCGAGCAGGACGGTCGCCAAGACTCCGATCTCCGCCAACTGGACGGATATCAGCTCGCCATGGGCGATCCCCGCCACGATGACCATGTCGCCCTCCTGCCCCAGATCGACGACCCTCAGCACCGTCTCCTGGAACATGGAAAGCGCGCCGACCAGGGGCAGAAACTGCTTGGGGTGGGACGGACGCGACGCCGGCCAGAGGCGCGAACCGGAGCCGCCGCACATGATGACGGGATAGATGGCCAACTGAAGTCTTCCCCCGCACTGCGGCGTCTCGCTATGGGAGCCAGATACACCCCCTCGCGCGAAAAAGCGCCGGCTCTCGGTTAGCGTGCAAGTCCCGCGCCGGCCAAGCCTAAAGCCGCTCATTCTGCGCGGCGGCTGCTTATCGGCTGAATTTATTGCGCCCACATCACAGGCGGCCCTGGTTCCTTGCGCGAACTCTGCTCATCCGGCCTGAACGCCTTAGCCGTAAAATGCGCGCCGCCAGGCGACGAACCGCGGTATGCCCTCCTCCAGCGACACCTTGGGCGCATAGCCGGTGAGCGCCGCAAGCCTGGAGATGTCGGCATAGGTGGTCGTCACGTCGCCGGGCTGCATGGGCAGGAACACCTTCTGCGCGCTCTTGCCCAAGGCCCCTTCCAGCACCGCGATCATGTCCATCAGGCCGACGGGCCGGCTGTCGCCGATGTTCAGAATGCGGTTCGCGCCCAGCTCAGGGGGATGGTCCAGAGCGCCGATCACGCCGTCGACGATGTCGTCGATATAGGTGAAGTCCCGGGCCATCTGTCCCTGGCCGAACACTTCGATAGGTTCATCAGCCAGGATCTTCTCGGTGAACGAGAAATAGGCCATGTCGGGTCGGCCCCAAGGGCCATAGACGGTGAAGAACCGCAGGCCGGTCTGCGGGAAGCCATAGAGCTTGCCATAGGCGTGGCTCATCAATTCACAGGCTCGCTTGGTCGCCGCATAGAGCGAGACCGGCGCATCGACGGCGTCCTCCTCGCGAAAACCTGCGCCGGCGCCGGGCCGATCCCCATAGACCGAGCTGGATGAGGCATAGACCAGGTGTTCGAAGCCCCGCGCATGGCGGCAGGCCTCCATCACCGACAGATGTCCCGCCAGGTTAGAGCGCTCATAGGCGAAGGGGTGGTCGATCGAGTAGCGCACGCCGGCCTGGGCCGCTAGATGCACCACGCGCCGCGCCCTGCTCTCCGCCACCAGGGCCGCAAAAGCCGGCGCATCGGCGATGTCCATACGCACCATGCGGAACGCCGGATCGGCCTCCAGCCGGGCCGCCCGCGCCACCTTCAGGGCCGGATCATAATAGGCGTTGAACTCATCGACGCCGACCACGGCCTCGCCGCGGGCCAGCAGGCGCTCGGCCACATGCATGCCGATGAACCCGGCTGCGCCGGTGACGATGACAGGCGCCGGCATGACCAAGCCCCGAACTCCATTTCACGACCGGCTTCAGCGCCGCCGGGCCGCGCAGGGGTCGCATGAAATGGTGGCGAGGTGAAGCTCAGGCCTCGGCCGCCGTCAGTCGGACTTGTGCTGGGGCTTATCCTTGCGGGAGGTGGACGCCATCTCCTCGAGCTCATTCTCGCTCATCGACTTGACCATCGACTTGGAGGCGCCTTTCAGGTCGGACTTCGGGGTATCGCCACGCTTGGCCGACAGGGCGGCGCCGGCGGCCTTTTGCTGGGCGGCGGATTTGGCAGGCATGTCGCATCTCCTGGATAGGTCTAATGCGCAGCCAACCGGCGGCGGCGGCCCGAGGTTCCCGCTCTGTCGAGGCCAAGGTGGTGCGGACGGCGGGAATCGAACCCGCACTTCCTTTCGGAAAACAGATTTTCGTACCACTTCGACTTTCGCCGCCGGCCCGGTCGCCCGGGCTGTTCGTGGTCTGGACTATCCCTTCGCCCTAGCCGCCAGGCCTTAGGCGCCGCCCGTCTAGTCTCTACACCTTCCCCCGGGCAGGCCGGAGGCTTGGCTCGGGATTAGCCTAGGTCGCCCCTTAGCCTTCCCCGAATTTGAGCGGTTCTACGCCGCGGATTTCCCCGCGGGCACTCTGAAGTCAAAGTCTGCTGCGTCTACCAGTTTCGCCACGTCCGCATGGGTCAGGGTCGTGCCACAGCCGCGGGCGACGCGCGAGAGGCAAGTGCGCGAAAGCGCCCGGCGAAAGCCCGGCTTAACCCCGTCCGGCCTAGGTTGAGCGCCTCGCAAGCGGCAACGGACGGATTCAGTGGAACGGCGCAGGTCTCCCCGCCCCTCTGTCCGATCGGTCGAACGCCCCCGGACCAGGGTCGCCGTCCTGGGCGGCCAGATCGACCTGGTGCGTCCCGAAGAGGTGATGGCGATCCTCACCACCTGGGTTTCGGCCGGCGCCCAGCGACTGATCGCCAACCACAATCTGCACAGCCTCTATCTCCTGCGGCAACGCCCCGAGCTGGCGGCCTTCTACGCCGGGGCCGATCTCATCGAGGCGGACTCCACGCCCCTTTTGGCCTTCGCCGGCCTGCTGGGCTTACCGGCGCGGCCATTCCACCGCTGCACCTATCTCGACTGGCGGCCGCATTTCTGGAGCCTGGCCAACCGCCAGGGTTGGAGGGTTTTCTATCTGGGCGGCGCGCCGGGCGTGGCGCAGCAGGCCGCTGAACGCCTGTCGGCCGACTATCCCGGAGCGGTGATCGGCATATGCGACGGCTATTTCAATGCCGAGCCCACCTCGGCCGACAACGCCACCGTCATCGACACGATCAGAGCCTTCGCCCCGGACGTCCTGATGGTGGGGATGGGCATGCCGCGCCAGGAGCTCTGGATCCTCGACAACCGCGCCATCCTGCCGCCCTGCGTCATCCTGCCGGTTGGCGCGGCCTTTGACTATGAGGCCGGGACGCAGAAGGCCGCTCCCCGCTGGATGGGGCGCGCAGGGCTCGAATGGCTCTTCCGTCTGGTGTCAGATCCGAGAAGGCTCTCGCGGCGCTATGGTGTCGAGCCGTGGTCCCTGCTCGGGCCGGCGCTTGCCGATCTCCGCCAGGCTCACCGCGAGGGGCGCCTGGGGCGACGAAAAGGCTCAGGCCGCCTGCCTGTCGCTTAGCCGGTCGGCGAGGCGGCTCCAGTTCAGCGTGGCCTGGATCTGGGCGTAGATGGCGGCAAGCCAGCCGCTCCGGCGCAGGTCGAGGAAGACCTCGTCGCTGAGCGCGCGGAACCGGGCCTCGTCGATGGTGAGAAAGCCTGACAGCGACACCTTGGGGCCGTCGGCCACCTCGACAGTGGCGGTGCGGCCGTCGAGCAGGTCAAGCTCCGTCAGGCGCGCGATAAAAGGAGCGGTGGCGCGCTCGGCTGCCTGGGCCGAGCGGCAGAAGGTCATGGCCGACTCGAGCAGGGCGCTCGGCCTGTCCCCATCGAACAGGGGCTTGCCGATCGTCT
>NZ_JBALUY010000124.1:0-6039 GCF_036963605.1 Phenylobacterium sp. | reverse complement strand
CTTGTAGGGGCCGAGATGCGGGTGGTCGTAGCGCTCGAACAGGCCGACGGCTTCCAGGTGCGGATCGCTTTCCAGATCCTCGAAGCGGTTGGTCTTCTGCACCGGGATGGACAGGCCCTTGAGCAGGGTCAGCCATTCGTCGGTGGTCTTGGTGGCGGTGACCTCCTCGACCATGGCGTAGAGTTCGCGGGTGTGCTTGGCCCGCTGGGCGTAGTCGGCGAAGCGCGGGTCCCTGGCCACCGTCTCGGCCCAGCCGGCCACGGCAAAGAACTGGTCCCACTGCTTGTCGGTATAGGGCAGCAGGCCGATATAGCCGTCCTTCGTGGCGAACGGCTTGCGGTGGGGGTTGGTCACCCGCTGATAGGACCACTGGCCGGTGGGCGGCTCATAGGCGTGGTCATAGAGGTTCTCCACCAGGTTGAAGCTGGTGACGCATTCCAGCATCGGCACCTCGACGAACTGGCCCTCGCCGGTCTGGGCGCGATGGAACAGGGCCGCGGTGATCGCCTGGGACATGAAGAGGCCCGAGACCTTGTCGGCCACCAGGGTCGGCAGGATGCGCGGGGTCTCGTTTCCGTCCGTGCGGGGCAAGAGGTCGGCAAGCCCTGAGGCCGACTGGATCAAATCATCATAGGCCGGTTCACCGGCATAGGGACCGTCCGCGCCATAGCCGGCGGCGTGGACATAGATCACGTCGGGGCGGATCTTCTTCACCGCCTCATAGTCCAGACCCAGGCGCTTGAGCCCCTCATAGCGGACCGACGCGGCAAACACGTCGCAGCTGGCAATCAGGGCTTCCAGGGCCGGGCGCATCTCGCCGTCGCGCAAGTTCACCAGCACCGAGCGCTTGTTGCGGTTGATGGTCAGGAAGATGGGGCCGAGGTCCTTGGGCGCGCCGTCCGGCGGATGGCCGGCCCAGCGCATGATGTCGCCGCCGTCGCCGCGGCCCGAGCCCGGATCCTCCAGCTTGATCACATCGGCGCCCTGGTCGCCGAGGATCTGGGTCGCATAGGCGCCGAACACCACGCTGGTCAGGTCCAGGATGCGGACGCCCTTCAGCGGCCCGGTGGCCTCGCTCGCCAGTTGCTTGCCTTCCGCCACGGCCGTCCTCCCTTATGGTTCTTGTCGGCGTTTATGCTGCGCCAATGAGATCGCGCCAAGCGACGAACCTGCGTGACCTAGAGGGAGGATGCGATGGATTTCCAACTCTCCGACGAGCATCGGATGCTCAAGGAGCTGACCGCCCGCTTCGTCCGCGACGAGCTCATGCCCCTGGAGGCCGGCGTCCTGGACCGCGAGGCCAGGGGCCAGGGCCTGTCGCTCGCGGCCGAAGAGCACGCCCGGCTGGATCAGGTGTCGAAGGACCTCGGCCTCTGGGGCCTGGACGCTCCGGAGGATGTGGGCGGCTCGGACCTGCCCTATGTGGCCATGGTCGGCGTCGGCGAGGAGCTGGGCCGTACCATCACCCCCTACACCCTGCCGCCCGACAGCCCGAACCTGCGCATGCTGATGGCGACGGTGAACGAGCGTCAGCGTGAGGCCTATCTGGCGCCTTACGTACGCGGCGAGACGGTCTCGGCCATCGGCATTTCGGAGCCGGGCGCCGGCGCCGATCCCTCGGCCATGACCACCAAGGCGGTGCGCGACGGGGACGACTGGATCATCAATGGCCGCAAGATCTGGATCACCCGGGCGGCGGACGCCGACTTCACCATCCTGATGGCGGTGACCGACACGCAGAAGAAGGCCCGCGGCGGCGTCTCGGCCTTCCTGGTGGATCGCGACACGCCGGGCTTCAACGTCCTGCGGCAGATCCCGATGATCGGCGGCCAGTCCACCTACGAGATCGCCCTGGAGGACTGCCGGGTCGAGGGCTGGAAGCTGCTCGGCCAGGAGGGCGCCGGCTTTGCGCCGATGCAGATCCGGCTGGGGACGCGGCGGATCGAGATGGCCGCCTGGTCCATCGGCATGGCCCAGCGGGCGCTCGACATGATGGTCGAATACGCCCCGCAGCGGACCACCTTCGGCGCGCCGCTGTCGGAGCGCCAGGCGATCCAGTGGTGGGTGGCGGACGCGGCGACCCGCATCCATGCCGCGCGCCTGATGACCTATGACTGCGCCTGGAAGCTCGACCAGGGCCGCGACACCCGCATGGAAATCTCGATGATCAAGGCCTACGCCACCGAGATGGCCTGGGAGGTGGTCGACCACGCCATGCAGACCTTCGGCGCCATGGGCATGACCAAGGAACTTCCTCTGCAGCTCATGGCCACGCGCCTGCGCACCATGCGCATCTATGACGGCCCCACCGAAGTCCACAAATGGGTGGTGGCCCGCAACCTGTTGGGAACCCGCAAATGAGCACCAAGGCCGACCATCTCACCATCAGCGTCCAGGACCATGTGGCCCAGCTGGTCTTTCACCGGCCGCCGGCCAACCATGTGTCGGTGGAGCTGGTGCGCGACCTGGCCGACGCCCTGCTGGCCTTCGACAAGGACCCGGCCGTGCGCGCCAGCGTCCTGGCGTCGGACGGCAAGCCCTTCTGCGCCGGCGCCGACCTCGCCTCCCCCACCGGTATCGGCGGGGCGGGCATGGGCGGGGTTTCCGAGCTCTATGATCAGGCGATCCGGCTGTTCTCGGTGGAGAAGCCCATCGTCGCGGCCGTGCAGGGGGCGGCAGTAGGGGCGGGTCTGGGCTTGGCCCTCGTCGCCGACTTCCGCGTGGCGGCGCCCGAGGCGCGGTTCTCGGCCAATTTCGTCAAGCTGGGCTTCCATCCGGGCTTTGGCCTGACCCACACCCTGCCGCGGGTGATCGGCGCCCAGAAGGCCGACCTGATGTTCCTCACCGGCCGGCGGGTGCGGGCCGAGGACGCCCTGGCCTGGGGCCTGGTGGACGAGCTGGTCCCGGCCGATGAGCTGCGCCAATCGGCCTTTGCGCTCGCCGCCGAGCTGGCGGAGAACGCGCCGCTGGCCGTGGTCGCCACCCGCAAGACCACCCGCGGAAAGCTCGCCGAGGCGGTGCGCGCCGCCACCGCCCACGAGCACGTCCAGCAGACCGCCCTGCGCGCCACCGAGGATTTCGCCGAAGGCGTCCGGGCGGTGAATGAACGCCGCCCGGGCCAGTTCAAGGGACGTTGAGGCCCCCCGTCAGGTGACGGGGAAGCCCTTGTCGCGGAGATAGGCGCCCACGTCGGGATCACGGCCGCGGAAGGCGCGATAGGCCTCGGCCTGGTCCACCGTGTCGCCCACCGACAGGATGTGGTCGACCATGCGCTTGGCCACGCCCTCGTCGTACATGCCGCCCGGCGATTCCTCGAAGGCCTCGGTGGCGTCCTGCGACAGCACCTCGGCCCATAGATAGGAATAGTAGCCGGCCGAATAGCCGTCCGAGGCGAAGACGTGGGCGAACTGCGGCGTGCGGTGGCGCATGGGCAGTTCGGCGGGCATGCCGAGCTTGGCCAGCTCCTCCCGCTCGAAGGCGTCGGGATCGATGTCGGCGTCGCCGGCCAGGTGCAGCTTCATGTCGATCAGCGCCGAGGAGAGGTACTCGGTCACCTCGAAGCCCTGGCGGAAGGTCGAGGCCTGCTCGATCTTCTGGGCCAGCGCCTGCGGCATGGGCTCGCCGGTCTCATGGTGCAGGGCGAAGCGGCTGAGCACCTCGCGGGTCGGCAACCAGGCCTCGTTCACCTGGCTCGGGAACTCCACATAGTCCCGCGGCACGCTGGTGCCGGCGAGCGAGGGGTAGGTGACGTTGGACAACAGGCCGTGGATGGCATGGCCGAACTCGTGGAACAGGGTCGTGGCGTCGTCCCAGGAGATCAGCACCGGCTGGCCGGGCGCGCCCTTCACGAAGTTGGAGTTGTTGGAGACGATGGGGGTGACCTTCCCATCCATCTTTTGCTGGCTGCGATAGGCGTTCATCCAGGCGCCTGACCGCTTGCCGGCCCGGGCGTAGGGATCGAGGTAGAAGAGGCCGAGATGCGCGCCATTGCGCATCACCTCCCAGACGCGCACGTCGGGGTGCTGGGTCGGCACATTGGTCACCGGCGTGAAGCTCATGCCGTAGGTCTCGCCCGCGGCCCAGAACATGCCCTCGCGGATCTTGTCGAGCTGCAGATAGGCCTTCACCTCGTTCATATCGAGGTCGTAGCGGTCGGCGCGGACCTTCTCGGCATAGTAGCGATAGTCCCAGGGCTCGATCTTGACCCCGCTCTTCTCGGCGTCGGCGATGGCCTGCATCTCGGCCACCTCTTCCTCCACCCGGGCGATGGCGGCCGGCCAGACCCGCATCATCAGGTCCATGGCCGCCTCCGGCGTCTTGGCGACGGCCGCCTCCAGGCGCCAATGGGCGTGGGTGGGATAGCCCAGCAGGCGGGCGCGCTCGAAGCGCAGTTTCAGGATCTTCTGGATGACGCCGTTGTTGTCGTGGGCGTCGCCATTGTCGCCGCGGCTGTAATAGGTGCGCCAGACCTTCTCGCGCAGGTCGCGGCGATCCGAATAGGTCAGGAAGGGGTCCATGGAGGACCGGGTGTTGAGGATAGCGTACTCGCCAGGCCGGTCGCGCTCTTCGGCCGCCGCCGCCGCCGCGGCCCGGACATCCTCGGGCAGGCCGCGCAGTTCGGCCTCGGTCTTCAGATAGAGGACGTAGTCCGTCTCGTCGGCCAGCAGGTTCTGGCTGAAGGTGGTGAAGGCCTGGGCCAGTTCGCCGTTGATCTCCGCGACCCGGGCCTTGGCGGCTGGATCGAGCTTGGCGCCGGCGCGCACGAAGCGGTTCCAGCCCTTCCAGGCCAGGCGCTGCTGCTCCGGCGTCAGGCCGGCGGCCTCGCGGCCCTCATAGACCGCCTCGATCCGCTGGAAGAGCTTGGCGTTCTGCAGGATCTTGTCCCCATGGGCGGCCAGTTTCGGCGCCATGGCCTTTTCGATCTCGCGCACTTCGGGGGTCGACAGCGTGCCGCCCCAGACGCTGTAGAGGGTCCCGACCCGGTCCAGGGCGTCCCCTGAGCGTTCCAGGGCCACGATGGTGTTTTCGAAGGTCGGCGGCGCGGGATTGTTCGCGATCGCCTCGATCTCCTTCAGCTCCAGGGCCATGGCCGCCTCCAGGGCCGGGGCAAAGTCGGCCACCACCACCTTGTCGAAGGGCGGCACGCCGTCGAAGGGCCCGGTCCAGGGCGCCAGCAGGGGCGCGCCGTCGGCGGCGAAGGCGGGCAGCGGCAGGGTGGCGGCGCCAAGCGCTGCGCTCGAGACGGCCAGGAACATGCGCCGGTCCATGAAATCTCCGATAATCACGAAAGGTTTGGGGCGACCTTAGCCGTCTTGGGCTGAACGTCACATGACGGGGTTGTAATGTTACGCCCGCAGGCTCTGGCGGCAGGCCCGGACGCCCGCTAAAGCCGTAGGCATGGCCATCGGCGTTTTTGATTCCGGAGTGGGCGGCCTGACCGTCCACCGCAAGCTGGTCGAGCGCTTCGCGCAGGCCGACCTCGTCTATCTGGCCGACCAAGCCAACGCCCCCTATGGCGGACGGCCGGGCGAGGAGATCGTCGATCTCACCCAGGCCGGCTGCGACCGGCTGTTTGCGGAAGGGTGCGACCTGGTGGTCCTGGCCTGCAACACCGCCTCGGCCATTGCGCTGCGCCGCCTGCAACAGACCTGGCTGCCGCAGCGCCGTCGCGAGCTGAGTCGGCCGGTCAACGTGCTGGGGCTGATCGTGCCGACCATCGAGGCGGCCACCGGCCTGCCCTGGGAGCACGAGGCCGAGCGCCGGGGCGACAAGGTGGAGAAGCTGGACATCCTGGCGGTGTTCGCCACCCCGGCCACCGCCCGCAGCCGGGTCTATGAGATCGAGATCGACAAGCGCCGCCAGGACGTGGCGGTCTTCGTCGAGCCCTGTCCGGACCTGGCGCGCATGATCGAGACCAATGCCGGCGCCGTCGAGCTGGCCGCCGAGGTCGAGCGCCATGTGGCGCAGATCACCGCCCGCATCGGCCGGGCGCCGGACCGGGCCATCCTGGGCTGCACCCACTATGAGATCATCGCCGAC
>NZ_JBALUY010000123.1:0-6115 GCF_036963605.1 Phenylobacterium sp. | reverse complement strand
GCCGACACCGCGCTGAAGACCGCCAACTCGGGCTATCTGACCCGCCGTCTGGTGGACGTGGCCCAGGACTGCATCATCACCGAGGAAGATTGCGGCACCACCCGGGGCATCACCCTGGGCGCCGTGGTCGAAGGCGGCGACGTGCTAGTCTCGCTCGGCCTGCGTATCCTGGGCCGCTCGTCGGCTGAGGACATCAAGGATCCGGGCACCGGCCAGGTTATCGTGCCGGCCGACACCTATCTCGACGAGAAGATGATCGAGGTGGTCGAGAACGCCGGCGTCCAGTCGGTCAAGGTCCGCTCGGTCCTGACCTGCGAAACCAAGAACGGCGTTTGCGGCACCTGCTACGGCCGCGACCTGGCCCGCGGCACCCCGGTGAACATCGGCGAGGCTGTCGGCGTCATCGCCGCCCAGTCCATCGGTGAGCCCGGCACCCAGCTGACCATGCGGACCTTCCACATCGGCGGCACGGCCCAGGTGGCCGAACAGTCCTTCTTCGAAAGCGCCAACGAAGGCGTGGTGAAGGTGGCGGGCGGCAACGTGGTCCAGGCCGGCGACGGCGAGTTCGTGGTCATGAACCGGAACCTGCAGATCACCGTCCAGGTCGATGGCAAGGACCGCGAGTCCTACAAGCCGCCCTATGGCGCGCGCCTGAAGGTCAAGGACGGCGACAAGGTCAAGCGCGGCCAGCGCCTGGCCGAATGGGACCCCTACACCACCCCCATCCTCACGGAAGTCGGCGGCCGGGTCCGGTTCGAAGACCTGATGGAGAACGTCTCGGTCCGCGAGGAAGCCGACGAGGCCACCGGCATCTCCAACCGCGTGGTCACCGACTGGCGCGCCTCCACCAAGGGCAGCGACCTGCGTCCCGCCGTGGGCGTGATCGACGCCGACGGCGCCTTCAAGCGCATCGCCAACGGCGGTGAGGCCCGTTACCTGCTGCCGGTCGGGGCCATTCTCTCGGTCGGCGACGGCGACGAGGTGAAGCCCGGCGAGGTTCTGGCGCGTATCCCCACCGAGGGCGCCAAGACCCGGGACATCACCGGCGGTCTGCCCCGCGTCGCCGAACTGTTCGAGGCCCGCCGGCCGAAGGACTGCGCGGTGATCGCCGAGATGGACGGCCGGGTCGAGTTCGGGCGCGACTACAAGAACAAGCGCCGGATCAAGATCACGCCGGAGGATGGCGGCGAGCCCGTCGAATTCCTCATCCCCAAGGGCAAGCATATCGCCGTCCATGACGGGGATACGATCCGCAAGGGTGAGTACATCATCGACGGCAACCCCGATCCGCACGACATCCTGCGGATTCAGGGGATCGAGGCGCTGGCGGAATTCCTCGTGGACGAGATCCAGGAGGTCTATCGACTGCAGGGCGTGCCGATCAACGACAAGCACATCGAGACGATCGTCCGTCAGATGCTGCAGAAGGTCGAGATCCTCGAGACCGGCGACACCGGCCTGCTCAAGGGCGACCATCTCGACAAGATCGAGGTGGACGAAGAGAGCGCCAAGGCCGAGGCCCGTGGCGGCCGTCCGGCGATCGTCCAGCCGGTTCTGCTGGGCATCACCAAGGCGTCGCTGCAGACCCGCAGCTTCATCTCGGCGGCCTCCTTCCAGGAGACCACCCGCGTGCTCACCGAGGCTTCGGTCCAGGGCAAGCGCGACACCCTGGAAGGCCTGAAGGAGAACGTGATCGTGGGTCGCCTGATCCCGGCGGGCACGGGCTCCTACCTGCGCAACCTCCAGCGCATCGCCGCCAAGCGCGACGAAGCCCTGGCGGCCAGCCGCGAGACGACCATGGAGCCGCTGCCCGAAGTGATCGCCGCCGAGGCCGAGGCCGAGACGATCGACAACTAGGTCAGGGTCTTTAAGACCAGGACGAACAGACGGCCCGGAGGCGACTCCGGGCCGTTTTGTCTTTTAGACGCCTCCAAGCTTTGCCTTGGGCGCAAGCCCTGGCTAACCTCACCTGGGGTTGAGGGGGATATTCCATGCTTGTCCGGTTTGTACTGGCGTTCGCGGCCTGGGCCGCGGGCGCAACACTCGTCTGCGCCGAAGCGCCGCCCATTGCGGCCTTCGCCAGGCTGGAGGCGATCCAGGATGCGGCGATTTCCCCCGACGGCGCTCGCATCGCTCTGTTAGGCGGACCTGCTGGGGGGCGGTCGTTGAACATCGCCACCATCGACCAGCCCGGCAGCAAGACCCTGGCCCTGGGCGACGTCGAGGCCGTTGGCATCCGCTGGGCCGGCGACGACCATGTCATCGTGCGGGTCGGCTATTGGGAGAAGCTTGGCCCTCGCCGCGAGTATCGGTTCGAGCGAAACATCGTCGTCAGTGCGGCCGGCGAGCCCGGCGCTCTGCTGCTGTCCAACGATCACGCCAGCCGATACGCCATCAGCCAGCCTGTCGCGAGGGTCGTGCATGGCCAGGCGCCGGCCGTTTTTCTGATGGGTCTACAAGTGGCGGCCGACCGCTCGCATGTGGACACCCGGATCGCCCAGAAGGGCGATGGCGAGATCTTCAAGTGGTCGCTATGGCGGGCCGATCCGGTCACCGGGCATGGCCGGATGATCGAACCCGGCACGGTGGATTCGGTGTTCTTTGAACCTGACGCAACGGGGGAGGCGCGGGTGCGCTACGACCTCGACTCCCGAACCGGAAAGGCAAGAGTGTTCGCCCGCGCTAAGGGCGAGCGCCGCTGGACGGAGATGTGGCGTGAAGAGGCGGGCGGGCGCTATCTCGGCTACTCGGACGGCGAGGACGCAATCTATCTGATGCGGGACGAGACCGCAGGCCAGCAGGTGGTGCGTCAGACCCTGTCCGACGGTGCGGTGGAGCCGGTCGGTTCGCCGAGTCCCTATGAGCCTGCGCTGGTGCGTGACCCCTATACAGGCCAAGCCGTCGCCCTTTTGGCCGGTGGCGAGGCGACGATCGCCCAGTATCTGGACGCGGAGATTGGCGCTGTCCATGGCTTGCTTGTGAGGGCCCTGGCGGATCGCGAGGTCCGGCTGGTTGACTGGTCAGAGGACCGGACGCGCTTTCTCGTGGTGGCGCAATCAGCCGATGCCCCACCCACCTGGTATCTGCTCGACTGGAGCCGGAAAGAGTTGTCGCCCCTGGGCGCGGCCTTCCCCGAGCTGAACGAAGCAGAATTGGGCCAAACAGGCTGGTTTACCTACAAGGCGCGGGACGGCCTGGAAATTCCAGCCTATCTGACCCTCCCGCCGGGGGATGATGCCGCCAGCCGCCACGCTCTGATCGTCCTGCCGCACGGCGGCCCGGCGGCCCGGGACACCAACAGTTTCGACTATCTGACCCAGTTCCTCGTCACCCGAGGGTATGCCGTTCTTCGACCGCAGTTCCGCGGCTCCCGAGGCTTCGGGGCCGACTTCGAAGCAGCAGGTCAAGGCGAATGGGCCGGCAAGATGCAGACCGACCTTCTCGATGGAGTCGCGGCCCTAGCCCAGGGTGGCCGGATTGATCCGAACCGCGTCTGCATCGTGGGCGCCAGCTACGGCGGTTACGCCGCGCTGGTAGGCGCCACACTGCACCCTGACGCATTCCAGTGTGCGGCTGCGATCGCCCCCGTGACGGACCTCCAGATGCTTCAGCTCCAGGTGGTGCGGTCGGCGGGCCGCGACTCTCTGGGCTTTACTGGGTTTCGGGAGCAACTTGCTGACGCCAGCCGGGAACAAATGGCTGCAGCCTCGCCGGCGACGCATGCCGCGGCTGCGAAGGTTCCGATCCTCCTGATGCATGGGGATCAGGACACCGTTGTTCTCGTCGACCAGTCCAGGCGTATGCATGATGCCCTGACGCAGGCTGGGAAGTCGGTGGAGTTCGTTCTCTTCGAAGGCGAAAACCACTATTTCTACCGTCCGCAGAGCCGCATCCGCATGCTTGAAGCCCTTGAGGCCTTCCTGACGGCGCATCTGCCTCTGAACTAAGGTAGCCGATAAACTGATAAGAGAATTCCTCCGGCGCTAAAGCTCGGGCAGGGGGTTCATCACCGGGCCGCCGCCGGTCGTGTCAGTTCCCAGCGGAGGCGTCGTGCTCTCGCGATAGGCGCGGTCGGCGGCCTTGCGCGCGCCTGCGCGTTCCAGGGCCTGCTGCTTGTCTGAAGCCATCAGGGGCGGGCGGTAGGGGGCGGTCTCCGCGCCGCTGGCGAACCGCGCCAGGCAGGCGGCCCGCTCGGTTTCGCTCAGGCGCGCGATGTCAGGCTGGCTGCAGCCGAAGGTCTGGCGAAGGGCCGCCCGCAGGCGCGCCGCCTGGACCTGGGCCTCTATATCCGGAACGGCTGGGGGCGGGGCGACGGGCGGGGGTCTTGCGATGGATGGCGGCGGTCCCGGCGCCTGTCGGGAGCCCTCGCCACCGGGCCGGGCTGGCGAAGGTGCAGCGCCTAGCCGAGTTGACGCCAGCGGCGGCGCCAGGATGATCTCAAAGATCGGCGCCTCGCGCAGCCGGGGAAGATCGGGCGCCACCCAGATCAGGGCGATCAGCCCCAACAGGTGCAGCAGCACCGCCAGACCAGCCGCTGCGAGATTCCGTAAGCTACGCCCCATGGTTCCTTCCGGCTCGCCAAGGTCAAGCTGAGGTGGACGGGGGGCGAAACTGTGACCATTGTCCCGGCTCGGGGACGCATGTTGCGCAAACGTTGACGCGCCCGGCCGGGGCGAGTATGAACCGCGCTCCTTTGAAGCCGGGGATTCTAATCCCAGGCCCGATGGACTCGAAAGTCTTGCAAGAGACGGCCCGCCCGCCGGAGCGCTTCTAGCGACGCGCGCCGGCGAGTTTTCGTGTTCTAGGATCCGGGTTTCGAAGACCGAACAAGAATACGACCCTTAAACGGGGCGCATCGGCCCAACGGCACACGCCCCCACAAGCCTAGGAATGGCGCAGAGAATATATGCCTACGGTCAACCAGCTGATCCGCAAGCCGCGTAAGGACAAGCCTTCGCGCAACAAGGTGCCGGCCCTGAAGGGCTGCCCCCAGCGTCGTGGCGTTTGCACGCGCGTCTACACCACCACCCCGAAGAAGCCGAACTCGGCTCTGCGTAAGGTGGCCAAGGTGCGTCTGACCACCGGCATCGAAGCGGTGTGCTACATCCCCGGCGAGGGTCACAACCTCCAGGAGCACTCCGTGGTGCTGATCCGCGGCGGCCGCGTGAAGGACCTTCCCGGCGTGCGCTATCACATCCTGCGCGGCGTGCTCGACACCCAAGGGGTGAAGGACCGCAGGCAGCGTCGTTCGCTCTACGGCGCCAAGCGTCCTAAGTAAGGATAAGAAGACATGTCCCGCCGCCGTCGCGCAGAAAAACGTCAAGTCCTCCCGGATCCGAAGTTCGGGGATCTCGTCGTCACCAAGTTCATGAACTACGTGATGTACGAAGGTAAGAAGGCCGTCGCCGAGAACATCATCTACGGCGCCTTCGACATCCTGGAAGCCAAGCGCAAGGACCAGGGCCCCCTGGAAACCTTCCATGCGGCTCTGGAAAATGTCGCCCCGGGCATCGAGGTCCGCTCCCGCCGGGTCGGCGGCGCGACCTATCAGGTCCCCGTCGAAGTCCGTCCCGAGCGCCGCCGCGCCCTGGCCATCCGCTGGCTGGTGACCGCTGCGCGCAAGCGTGGTGAAAACACCATGACCGAGAAGCTCGCTGGCGAGCTTCTGGATGCTTCGTCCAATCGCGGTTCGGCCGTGAAGAAGCGCGAAGACACCCACAAGATGGCCGAGGCGAACCGCGCCTTCTCGCACTACCGCTGGTAAGACCGGTCATCCATCGCTTTCCGGCGCGGGCGGTTTGAGCTAAACCGCCCGCGCCGTTCGTTCAGCACATCGACCGGCAGCTACCTCCGGACCTCTTTCAGCAAAGCCTTTCGCTATGGCCCGTACGCACAACATTGAAGACTACCGCAACTTCGGAATCATGGCCCACATCGATGCGGGCAAGACGACGACGACGGAGCGGATCCTCTTCTACACCGGGAAGAGCCACAAGATCGGCGAAGTCCATGATGGCGCGGCCACCATGGACTGGATGGAGCAGGAGCAGGAGCGGGGGATCACCATCACCTCGGCTGCGACCACCTCGTTCTGGAAGGGCAAGCGCCTCAACAT
>NZ_JBALUY010000122.1:0-6374 GCF_036963605.1 Phenylobacterium sp. | reverse complement strand
ATTGAACTTCTGATCGTTCATCAGGGCCACGGACTCCCCACGCCCCAGGGCCTCCAGCACCTCGCGAGCCCCATCCCCGCCCTTGGGCGCGAACAGGCGAACCCCATAGCGGAACCGGTTCTCGCGGATGCGCTTGTCGAAATAGGGATTGTTCGCCGCCCGATAGGTCATGTGACAGACGACGCCGGAATGGGCGATCACCGCGGGCATGATCTCCCAGTTGGATAGGTGGCCAGAGACGAACACCACCGGCTCGCCCGTACGTGCGATCTCGGCCAAGCGCTCGCCGTTGACGATCTCGATCCGGTCGCCGGCCGCCACGATGCGGTCGATTATGGGAAATTCCGCGAAGGTCCTCCCCGTCTGGACCCACTGGTCGTCGGCCAGGGCGTCGATCGCTTCGGGCGACAGGTCGGGAAAGGCGATCCTGAGATTGCGCAGCACCACCTGATGAGCGCTGGTCAGCGGGCCGAGACGCCGGAGAAGCGCCGCCCCGAAGTCTGAAACCGTATCGACCGGAAAGGCCCGCGCCAGCAGGGTGACCGCGTCATAGGCCAGGGCCTCCAGCCGCCAGGCCAGGTCCTGGGCCAGTCGCCCGCCGGGGGATGATCGCGCACGCGCCATGCCCTTCTCTAGTCTCGCCGTAGCGCTTCGTGCAACGCGAACCAGGGTCGCTTGGCGCGCGACTTGCCGAGCTTGGCCCATGCCGTCCCCCTTCGGGACGGGTTCGGCTCTTAACCGTGAGGGGGAAAGAGACATGGGTAACGAAATCGATGTCCACCTGGGTAAGCGTCTCCGTCGTCGTCGTCGCCTCCTGGGTCTGACCCAGCAGCAGTTGGCCGGCGCGTGCGGTGTTAGATTTCAGCAGATTCAGAAGTACGAGTGCGGCGCCAATCGCATTTCGGCCGCTCGTCTCTGGCAACTCTCCGAGGCCCTGGAAGTCCCCGTGGCCTACTTCTACGACGGTCTCTCGGCCGCGGCGCAGGAACGCGCCGACGCCTGCGACGCTGGCGGCGAAGTGCTGGCCAGCAAGGAGACCATGGATCTCATCAAGGCCTACTACCAGCTCGGCGAACGGCCCCGCCGGCGGCTTCTCGACCTGGCGAAGTCCTTGAACGGCGACAGCGAGCACGGCTGAACCCGTCCTGGAGCCTGAAACTCTAAATCTTGCCGCGCGGTTGCGGGATTTCGCTGCGCCGCGCGGCGGGCTAAACGATCAGGCATGCTCAGCCCTGATCGCCTGACCGCGCTCGAAGATCTGATCCTCGAGCTGAACCAAGCCGCAGCCACGGTGGCCTTGCCCCTCTTCCGCGCCAACCATGGCCTGGAGAACAAGGGCGGCCCGCCGGGGCTCAACGCCTTCGACCCGGTCACGGCCGCCGACCGCGGGGCCGAGACGGCGATCCGCAAACTGATCGCCGAACGCTTTCCCGAGCATGGGGTGATCGGCGAGGAATATGGCGAGGACCGGCCTGACGCCGAATTCGTCTGGGTCCTGGACCCCATCGACGGCACAAGGTCCTTCATCTCCGGCCTGCCCCTCTGGTGCGTGCTGATCGGCCTTCGCCATCAGGGGCGTCCCATTTTGGGTTCCATCGGCCAGCCCTATCTGGACGAGGTCTATGTGGGCCATGCCGGGGGCTCGCGCCTGGTGTCGCGCGGGACCTCGCGACCGCTGAAGGTGCGACCCTGCCCCAAGCTCACCGACGCCACCATCTCCACCACCGATCCCGAGGCCTGCTTCAACGGGGCTGAACTCGGGGCGTGGACGCAGGTGCGGGCGGCCTCCCGCCTGGCCCGCCTGGGCCTCGACGCCTACGCCTATGCGATGGTGGCGGCCGGCGCGATGGATATGGTGATCGAGGCCGGCCTGAAGTCCTGGGACATCGAGGCCGCCATTCCGGTGATCGAGGGCGCCGGCGGCCTGGTCACCGACTGGCGCGGCCAGCCTGTGGGGAACTCAGGCGGCCAGGTGGTGATCGCCGGCGACCGGGCCTGCCTGGACGAGGCCCTCGTGGCCCTCAAACGCTCGGCGAAGACGATCTAGTCACTTCCGCCACCAGCGCGTCGAACTCGGTCCAGAAGACGGCGCGCCGTGCGTCGGTCTCCATCAGGATCTCGTGCAGGGCGCCCTTGACCACCACCAGCCGCCCGTCGGGCAGGCTGCGGGCCACATGATCCTGGGCCTCGTTGTCCACCAGCTTTTCCTGCTCGGCCTGGCAGATGACCACCGGGATCGTCACCGAGGCCAGATTGGCGGGCCGCGCAAAGAAATCAGCGGCGCGCAGGGCGAAGTCCAGCCACCCCCAGGTGGGCGCTCCCAGCGCCAGGTCGCGATTGGCGGCGATCTGGGCCCGCGCGCGCGCAAACCGCGTCCGGTCGTGGGTCAGGACATTGTCGTCGAAGGTGTCGTCGAACGGCTTGCCGGGATCGCCCATGCAATAGCCGCCGGCGCGGCCCATCAGGCGGTTCATCCCCACCAGCAGGCGCACCGCCTTGGGATAGCGTCCCACCCGCACGCCCAGCATCGGGGCCGACAGGATGGCCCCGGCGAACCGGTCGGCCTGCCCCTTGGCCAGGGCCAGCAGGGTCAGGCAGCCGCCCATGGAGTGGCCCATGGCGATCCACGGCTTGGGCAGGCGGGCCTCGAACTGCGCCAGCAGGGCGTCATAGTCGGCCAGAAAAGGCTCAAAGCCGTCGGCGTGCCCCTTGAGCCGATCGTCGGCGAGGTCGCGGTGGGAGAGGCCCTGCCCCCGCCAGTCATGGGCCAGCACCACGAAGCCGCGGCCCGTCAGGTCGTCGATAACCTCGAAGTACTTCTCTATGGGCTCGGTGCGCCCGCCGCTCAGCACCACCGATCCTCGGACCTCGCCCTTGGCCGGGAACAGGGCCGCACGCAGCCGCGCCCCCTTGTGGCCCAAGACCCACTCCGCCGCCCCGCCGTCTGGCGCCGGGGCCGTGGGGATCGCGGTCAGGGGAGCGGACTCGGACATCGGCGGCTTCTTTCAGGCGACTCGGGGTTCAGGCGGCTTGGGCGAACAGGGCCTGGATCTTCGACTGCATGGACATGGCCAAGCCCATGTCGGACATCCGCATCCGTCGGCTCATCAGGGCAGTCATGGGATCGAGGCGACGCCGGCCCAGGGCGACGATGTCGTCCAGGCTGATGGTGACCACCAGATCGGCCGGGGCGTCCTGATTGGTCACCTGGTCGCCGGCGATATGGATGAAGCCCGCGCCCTTCAGATCGATCTTGACCACATGGGGCAGCGGCTCGCCGGCCTCCAGCGTCTGGGCGATGCGGGCGGTGAGCTGTTCGATCGTAGCCATCGGGTCTCCGTGAGGCCGCGGAGCTTGGCCTGCGCCAGCCTCGAAGTAAACCGGGCGGCGCCCCGTGACAGGCGACGGCGAATGGGTCAGGATGTTGCGAATAATTCTTAAAAGGGAAGACGCTCAGATGCGCAAGCTCGCCCTCGCCGACCTCGACGCCATCTACCGGGCTCCAGGCCAGGTGGTGTTGGACAAGGTGCTGGACCATGTGGAACGCCACGGCCGCGCCTTCATCGAGCACTCGACCTTCTGCGTCGTCAGCTCGGCCGGCCCCGACGGGGCGCTCGACGTCTCGCCCCGGGGCGGCGAGCCGGGCTTCGTCCACGTGAGCGAGGACGGCAAGACCCTCTTCCTGCCCGACCGGCCAGGCAACAACCGCCTGGACACCCTGCGCAATCTGCTGGCCGGCGAGGGCCGGGTCGGGATGATGTTCATGATCCCCGGCTTCGACGACGTCTATCGCGTCAATGGCCGCGCCAGCGCCACCGACGACGCCGACCTGCTGGCGAGCTTCGAGGAGTTCGGCCGCCTGCCCCGGCTGGTGTTGATGATCGCGGTGGAAGAGACCTTCCTCCACTGTCCCAAGGCGATCATGCGCGGCCGGCTCTGGGACCCCGAGGCGCAGCTGGACCGCAGCGCCCTGCCCAGCGGCGCCGAAATGGTCTCCGACCAGCTGAACCTCGGCAAGCTGCCCGTCAGCAACGAGCAGATCATCGAAAGCTACCGAAAGGTGCTCTGAGCGCCTCAGGTGGGTTTGATGAACCTCAGCGTCATGCGGTCGCTCTCTCCGATCGCATCATAGGGGCCGCTGTCGAAGTCCGGATCGGCGGGCTCGCCCCGGGCCGAGGTGCGCCGCACCGGCGGTAGGGTCCAGACGCCGAACGGATGGTCCTTGGTGTCCCGGGGATTGGCGTTGATCTCGCTGGCCTGGTCGAGCAGGAAGCCCGCCTCCTGGCCAAGGCGCGCCACATAGGCCTGCTCCACATAGCCGTCGCCGGCGGCCGGATCCTGCACGCCGCCGGGGGCGGCGCGATGCTCCACCACCCCGAAGACGCCACCGGGCTTGAGCGCCGCGAAGGCGTCGGCGAAGGCCTTGTCGACAATGCCGGCGGCCATCCAGTTGTGGATGTTGCGCGCGGTCAGCACCAGATCGGCCGAGCCCTCGGGCGCCATCGGGCCGCTGGTGGCCCCGAAGGCGGTGATCTCCACATCCCCATAGAGCCTTGGCCGCGCCCGCAGCTTGGCGCGATAGGCTTCCACCACCTCGATGGCGGCGGGGTCGTTGGGCTGCAGGTTGGCCGCATAGAGCTTGCCGTTCGAGGCCGCCAGGAAAGGCGCGAGGATGTCGGTGTACCAGCCTGCCCCGGGCCACATCTCGACCACGGTCATCCCAGGCTTCAGGCCGAAGAAGTTGAGGGTTTCCGCCGGGTGGCGGGCGGGGTCGCGGGTCACGTCCTGCGGGTCGCGCCATCCGCCGGCGACAGCCTCTTCCAGGGTCATGGCCGAGGCCGGGACAGGCGGATCGCCCGCCTCATCGCCTCGGCTGCAACCCGCCAGGGCCATGCCGCCGGCCGCAAGGCCGGAGAGCATCAGACCCCGTCGCGATAGGAACGACGACGGCACGGATCAGGACGGCTTCACGAAGCGCAGCGTCATGCGGTCGCTCTCGCCGATCGCATCATACTTGGCGCGGTCGAAGTCAGGGCTGACGGTCTCGCCGCGGGCCGCGCTCTGGCGCACGGGCGGCAGGGTCCAGACGCCGAAGGGGTGGTCCTTGGTGTCCTTGGGGTTGGCGTTGATCTCGCTGGATTCGGCGAGCTCGAAACCGGCCTTCTCCGCCGCGGCGACGACGACAGCGGTGGCCACATAGCCGTCCCGGGCCTCTTCCACCTGGGGCCGCGGGTCGGATCGGTGCTCCTCCACGGCCAGGACGCCGCCGGGCTTCAGCACGGCGTAGAAATCGGCGAGGGCCTTGTCGAGCATCCCCTCGCGCCACATCCAGTTGTGGATGTTGCGGGCGGTCAGGACGATATCGGCCGAGCCGGGCTCGCCCAGGGGCTTGGACGAGGCGCCGAAACCGGCGTAGGCGATCTCGCCAAACACCGCGGCGTCGTCATACTTGGCGGCGAAGGCCTCGCGGCCCTTGCGGGCGCCGTCGGAAAGCGCGGGATCGTCGAGGTCGGCGACGCCGGCCACATAGGTCCCGTCGGTCTTCAGAGCGTAGGGCGCCAGGATTTCGGTCCAGTAGCCGCTGCCAGGCGAGATCTCCACCACCGTCTGGCCGGGCTTGAGTCCCCAGAAGGCCAGGCTGTCATAGGGGTTGCGGGCGGCGTCGCGGGCCTGGTGGGCCTCGCTCCGTTGCTGGCCGGCGATCACCTCGCGCAGAACGGCGTCCTGCGCCTGGGCGGCCGAGCCGAGGATGAGGGCGCCGAGCGCGCCGGCGATGAGGGCGGGGAACTTGTCGTGAAACATGGTCTGGAGCTCCGGCAAGTCGATTGAGGCGGTGACCCTAGAGGCGCGAGCCGATCTGGCAAGGGCGCGAGGCGATCGAGGCCTTGAAACTGGTGAGACCCACCCCAAATCCTTTCACGAAGGTGCTGGATTTCCGGGCCTTCCGGCCGCTGACGAGGCCTTCGGGCTCGTCGCAGGTCGCATTTGAACGCAACCTTGCTTAGCCAAGAAGGATGTGACGCACATGCGCACGCTTGATTTTTCCCCGCTCTACCGCTCCGTCGTCGGTTTCGACCGCCTGGCGGGCCTTCTGGAAACCGCCGCGGCCGACGCCGCCACCGGCTATCCGCCCTACAACATCGAACGGACCGGCGAAAACGACTACCGCATCGAGATCGCGGTGGCCGGCTTCCGGGCCGAGGAACTCGCCATCGAGGTGAAGGAAAACCTCCTCACCGTGCAGGGCCGCAAGGCCGCCAATGAGGAAGCCCGACGCTTCCTGCATCGTGGCCTGGCCGAGCGCGACTTCGAGCGCCGGTTCCAGCTGGCCGACTATGTGGTGGTGACCGAGGCGGCCTTGTCCGACGGCCTGC
>NZ_JBALUY010000121.1:0-6378 GCF_036963605.1 Phenylobacterium sp. | reverse complement strand
CGTTCGGCCGCCCCCATGATGAGATTGGGCCAAAGCTCACTCTCCACCAGGATTCCCGCAGCCGGGCGCCAGTGGTCGAGGAAGCCCGCCACCGCCCGAGGGCCGTCCACCGGGGCGTATTGATGGATCACGCCGGCCGGCAGGCGCCGTGACAGGAGCTCGGCCGCCGTGCGGGTGCCGGAGGTGACCAGCAGATTCAGGTCCGGCCGGCGCTCGATGAGCGCCTCCACCAGCGGCAGGAGGGAGACGCTTTCGCCGACGCTCACCCCGTGCAGCCAGATGATGTCGCCGGGCGGCCGGGCGCAGCGGGGTTGGCCCAGGCGCTCGTCCAGCCGCTCAGGATCCTCCTTGCCCCGCCGGGCGCGGGCGCGCAGCAGGCGCGGCGCCAGGGGCTCGAGTGCGGCAAGGGCCAGGCGATAGGCGGTGAGGCCAAGGGAGCGGGGACGGGGCTTCACACCACCTCAGCCGGATAGAGCCGGCAGTGGGCGCCCTCGCCTGTCTCCACCTGCAAGGTGGCGTGGCCGATGCCGAACCGCCCCTGCAGCCCCTCGCAGGCTGTGTGCAGGAAGCCGTCCGGGTCCGCATGGTCGGGGCGGGTGAGGTGGACGGTAAGCGCCGTCTCAGTGGTGCTCATGGCCCAGATGTGCAGGTCGTGAATGTCGGTCACCCCGGGTAGGCCGGCGAGCCAGGCGCGGACGGCCTCGACATCGATCCCCCGGGGGGCGGCGTCCAGGGCCAGGTCGACAGAGTCTCGCAAGAGCCCCCAGGTGCCGATCAGGATCACCGCCACGATCAAGAGGCTCAGCACCGGGTCGAGCCAGTAGAGGCTGGTGAGCGCGATGACGCCGGCCCCGATCACCACGGCCAGGGAGACCGCCGCATCGGCGGCCATGTGCAGGAAGGCGCCGCGGATGTTCAGGTCGCCCTTGGCGCCGCCCATGAACATCAGCGCCGTGGCGGTGTTGATGACCACGCCGATCGCCGCGACGATCATCACCGGGGCGGCGGCGACTTCCGCAGGATCGGCGATCCGCCGCACGGCTTCCGAGACGATGGCGCCGACCGCCACCAGCAGCAGGATGGCGTTGGCGAGCGACGCCAGGATGGTCGCCTTGCGCAGGCCATAGGTCCGGCGCCCCGTCGGCTTGCGCCTGGCGAGGCTGGCGGCGCCCCAGGCCAGCAGCAGGCTCATCACGTCCGACAGGTTGTGGCCGGCGTCGGCCAGCAGGGCGAGCGAGCCGAACCACAGGCCAGCCGCCACCTCGGCGGCGACGAAGCCGCTGTTCAGGACCACGCCGATGGCGAAGGCCCGGCCGAAATCCTTGGGCGCGTGATGATGGTGGCCGCCGAGCCCGTGACTGTGCCCATGACCATGGTCATGGTCAGGGGCGTCGTCGTGGTGATGGTCGGGATGGTCGTGCGCCATGGCCCTATGTCTCATCCGCCGCCGTGGCAGGCAACGGCGCGGCGCCCACCAGGGCCTCGGCTCGGCGGGTGGCGGCCGAGAGGCGGGCCGACCAGTCGGCGCAAAGCTCGGCGATCTCTTGGTCCTGGGCCTCGGCCGGCGCATAGAAGGGGCCGTCCCAGACCACGGCCCCGCGTCCGAAGGGGGCGGCCAGCATGACCTTGTCCCAGCTGTCGAGCCGCAGGGACGGCGCGGCCGCCAGGCCCATCAGGAAGACGGGCGCCTGGGTGCGTTTGGCGATCTGCACCGCGCCTGGGGCCACGACCTCATTGGGGCCGCGGGGACCGTCGGGGCTGATGATCAGGGCGCCCCCGTCGCCCACGAAGCCCAGGGCCTGGCGAAAGCCGGCCACAGCGGCGCGGGCCTTGGCCGAGTCGCCCTTCTTGGCCGAGGACATGCGGATCGAGGGAAAGCCCACCCGGTCCAGGGCCTGGGCGACGAACTCCCCATCCGAGGAGGGGGAGACCAGCACCTGGGTCTTGCCCCTGGGCCACCATTTGGGGGCCGTCGCCAGGGACAGCGGAATGCGTCCGTGCCACATCAGGGCCAGCAGCCCAGTCCTGTCGGTCAGGAAGGGCTCCAGGCAGGCGTCATCCACGTGCCGCCAGCGGACGGTCTTCAGGATCAGCTGCAGATAGGCGGCCAGCAGCCAGCCCAGGACCGCCTGCACGGCCGGGCGCCGGAACAGGTCCTTCACGCCGCGCTCTCCGTCTCCAGGTCCTGGCTCTTGGCCAGCCGGGCATAGAGGCCCTGGGCCTGGACCAGGCTGGCATGGTCGCCGGTCTCCACCACCTGGCCGCGGTCGATCACATAGATGCGGTCGGCGCCGCGCACGGTCGACAGACGGTGGGCGATGAGCATGGTGGTGCGACCCGCCATCAGGCGGGTCAGGGCGGCCTGCACCTGGGCTTCGCTCTCGGTGTCCAGCGCGCTGGTGGCTTCGTCCAGCAGCAGGATGGGGGCGTCCTTCAGGAAGGCCCGGGCGATGGCGATCCGCTGGCGCTGGCCGCCAGAGAGCCGCGCGCCGGCCTCGCCCACCAGGGTGGCGTAGCCGGCCGGAAGCTCGGAGATGAAGTCATGGGCGGCGGCGGCCAGGGCGGCGGCTTCGATCTCGGCCTCGGTGGCCTGCGGCCTCGCATAGGCGATGTTGGCGCGGATGGTGTCGTCGAACAGGAAGGGCTCCTGGGTCACCAGGGCGATCTGCTCGCGCAGGGAGGCCAGCGTCAGGTCGCGGACGTCCGTTCCGTCGATGGTCACCTTGCCGGCGGTCACGTCATAGAAGCGCGGGATCAGGTTCAGGATGGTGCTCTTGCCGCCGCCCGAAGGGCCGACCAGGGCGATGGTCTCTCCGCGCTTGGCGCTCAAGGTCACCCCGGTCAGCGCCGGCGCCCCCTCGCCATAGGCGAAGCTGACCTCTTCGAAGGCGATGGCCCCGTCGCTGCGCGGCGCGGTGCGGGCGTTGGCCGGCTCCCGGATCAGCGGCTCGACGTCCAGGGCTTCGAACAGCCGCCGCGCCCCGGCCAGGCCCTCGGCGAACACGGTCTGAAGATTGGCCAATTGCCGCAGGGACTGGGACGCCATGCCCAGCGCGCCGATGAAGGCCACGAAGGCGCCGACATTCATCGCGCCGCTGGCGGCCCGCCAGCCGGCATAGGCCATCACCCCGGCCACGATCAGGGTCATCAGGGTCTCGGTGGCCGGCGCCGCGGCCGCCCGGGCGTTGGCGCCCTTGACCAGATGGGCCTGGCGCCTGGCCACCACCTCGGCCACCCGGGCCTCTTCGAAGGCTTCGCGGTTCTCGATCTTGACGACGCGGACCCCGTCGAGGCTCTCCATGATGGCGGTCGACAGCGCCGAGGTCTCGGCCATGGCGCCCTTGGCGGCCTTGGTGGTCTTCCTGGAGAACCGCCGCATGATGCCGGTGGCCAGCGGCGCGGCCAGCAGGATGGCCAGGGTCAGGATGGCGTCGTTCGACACCATGACCAGAACCGCCCCGATCACGGTCAGGAAATGCTGGGTGTAGTTGACGAGGCCAGAGGTGGCCGCCTCGCGGATCAGGCCGGCGTCATAGAGCACCGAGGAGACATAGGCGCCCGAATGCTGCCCCCGCAGGCGGGCGAGGTCGGCCCGGACCAGCTTGCCGAACAGCTGCACCTGCACGTCGCCGACGACGCCATTACCGATCCAGTTGACCAGGGAGGCCTGGGTCACCTGGGCGACCCCGCGCAGGATGGCGTAGCCGGCGATGGCCAGCGGAATGGCCCAGATGGCGCCGGGCTTCTGCACCACCAGCAGGTCGTTGATCGCCGGCTCCAGAATCTGGACCAGCTTGGCGCTGGAGAAGGCGACGACGATGGCGGCTGCCAGCGCCAGGGCGAACCCCTTCCAGCGCGGCTTCAGATAGACCTGCGCGATGCGGCCGATCAGGACGCGGGCGGGCGTCTTGTCAGGCTCCGGGGTGGCCGTGGAACTCATGGCCCTGGCGTCGTCCGTCGCGGCCTGCAAGTCAAGTCAACGGCAGGGCTCAAGGCTTCCGTTGGACGGCCCGAACGCCTAGTTATGCGGCAAATCCCGGAGCGCCCCTTGGCCCAATTCGACCTCAGCACCCCCGAAGGCCGCAAGCGCGCCCTGCGGGACTATATGTGGAACGACCACGCCTTCCTGCGCCTGCGCTTCCAGAACGCCCACTGGATCAGCGAGGAGCTGGTGCGCACCAACCAGCCCTCGCCCGAGCAGCTGGCCGGCTGGAAGGCGCGGGGAATCAAGACGATCATCAACCTGCGCGGCGGGTTCGACGGCAGCTTCCACGTGCTTGAAAAGGCCGCCTGCGAAGAGCTGGGCCTGACCCTGGTGGACTTCACCATCACGTCTCGCGAGGTTCCCAGCCGCGCCCGGGTGCTGGGCGCGCGGGACCTGTTTGAGTCCATCGAATATCCGGCCCTGATGCACTGCAAGTCCGGGGCGGACCGGGCGGGCATCATGAGCGTCTTCTACATGCACTTCCGCAAGGGCAAGACGATCCGCGAGGCGCTGGACCAGCTGCACCTGCGCTACCTGCACATGAAGGCCGGCAAGACCGGCGTGCTGGACTACACCTTCGAGCGATACCTGGCCGAGGGCGAACCCGCCGGCCTCTCCTTCATCGAATGGGTCGAAAGCCCCGCCTACGACCCCGACGCCATCAAGGCCGACTTCCGCAGCCAGTGGTGGGGGAATCTCTTCACTGAGCGGCTGCTGAAGCGGGAGTAGCGGGCGGGGGGCCTCAAGAGGGGACACGAAGGACACCAAGGAGCGCAAAGGGCACGAAGCGAGGCGGCAAATCCTATCCTACGATCAGTCAGTCCCAGACGAAGCGTGGGCGAAGGCTGCAGCCCAAGGGGTCTTCCCCCTCCTCGAATAGCTGCACCCTACCGATGGCCTTCAGCTGGTCAGAGTTCAATGGTCTGTTGGAGCTGAAGTAAGCAGCGCCATGACCCCCATTCCAAATGGCGATCTCATACTGCTTGTCCACCCGGCGCTGGGCGAACCTAGCTGGTTTTGAGTCTGTTTGACTCTTAACGATCCGCCCCGGTGGCCGACTGGCCCAGCCTATTCCGTACACATCCAGCGATCCAAACGGCCCCTCCCAACGGAAGCTCCCGCCGTGGATTCCGCCCCCTAGCGTCGTGATCTTCTCGCCCGGCAAAAGATCGATGATCGTCGAGTAGCCGCAGAAGCGCGCAGGGCCTTCGATCTCGCTCGCGTCGGCGAACATCGGAAATGAGAGGGCTATGACCGCAGCCACAGCCATCCGCCTAAGGGCGTCCCGGAGCTGCACCGCTGCCAGGCCTATGCGGCTGTCGTTCAGCAAATCCACCATCTCCGAACCGCTCTGGGCCCTCGCCCGCCGAGGGGCCAACCCTCTACCGCACCGTTTCCTTCTCCCGCGGCGCCGACACCTTCTGGGGCCTGGCCTGGGCCTTGGGTTTGGGGAGCAGCCTGAACCGCGACTGGCACCAGGCGAAGTCGATGCCGACATCGATCAGGGCGTCGGAGCTGCCGCAGGGGCAGGGGAAGTCCATCACCGCCCAGACCCGGTAGGTCTCGCCGGCCTGCAGGGGCACCGGCCGGCCGTTGACGTGATTGGGGGCCGCATTGACGCACAGAACCAGATCGCCAGGGCCGACCGCATCGCTCATCGCACTCTCCGTTTCGCCGAGGGTGATACTAGACCCAGCGCTCCCACGCGTCATGCTCGGGCTTGTCCCGAGCATCCCTGTCGAGGGCGGGCGCAAGCGTCGAGAGGGATTCCCGGCACAAGGCCGGGAATGACGTGTGGGGGGTTGCGAGGCCGGGTCTATGGCCGCGCCTCCGCCCTCGTCCTTCGAGGCCCGGCTTTCGCTGGGCGCCTCAGGATGAGGACGGAGGCCTTGGCCATTTGCGGCTGGGGGACCTTCACCGCCGCGCGCCGTCCGCCGCCAACGCCTGCTTACTTGACGGCGGTCACAAGGGCGAAGGACAGCAGTTCGCCGCCGTCCGCCTCGAGCATGGCGATGACGCTATCCTTATCCGGCGAGTGTCCGGCCCGGGTCCAGCGCAGCCAGTCCGCCCAGCCGTCGGCCTGCATACGGGCAGAGGTGACGCTCACCAGCTCGGTGATCGCCCAATGGAACCGCCACCAATCGGCGCTGTGCCACGCCATGGCCTCCCAGCCGACGCAGGCCTTGATGTGGGGCGGGATCTGGCCAAGGTCGCGGACGTCTCGGCGCATCGCAGGCGTGGCGATGCCGAGGCGCCCGCCGGGCTTCAGAAATCGGGTGATGTAGGCCAGGTAGGTGTCAGCCGTTCCGAAGTACTCATAGGCGTCGATGCACACGATGGCGTCGAACGCATTGGCCTCGAACGGAAGCGCGTGCGCTTCGGCGCGTACCGCC
>NZ_JBALUY010000120.1:0-6654 GCF_036963605.1 Phenylobacterium sp. | reverse complement strand
CCCGCGGCCTGACCTCGACGCCCGGCGCCAGGTCCTTGACGCCATCATAGCGGTCGGGGTCGTCGGCGACGATGACGGTGCGGGCGACCCCTTCGGAGGCCAGTTGCCGGGTGATCTGGGCGGGCGTGAAGCCGCTTTCGGCCGCCTGGCCGCCGGTCATGGCCACGGCGTCGTTGAACAAGAGCTTGTAGGTGACGTTCGCCTCGGCGGCGACGGCGGCGCGGATGGCGAGCGAACCGGAGTGGTTGTAGGTCCCGTCCCCCAGATTGACGAAGACGTGCTTTTCCGTGGTGAAGGGCGCGGCCCCCACCCAGCTCAGGCCCTCGCCGCCCATATGGCTGTTCAGGTCGGTGTTGGGGTCGGTGAAGCTGGCCATGTAGTGGCAGCCGATGCCGGCCAGCGCCCGGGAGCCTTCAGGCAGGCGGGTCGAGGTGTTGTGCGGGCAGCCCGAGCAGAAGAAGGGCTTGCGCTGCTGGTCCGAGGACAGGCTGACGGCGGCGACGCCGGCGGCCGAGACCCGGTTCAGATAGTCATAGACCCCGTCCATGTGGGGGCCAGGGGGCAGGCGGTCGGCGATGGCCAGCGCCACCTCGGCCACCGAAAGCGCGCCGAGGTCCGACAGCAGCGGATGGCCCTGCTCGTCGGTCTTGCCGATGATCCTCGGCCGCGCCTGCGCCGGCAGGTCATAGAGGGCGGCGCGGGCCTGGCCCTCGATCAGCGGCCGCTTGTGCTCGATGACCATCAGCGTCTCAAGGCCGGCGGCGAAGGCGCGCAGGCCCGTGGGCTCAAGCGGCCAGGGCATGCCAACCTTGTAGATCGAGACGCCGAGATCGGCGGCCTGGGCCGGGCTGATCCCCATAGCCGCGAAGGCCTCGATCACGTCCTTATAGGCCTGACCCTGGCAGACGACGCCCAGACGCGGCCGCGGCGAGGCCAGGGTCACCCGGTCGATGCGGTTGGCGCGGGCGAAGGCGAGCGCCGCGGGGAGCTTGTAGGTCCGCAGCCGCCGCTCCTTGTCCATCGGCTGGTCCTTCAGCCGGATGCCGAGGCCCTCGGCCGGGAGCTTGAAGCCGGCCGGCGTCACGAAGCGGTGGCGATCCAGTGAGACGTCGATGGTCATCCCGGAGTCCATGGTGTCGGCGAGCGCGATCAGCCCGACCCAGAGACCGGAGAAGCGCGACAGGGCGTAGGCCATCAGGCCGTAGTCCAGCACCTCCTGCACGTCGGCCGGCGACAGCACCGGCATCTCGAAATCCTGGAAGGCGAATTCCGACTGGGACGGCAGGGTGGAGGACTTGCAGTTGTGGTCGTCGCCGGCCACCGCGACGACCCCGCCCTTAGGCGATGTCCCGGCGAAGTTGGCGTGCTTGAAGACGTCGCCGGTGCGATCAACGCCGGGCGCCTTGCCGTACCACATGCCAAAGACGCCATCGTACAGGGCGCCCGGGAAGAGATTGGCCTGCTGGCTGCCCCAGACGGCGGTGGCGGCCAGGTCCTCGTTCAGCCCCTCCTTGAACACCACCTGGGCGGCGTCCAGGTGTTTACCCGCGCGGTGAGCCTGCTGATCGAGGCCGCCCAGCGGCGAGCCGCGATAGCCCGACAGGAACCCCGCCGTATTGAGACCCGCCGCCTCGTCCAGGCGTCGCTGGTCCATCAGGACCCGCAGCAAGGCCTGGACCCCGGTGATGAAAACCCGACCCTCGTTGAGCAGAAACTTGTCGTCGAGCGTCACATCCGAGTGCCGCATCGCAATATCTTTCCCTTTTGGGCTCCCTATAGGCTTGCAAGATCATATAAGAACGCCGCAATTGCTTACCTAAGGCGTGCCCCTGACATCCGGTTCCAGGGCACGAACCGGGCGCATATACGGAAAATTGGGGAGAAAACCGTGTCCGAGACCCTCGACGCCGTCGATGCCAAGATCCTCGACCTGATCCAGCACGACGCCGGCCTGTCCGTGGCCGAAATCGCCGAGCGCGTCGGCCTGTCCTCGAGCCCCTGCTGGCGGCGGATCAAGCGGCTGGAGGACGCCGGCGTCATCCAGCGCCGGGTGACCATCCTGGACCGCGAGCGCCTGGGTCTGAACTTCGAGGTCTATTGCACCGTCAAACTCTCCCTGCCGACGAGGGATAATCTCGACGCCTTCGAGCAGGCCATCACCAAGCTGCATGAGGTGGTCCAGTGCGCCACCGTCACCGGCTCGGCCGACTATGAGCTGCGCATCGTCACCCGCGACATGCACGCCTTCGACAACTTCCTGCGCGACCAGATCCTGTCGCTCGGCCTCGTCTCCAACATCGAGAGCCGCATCGTCATCCGCGCGGTGAAGAACACGACGGCCGCCCCGCTCGGCCTGATCAGCCCCTATGTGAGCGCGCGGGGCTAGGCGCGGCCCCGCCCGATTCCCGCTAGGCTTCGGCGGCGATCGGCGCCGAGGAAGGATCTGCGATGTTGATGGGAAGCTGTCTGTGTGGCCGCGTGGCCTATGAGGCCGAGGCCACGGTCGAGACCATCGTCCACTGTCATTGCGAGACCTGCCGCAAGGCGCATGGCGCGGCCTTTTCCAGCATCGCATCGGTTCCGCGGGACCGGCTACGCTGGGTGCAGGGCGAAGACCTGCTCGGCGACTATGAATCCTCGCCCGGCAAGGTGAGACGGTTCTGCTCGGCCTGCGGGTCGCAACTGGTAGCGGAACGGGACGGAAGTCCCAATGTTATGCTCAGGCTCGGTTGCCTGGACACCCCTGCGACGGCCGAGCGTCAGTGGCATATCTGGCGTTCGGACGGGGCGAGTTGGTACGATCCCGGTGTGGCGCATCCCGAACTGGCCGAGGGTTTCCCGCCCGCCTGACATGGCCAAAGGGGCGGGCGGGCTAGCGAAGCTCCGCCAAGAAGGCCGCATGGCTAGGGATGGCGTCGTCTGTGAGGCCGACGGCCAGGGACTCGGCCTCGACGATCAGGTCGGCCACCTCGTCGCTGAAGCCAGCGCCCAGGCGCCGCAGCGCCAGGGCCCGGGCCCGGACCAGCAGCAGGGCCGCCTGAGGGTGACGGGCCGAGAGCCGCTCGGCCCAGGCCGGCAGATCGTTCCATGACCCGCGCAGCTCAGAGCGCCGCCTGAGGATCAGGGCCGCGGCCTCCCGGTGGGCGGGCCAGTCCATCAGAAAGGCCAGGGCCCGCATCAGGTCCCCGTGAGCAGCGGCGATCTCGAAGGCGCGGTCGAGCGCCACCACATCCTCGAAGTCCGCCAGCTTGGCCAGCAGGGCGCGCAGCGCTTCAGGCGACAGGGTGCGTTCGAAAAGGCGCCATCGCGCGGCATCGGCGGCATCGGTCGCGCCCTCGGCCTCCAGCACGGCGATCTCGGCCGCATACCAGGCCTCGCCCTGCGGCTCGGGGCCGGCGGTCTTGCCTTTGGCCGGACGCGCCTGCGGGTGCGAGGCCCTCGCCGCCTCCAAGGCCTCGCGCGCCGGTCCCGCGCGGCCAGCCTGCGCGAGCCGCCGGGCGACTTCGGCGGCGGTGTCCGGCTTCTTTCGATCCGCCTCGGAGAGGGAGAGAATCCAGGCGTCCAGATCACCGGCCCGATCAGCGAGCCTTCGCACCACCAGGGCCAGGCGACCCGTGGGCTGAGGCTTGCCGGCCGTCAGATCGACCAGCAGCCGTTGGGCCAGCTCCGGGCTGAGCGCGCCGGCGCCGCGGCCGATCCACACCGCCCATTCCGACAGCCGGGTGGCCAGGGCGCCGCCGAGAACGGGTCCCGCGAGCTCCGGCCCCAGCTTCGAGGCCAGGGCCGCCAGGTCGCTTGAGGCGGAGTCAAAGATGAGCGCCAGCTCGCCCTTGGGGTCCTGCACCCGGCGGGTGAGGCCCGGATAGAGGTCAAACCAGGCCACAAGCCGATCCAGCGCCAGGCCGGGGTCCAGGCCCACCAGCCGTTCGACGATCATGCCGTGCAGTGTCTTCAATTCGGTGAGCAGCTCCGGCCGCTTGCGCCAGGAGACCCGCGTCCGGCTGACCTCCAGGGCCGTGAGGCGCTTGTCCAGCTCAAAGGCTAGGTCGGCGGCCCCCACCTCGGCGGCCAGCTCCATGCGCAGACGGCGCTTCAGGGCCGGCCCCGCCGTCTCCATCAGCAACTCGGCCAGCCGGTCAGCCCCCAGGGACGCCAGATTGGCCTGCGAGAGCACCTTCTTCCCGCTCGCGGGGCGACGCACCATCAGCCCTCACCGCACCCGGCGAAAGCGGACCCGGTCCTCGTGTCGGACCGGGGATATGGTCTGTCGGCTCGTCAGATGGTCCCGCAGCGGATCGTATTTTCCCATGCGCCTAGAACGCGCGAAAGCTGCGCGGTTGCAAGGTGGCGCGACCTGACGCCCGCCGATCCAAGCCTCGCACACGCCAGATCGTGAATTCAGCGTCGGGCGGGGATGCCCTCCAGAAACCGCGCGATCTGGCGATCACCCCGCAGGCGGACCAGCGGCGTGGTCGGCGCCAGGCGGGCGATAGCCGCCTCCAGCCGCGGGCGGTTCTCGCGGTCGAAGTTCCAGATGTATTTCAGGAATTCGAGATCGACCTTTTCCGGGCAGTCGGGGGCCATGTCGGGGCGGGTCTGGCCGCGGTGGCGCAGCGCCCGCCAGATCACCCGCCACAGGCGCAGGGCCAGCGGCTGGTCGATCCACACGATCAGGTCGGCCTGGGGCAGGCGCAGGTCGAAGGTCTTGGAATTGTAGATCCCGTCGGTGATCCAGCGGCCGCCGGCCAGGGCTTCGGTCACGCGCTGGCGGAAGACCGCCGGATCGGATTCCTGCCAGCCCGGCTCCCAGAACAGCGCGTCCAGATGCACCACCGGAAGGCCGGTCTTCGCGCCCAGCCGCCGGGCCAGGGTCGACTTGCCCGTGCCTGCGCAGCCTAGGATCACCACCCGCTCCATGACCGCCTCCAGCGATGTGCAAAGGATATCGCTTAGCCGTGTGACCAGACGATTCCATGACGCGCCGGCGCGTGTCGGCTCCACAGCGTTGCCGAGCTGTCGTCAGGCCGTGTTCAGCCTAACCTCAGAACGGCCGCATGGGCGGGGCGGCGCTGGGCGCTCGCAGATGGTTCGCGCGCGGCGAGGCGGGCGCAGCGGTCATTGAAGGCACGGGTTCCGCGAGAGTCCGCCCACGAGCATGGCCAGGGCGGCCGGCAGGTCTCGCGTTGAGGCTCCGACGCATCCGCCAACTGCCCTTGGCGCCGAGACGTTCTATAGTCGGAGGCGACCATGGCCAAACGGGAGACGACCGTGACGATCGAACGGGTGATTCAGCAGCGCCGCAAGGATCTCGGCGGCTTCGAGGTGGGCCGGGTCCTGCCCTATGGACCACGCCGGATGGTCGGACCTTTCATCTTCTTCGACCATATGGGGCCAGCCCGGTTCGATCCCGGCTTTCCGGCCAATGTGGATGTTCGCCCTCATCCGCATATCGGGCTTTCGACGCTCTCCTACCTGTTCGACGGCCAGATCACCCACCGCGACAGCGTCGGCGCGATCCAGGAGATCAAGCCCGGCGAGGTCAACTGGATGACGGCCGGTAAGGGGATCACCCATTCCGAACGGTTCGAGCACCTGCGCCATGAGGGCGGGCGGATGGATGGCATCCAGGCTTGGATCGCCCTGCCCCAGGCCGACGAGGAGACCGATCCCGGCTTCGTCCATTTCGGCGCTGATGAACTGGTCCGCCACGATGAGGCGGGCCTGAGCGCGGTGCTGATCGCCGGCGAGGCGTTCGGCGCCAAGTCCAAGGTGCCGGTCCACTCCCCGCTCTTCTATGTGCACTGGACCCTGCAGCCAGGCGCGCGGGCGCAGCTTCCGGCCGAGTATCCGGAGCGGGCTGCCTATGTGGCCCGCGGCCAGGTGGAGGTGGAGGGTCAGACCTATAGCGAAGGCCAGATGCTGGTGTTCGCGCCGGGTCAGCCGGTGCTGTTCACAGGCGTGACCGAGGCCATCGTCATGCTGCTGGGCGGCCAGCCGGTGGGGCCGCGGTTCATCGAGTGGAACTTCGTCTCATCCTCAAAGGACCGGATCGAGCAGGCCAAGGCCGACTGGCGGGCTGGCCGCATGAAGCTGCCCGACGCCGACGACCAGGAATTCATTCCCCTGCCCGGCGATCCCCCGCCGGAAGCCAACCCCATGTCCTGAACGACACAGGGCCTGGGCGTTACGCGCCCAGGCCCTGGTATTCGTCCGTCGCCTGCGTGATCAGGCGGCGCTGAGGCTCCAACCGCCGCCGGCCGCCGGGCAGGCGGTGTAGCGCTCGGTCGTGCTCTGGCCCATGCGGGGCTGGATGGTCTGCTGAACCACCTTGCAATTGGCGTTGGCGTAGCCGCCGCCACTGGCTGCAGGCTGCACCACCCATTCGGCCACATAGCCGGTGATGTAGCCGTTCTGCTCGACCATCAGCCAACGATCGCCCGCCACACGGCCGGCGACGTTGAAGGTCTGGCCGCCGCGCAGCTGACCCACGACCGCGCCATTGGTGGTCGGGCTGCCGCGCAGGTTCACCGTGTTGGCGGTGGTGAACTGGGCGTTGGTCGGCTCGAACGAGGTCCGCAGGGGCTGCACGCGACCGCTGAAGCGGAGGTTGGCCGCCGAGGTCGGCTGGCCGAAGGACACGCCCCCGCCCCCGCC
>NZ_JBALUY010000119.1:0-7073 GCF_036963605.1 Phenylobacterium sp. | reverse complement strand
CACGCAGGCGGGCTTGGACTCGCCTTCGATCTCGATGGTGCATTCGTTGCGGATCTGCATGCCGCCAGCCTTCGGCTCGGCGCCGATCAGCTTCTGGCGCATGCGCACGCGCTTGCCGACGCGGACCATGTTGATGAAGCGCACCTTGTCCGAGCCATAGTTGATGCCGCGGGCCACGCCCTTGATCGGCAGCATGCCGGCGCCGAGGAAGGGGATCAGCGACAGGGTCAGGTAGCCGTGGGCGATCGGGCCGCCCATTTCCTTGGTGGCGCGTTCCACGTCCACGTGGATCCACTGATGGTCGCCGGTGGCTTCGGCGAACTGGTTGACCCGCTCCTGGGTGATCTCGACCCAGTCCGACACGCCGACTTCCTGACCGATCAGGCCGGGCAGATCCTTGAATTCCACCGGATTCATCGCTTGCTCCCTAAAGGTTTGAAACAGGTGTTCGGGTCTATCACCTGGGGCGGCGCGGGCAAGGGCGCTGCGCGCGGCGTCAGTGAGGGTCAGACGATCTTGGAGCCCTCCTTGCCCCAATAGGCGTCGCGGATCAGGCGCTTATAGAGCTTGCCGGTCGGGTGGCGCGGCAGTTCGGCCATGAAGTCCAGCATGCGCGGCGACTTCACATGGCTGAGATTGGCCCGGCAGAAGGCCATCAGCTCGGCTCGCAGGTCATCGCCGGCTTGCGACCAGTCCATGGGCTGGATCACGGCGACCACCTTCTCGCCCATCTCCTCGTCCGGAGCGCCCACCACGGCGGCGTCGGCCACCTTGGGATGGGTGATCAGCAGGTTCTCCAGCTCCTGGGGATAGATGTTCACCCCGCCGGAAATGATCATGAAGCTCTTGCGGTCGGTGAGGTAGAGGAAGCCCTCCTCGTCCACCCAGCCCACATCGCCCAGCGTCGTCCAGCCGTGCTGGTTGGTGTTCTCGGCCACCTTGTCCGGGGCGTTATGATAGGTGAGCGGCGTGCCGCCGGAAAAATAGACCACACCCTCGGTGCGCGGCGGCAGGGGCTCGCCGTCGTCCCCGCAGATCTTTACCTCGGCGGTGGTGCCCTTGCCCACCGAGCCCTTGTGGGCCAGCCAGTCGTGCGGGCCGATGTGGCAGAAGCCGTTGCCCTCGCTGCCGGCATAGTACTCGTGGATGATCGGCCCCCACCAGTCCATCATCTGCTCCTTGACCGGGATCGGACAGGGTGCGGCGGCGTGGACCGCTGACTTCATCGACGACAGGTCGTAGCGGGTGCGCACCTCCGGCGGCAGTTTCAGCATCCGAACGAAGTGGGTGGGGACGAACTGGCCGCAATCGATCTTGTACTTTTCGATCAGCTGCAGGGCGTGTTCGGGATCGAACTTCTCCATCACCACCACCGTGCCCCCCAGGCGCTGATAGCCCATGCACCAGCGCAGCGGTGCGGCGTGATACAGCGGCGCCGGCGACAGATAGGTCCCGTCGGGCGGGAAGCCGAACATGTGCTCGGCCATCATGGACAGCGCATTGGGGGCGTCGATGGGGCCCCCGGTCAGCGGCGGCTTGATGCCCTTGGGCCGGCCCGTGGTGCCGGACGAATAGAGCATGTCGGCGCCGGCGGTCTCATCGGCGATGGGGGTTTCGGGCATGGCCGCCCGGGCCGCCTCGAAGCTCTCATAGGGCCCGCGCGCCTCGCCGACCATGTAGAGCTTCACGCCGGGCAGCAGGGCCGGCAGCTCGTCGACCACCGGGCCCACGCCCCCGGAGGTGATCAGCACCTGAGCGGCGCAATCACCCATGATGTACTCGATCTCGCCGGCGGTCAGCTTGGAGGAGATACAGGCGTAGTAGAGACCGGCTCGCTGGGCGGCCCAGGCCACCTCGAAGAACCGCGGATGGTTTTCCATCAGGATGGCGATCACGTCGCCGGCCTTCAGGCCCAGCTTGCGGAACAGGTGCGCCCCTTGGTTGGAGCGGGCCTCCAGCTGGCCGTAGGTGACGGTCTCGCCGGAGCTCGCCATGACATAGGCGGCGCGCTCGGGGTGGGACTTCGCGTGATGCGACGGATGCATGGGCCTGTGTTTCCTCCGGACCGCAGCCCTCTTCGTCGGGGCCGTCGGCGCGCTGCTAGATGATCACTGTTCAGCGATGATGGGGTGCTTGACCTCCCGTCCGTCAAGCGGCTCCGATGGGGCAAATCCGACAAAGCGAAAGGGAGACGTCATGGCCATCAAGAGCCTCGCCGAATTCGAGACCTTGAAGCTCGAGCTGGAGGATGGGGTCGCCCAGCTGACCCTGAACCGGCCCGAAAAGCTCAACGCCTTCAACCCGCTGATGAACCGCGAACTGATCGCAGCCTTCGACCTGACCGACGGGAACGATGAGGTGCGCGCGGTGATCGTCACAGGGGCCGGGCGCGGCTTCTGCGCCGGCGCCGACCTGGCCGGCGGCGGATCGACCTTCGATTTCGACAATCGGGCCGCCGATCCCCTGGGGCAGCGGACAGAGTCCGGCGTCTATCGCGACGGAGGCGGCCTGGTCTCCTTGCGCATCTATGAGAGCCTCAAGCCGGTGATCGCAGCGGTGAACGGGGCGGCTGTGGGCGTGGGCGCGACCATGCAACTGCCCATGGATATCCGGCTGGCCTCGACCGAGGCCCGGTTCGGCTTCGTTTTCGCCCGTCGGGGCATTACGCCGGAGGCCTGCTCCTCCTGGTTCCTGCCCCGGCTGGTGGGCATGCAGACGGCGCTGGAGTGGTGCTATTCCGGCCGGGTCTTCGGCGCCCAGGAGGCCCTGGACCGCGGTCTTGTCCGGTCGCTGCATGCGCCCGAAGATCTGTTGCCCGCCGCCCGCGCCCTGGCCCGGGAGATCGTCGATAACGCCGCTCCGGTGTCGGTGGCCCTGACCCGCCAGCTCATGTGGCGCATGGCCGGCGCCGAGCATCCGATGATCGCCCACCGGGCCGACAGCCGCAGCATCCAGGCGAGGGGCGCCTCGGCTGACTCCAAGGAAGGGGTCGAGTCCTTTCTCCAGAAGCGGCCGCCCGTCTTCCCGGATAAGGTCTCCGACGGCCTGCCCGACATCTGGCCCGGATGGACGGCGCCTGATTTTTCCTGAGCGTCGCGGGCGGCGGGAACCCATGGTTAACGCCCCTGTGGTGGACTGCGCCTCCTGATGGACCCGAGCGCGCCCTTGCCCGACGATTCGCCGCCGCCTCAGCCGCGCTTCCGCGCCCGCGGCGCGTTGCTGCGGCGTTTGGCCGACGTGGTCTGCCTGCCGTCCAGCCGGGTCAACGCCTTCGAGCGCTCGGTCACCGCCGACCTGCTGATCGAGATGCTGCGAGACGCCTCCCCTGAGGAGCGCGCCCGGGTGTCGCGCCGGCTGGCCGGGCTGTCGGAGGTCCCCGCCCAACTCGCTCGCCTCCTGTTGCGCGACGAGGTCGAGGTGGCGCGTCCGCTGCTGACCGATTGTGAGAGCCTGTCGGACTCCGAGCTGCTGGATTGCGCCCGCATGGCCGGCTCGGAGCACAGGCTGATGATCGCCGGGCGCAAGGCGCTGAGCGAGGTGGTGGTGGAAGCCCTCGTCTCTTCCGGGGAAATGCCGGCGATCGACGCCCTGCTGGCCAACCGTGAGGCCCGCCTTGGCCATGCCAGCCTGGAGGCGCTGGTCGCCATCAGCCGCGAGGCGCCTCACCTGGCGCCGGCCCTGCTGCGCCGGCCTGAGCTACGGCCGGCCCAGGCCTATGTGCTGTTCTGGTGGGCCGATCACGAAGCGAGGCGGACCATCCTTCAGCGCTTCGCCGTTTCGCGCGAAATCCTGCAGGACGCGGCGGGCGATATCTTCCCGATCGCTGCGGAAGAGGGCTGGCAGGATCCGATGTCGCGCAAGGCTCTGCAGTTCATCGAGCGCCGGCAGCGCAATCGCGCCGCCATCGAGAAGAGCCCCTTCGCCAGCCTGGAGGCGGCGGTGTCGGCGGCCCAGCACGGCATGACCCGTGAGGTGGCCGAGGAGATCTCCTACCTTTCAGGCCTCAAGCCGATGACGGGGGCCAAGCTGTTCACCGATCCGGGTGGAGAGGCCCTGGCTATTCTGTGCAAGGCTACCGGGCTGCCGCGGAACGCCCTGCGCGCCCTGTGGCGGGGGCTGCGGCGTCCCGAGACCGATCCTGATGGCCAGCCCAATGCGGCCTTTGAGCGCAGCCTGCTCATCTATGACATGCTCGCGGTCGACCGGGCTCAGACCGTGCTGAGGTATTGGAACTGGTCGCTGTCCTCGGCCCTGACACCTGATCTGCTGCGGGCGATCCGAGATGGCGATGACACCGCCATTGATGAATACTCCCTGCCCCAGCGGGCGGCAATGCTGGCCTTTTCTAAGGAATTCGGCCGGAACTAGGCTGGGGCGTCGCATTATAGCGCTCCGGTGCAAATCAGCGCTATGCCAGAACGCTTGGCAACTCAACTAGAGCCTGTGTTGAGGTCGTGAAGGCATCCGCCAAGACATATTGCCCTAGGCTGCTCTTGTGTCGGTTCCTCCCCAGAGTTAAGTAGCTAACAACTGATCTGGGAATCAGATGTTGTGGCGCGCCCCTAGCGTCGATCTGGATAGAACAAATGGACGAAAAAACAGAAGTCATCGAGATGACGGCAGACATTGTGTCGGCCTATGTCGGCAACAATTCGGTGGCCGCCGCTGATCTGCCGAACCTGATTCAGGCGGTGCATCGCGCCCTCGCTGGCATCACCAGCGCGCCGGAAGCAGTCGAAGCGCCGCCGAAAGAGCCCGCGGTTCCTGTCCGCCGCTCGATCACGCCGGACTTCCTGATCTGTCTGGAGGACGGCCGCAAGTTCAAGTCGCTGAAGCGGCACCTGCGGACCAAGTACAATATGAGCCCTGAAGAATACCGGGCCAAATGGGGTCTGCCCAAGGACTATCCGATGGTCGCGCCGAACTATGCCAAGGCGCGCTCGGACCTGGCCAAGCAGATGGGCCTCGGCCAGGGCGGTCGCCAGGCCGCGCGCAAGAAGCGCTAAAGACCAGCCCTGTCAGGGCCACAGCTTGAGTCACCCGAAACGCCCGCCTCCGACGAGGCGGGCGTTTTTGTGTTGCAAACCGGTTTCTTGCCGCAGCAGACCGATTTCGCCTTGCCCTCGATTCGCCATACGGGCGATAAGTGATTCGTCGTGATTCCAAGGGGTTGTTAAGGAATCCAAACATGGCGGCGCAAATTGGGACTTCGGCGGCGGCCGCTCGTGCTCACGAGGAGATGTACAGCTATTGGGCTGGTCTCCGACGGGGCGCGCGACTGCCGGGACGCGGCGATGTCGATCCGGCGGCGCTCAAGCGTCTGCTGCCGACGGTCAGCCTGATCGATATCCGGCGCGAGCCGCTGGACTTCCGCGTCCGGCTGGCCGGCACGGGACTCTACAGCGTCTATGGTCGTGAGATCACCGGCCGGGCCCTTACCGATGTGTATAACGCCGCGGCTGCCGACTATTGGCGCGAGGAACTGACGGCGGTGGTCGAGGAGCGCCGGGCCGGCGTGGGCGTCCACTCCCTCTCCTGGCGCGGCGCCAATCACCTGTCCATCCTCTGGCTGCGACTGCCGCTGGCCTCCAATGGGCGGGACGTGGACATGATCCTGGGCTACGACACCGTCGTCGGCGTCCAGAGCGAGCCGGGATTTTCCGGCATCCGCGCCGCCTGATCCAGCCTAGCTGTTGGCGGCGTTCAGGGCCTCAGCGTCGCGGCCGATCCGCTGGGCCATCGCCGCCAGGCCGTTGGAGCGCTGGGTCGACAGGGCGCCGGCCAGGCCCAGCCGCTGGAAGGCGGCCTTGATATCGAAATCGATGATTTCAGCCGGGCGACGCTCGGAGAACAGCCGCAGCAGGATGGCGATCAGGCCCCGAACGATATGGGCGTCGGAGTCTCCCCGAAAGCGAACCGTTCCGTCACTCTGAGGTTCGGTGACCAGCCAGACCTGGCTGGCGCAGCCGCGAACCTTGTTGGCCTCCGATCGCTCGGCCTCGCTCAGGGGCGCCAGGTCGCCGCCCAGCTCGATCACGTAGCGATAGCGCTCTTCCCAGTCACCCAGGAGGTCGAACTCTTCGGCCAGGTCGTCGAGGGTTTTCTGGATGCCGGACATGCGGCTGCACTTAAGCCCCCCGGCCTGTCGGCGCAACGGCGCCGAGCGTTCAGGTCTTTGGTCAGGCCCGGGGGGCCGGCACGCGAACCGCAGCGCACAGGCCGCCTTCAAGCCTGGGCGTCAGAGTCAGGCCCCCGCCCATGCCGCGACACAGCATGAAGGCCAGCGGCAGGCCAAGGCCGGCGCCTTCGCCCCGCCGGATCAGCGCGTTCTCGCCCTGCTCGAAGGGGCGCAGAAGGCGCGGAATGTCCCGAGGGTCGACGCCTGGCCCCTGGTCGATGATGTTGACCAGCACCTCGGCGCCGCGCTGTCGAACCTGGACGCAAATCTCGCCCCCGCCGGCGCCGTGGACGATGGCGTTCGACAGCAGCGCCGCCAGGGCCGTGCGCAGGCCCTTGGGGTCGGCGATTACATCGGGCAGGGCGCCCTGATCCTCGACCACCACCTTGGCTTCGCGCGTACGTATCTCGTCGGCCAGGCCGTCCAGCACATCGTCCAGCACATGGTCCAGCGGCTCGCGGCGGGCGACGAGATCGGCCGCCCCGCTTTCCAGCCGCGCGATCTCCAGGACCTGATTGGAGAGCGCCAGCAGCTTCTGACCGCTGTCGCGGATCAGCTTGGCGTAGTCCTTGTATTCGGGCGCCCCCAGCGGGCCGTAGATCTCGGCGCTGATCAGTTCCGAAAAGCCCAGGATCGAGTTCAGCGGCGTGCGCAGCTCATGGCTGACCATCCGCAGGAAGGACCGGCGATGCTCCTCGGCGCGGGACTCCAGGCGCAGATGCGCGGCCCGCCGCGCCTGGCGCAGCTCAGCGGCCCGCTCACGCCGGCGAGCGTCGCTGTCGGGGTTCATCGGAAGCGCCTCTCGGCGCCGGAAGGCCGCATCGGCCATGGCGGTCGGCTCTCTTGGGGCGAAACCGCAAGACTGGGGCCGCCGGGCTTACGAATTCGTTTCTCC
>NZ_JBALUY010000118.1:0-7143 GCF_036963605.1 Phenylobacterium sp. | reverse complement strand
CGGTGTCGGCGACGGGCAGCACCAGGGTCAGCGGACCGGGCCAGAAGGCCTTGGCCAGCGCCCGGGCGCGATCGTCGAACCGGGCGATGGTCTCGCCCATGGCCAGGTCGGCCACATGGGCGATCAGGGGATTGAACTGCGGCCGGCCCTTGGCCTCGAACAGGGCGGCGACCGCGCGGGGATCGGCCGCGTCGGCGGCCAGGCCATAGACCGTCTCGGTGGGCAGGATGACCAGGGCGCCGCTGGCCAGGGCCTGGGCGGCGCGTTGGGCGGCGGCATCGGCTTGGCTCATGGTCTGGCTCCGGTTGCGCAAGGGCGTGATAGCCGCAAAGGGGCCGGCTTGTCCCCTCCTGGCCTGCTCGGCCTTGGTGACGCCACGTCATCGCGCCTAAATAGCGGCCTGCCTTAGTGGAGCCCTGCATGACTTTCCGCGCGCCCGTCCGCGACATCGCCTTCGCCCTCAACGTCGCCGGCCACGGGGACCTGGCCAAGGCGAGCTTCCCGGAACTGGACGAGGCCACCATCGAAGCGGTGTTGGACGCCGCCGGCGCCTTCACCACCGACGTGCTCGCCCCCCTGAATCGCATCGGCGACCAGCAGGGCGCCAGCCACAGGGACGGCAAGGTCACCGCCGCGCCCGGTTTCGCCGACGCCTATCGGGCATTCGCCGAACAGGGCTGGAACAGCCTGTCGGCCGACCCCGAGCATGGGGGCCAGGGCCTGCCCAAGGCCATGGAGCTGGCGGTGTTCGAGATGGTCCATGCGGCCAACATGGCCTTTGGCCTCTGTCCCATGCTGACCCAGGCGGCCATCGAGGCCCTGACCCTGCATGGCGACGAGCGCCAGAAGCGCCTGGTCCTGCCCAGGCTGGTCTCCGGCGAATGGACCGGCACCATGAACCTGACCGAGCCGCAGGCTGGCACCGACCTGGCGGCGCTCACCACCCGGGCCGAGCCGGACGGGAATGGCGGCTACCGGCTGTTTGGCCAGAAGATCTTCATCACCTGGGGCGACCACGATGCGGCCGACAATATCTGCCACCTGGTGCTGGCGAGGCTTCCTGATGCGCCCCCTGGGGTGAAAGGCATCTCGCTCTTCCTGGCCACCAAGCGGCTGGTCAAGGACGACGGGTCCCTGGGCGAGGCCAACAGCCTCTGGCCGGCCTCCATCGAGCACAAGCTGGGAATCCACGCCTCGCCCACCTGCGTGATGATGTTCGACGGCGCCCAGGCCGAGCTGGTGGGGGAGGTCAATCAGGGCCTGGCCCACATGTTCGTCATGATGAACGCCGCGCGCCTGCAGGTGGGCGTCGAGGGCGTCGGAATCGCCGAGCGGGCCTTTCAGCAGGCGCTCGCCTACGCCCAGGACCGCACCCAGGGGAAGTCGGCCTGGACCGGCGCCTCGCCGGCACCGATCTTCGACCATCCCGATGTGCGCCGCACGCTGATGCTGATGAAGGCCAGGATCGAGGCGGCCCGAGGCATCTGCTTCATGACCGGCGTGCTGGCCGACCATGCGCGGCTGGGGCCGACGCCGGAGGCCCGGGCCAGCGCCAAGGCTCGTCAGGAGCTGCTGACCCCCATCGCCAAGGCCTGGTCCACCGACATGGGGGTCGAGGTCGCCTCCATGGGCGTGCAGATCCACGGGGGCATGGGCTTCATCGAAGAAACGGGCGCGGCCCAGCACTATCGCGACGCCCGCATCGCCCCGATCTATGAGGGCGCCAACGGCATCCAGGCCCTGGACCTGGCCGGCCGCAAGCTGGGCATGGCCGACGGCGCGGTGATGGACGCCCTGTGCGCGGAGATGGCCATGACCGCCGAGGCGCTGACCGAACGCGCCGACCTGACCGAGGCCGGTCGCCGTCTGGCCGAGGGCGTGCGGTCCCTGGAGGCGGCCACCGACTGGCTGCTGGCCAACCGCGGAACAGACTCCGCAGCCGGCGCGACCCCCTATCTGAAGCTGGCCGGCGACGTGATCGGGGGTTTTGTCCTGGCCCGCCAGGCGCTGGCCGCCGCGGGCTCGGACGATCCGTGGATGCAGGCCCGCCTGCCGCTGCTGCGCCTCTACGGCGCCCAGGTCCTGACCGGCGCCGGCGGCCTGGCGGCGGCGGTGACCCAAGGGGCGGCCGAACTGGAAGCCGTCGGCGCCGAGGCGCTGGGAGGATAGCATCCCAACCCTGCGAGGATCGGTCGGGCCGGCTTTCCACCGTTGATTCATATTCTTAGGGCAGGGTCGCAGGCCAGTTCCCATGGACCCGCGTCATGATGCCCACCGCTCCGAAAGCCACCGTTCCCTGTCAGGGTTGCCGTGACGGCGAAGGCCTCGACTTCGATTTCGCGATGGCTTTCCAGCCGATCATGGACATGGAGACCGGCCAGCCCTTCGCCTATGAAGCCCTGGTCCGCGGGCCGGCTGGGGAGTCGGCCTGGAGCGTGCTTTCGCAGGTGACGGCCGAGAACCGCTACGCCTTCGACCAGCAGTGCCGGGTTAGGGCGATCGAGACGGCGACCCAGGCCGGCATCCTCGACGGGCCGGCCAGGCTGTCGATCAACTTCCTACCCAACGCGGTCTATTCGCCGCTGGCCTGCATCCAGCTGACCTTGAAGACGGCGGCGGCCAACGGTTTTCCCACCGACCGGCTGATCTTCGAGTTCACCGAGAACGAACAGATGGCCGATCCGGCCCATGTGGCCAGTATCGTCGCCAGCTACCAGAAGATGGGCTTTGGCACGGCGCTGGATGATTTCGGCGCCGGCCATGCGGGGCTGAACCTGCTGGCCCGCTTCCAGACCGACATCATCAAGCTGGACATGGACCTGATCCGCGGCCTGGACCAAAGCCTGCCGCGGCGGACCATCGTGGCTGGCGTCGTGCGGATGTGCGCCGAATTAGGGATCGAAGTGATCGCCGAGGGCATCGAGACCGAGGGCGAACTGGCCGCCCTGCGGGCCATCGGGGTGCGGTATATTCAGGGCTACCTGCTGGCCCGGCCGGCCTTTGAGACCCTGCCGGTCGTGGATCTGCCGACGCTCCGGCGGGTGGCGGCGGCGGGTTAGGACCCCGACAGGACCGGCCGCAAAGCCAGGTCCTGCCAGGGATTTCAGGCCTTAAGTCAGGACGATGATCGCCACGCGGCGATTCTGCGCCCGGCCGTCGGCGGTGTCGTTGGGGGCGACGGGGGCCTCCTCGCCATACGAGATCGTGGCCATGCGGTTCAACGCAATGCCGTTCATGGACAGGTACTTGCGCACCGCCTCGGCCCGGGCCTCGCCCAGTTCGTCATTATAGCCGGAGGGGCCGGTGGCGTCGGTATGGCCCTGGATTTCCAGATAGACGTTGCGGTTTTCCGAGGTCAGCCGCTGGACCAGCTCCGACAGCCGGGCCTCGGCCTCGGGCGACAGGGCGTGGCGGTCGGAGGGGAATTTCACGGAATCGTCGGAGAGCACGACCTCATAGAGGAACTTGCCTTCTGCGAGCTTGTGGGCGGCGTTTGCCCGGTCCAGGGCCTCGCCGGCGGTGCCCTGCACCTGGGTGACGCGGTTGTCGACCACGGCGACCTCGTCACGGACAAAGCCCTTGGTGGCGCAGCCGCTGGCCACCAGGCCGGCCATCACCAGAACGCTGACGGTCGCAGCCGACCGAAGAGTGGATTTCGTCATGTAAGCGCCTTTCTGCAACGCAGACCCCATCCCCATCTGCAGTGGAAACGCCATTGGGTTGGCCTATCACGGCCCCGTGATGGCGCGATCGTGGCGTCAACAAGGCGCCTTGACCATGGGCGCGCCCGTCCGCCGCCACCTTCTCGACGCATCCCCGTGGGAGCCATTCGGGTCCCGATCACGGCGACAGGCGCTTCATGCAAGGGCGAAACGACCAGCGCAGAACGGTGGGCCGCGCAGGCGCAGGCCTGGCGAGTCTGGCGGTCCACGGCGCGATCCTGGGCGCCCTGGCGCTGGCTTCGCCCCCGCCTGCCGAGCCCGAATCCCAGCCGATCGAGGTGTCTCTGATCCCTCCGCCACCGCGACCTGAGCCGCCCCCGCCGCCGCCGCCGCCGGCCGAAGCGCCTGATGGTCCAGCGCAGGATGACGCCGCCCCGGCTGCGGCCGCGACGCCTCCTGCGCCTGCGCCCAAGATCTCCCCACCGGTCCCGCCGCCGCGGCAGGCCAGGCCCGCCCCGCGGCCGCCGGAGATGCCACCCCTGCCCGTGCCGCCAGCGCCCAAGGCGCCGACCTATGCCCTGCTGAGCGCCGCCCAGACGGCGGGCGCGATCACCGTGGGCGCGGGACCCGGCGGCGGCGCGGGCGGCGCTGGAGCCAGCGGGACCGGCGCCGGCGATGGGGCCGGCGGCGGCGGTTCCTCCTGCAGCATGGTGGCGCGGTTGCAGACGGCGCTGCGCAAGGAGCCTAGTATCCAGGCGACGGTGGCCCAGGCCAGCGCGGCGTCCGGCGCTCGCGGCCGCGCCCTGCACCTTTGGGACGGCCAGTGGGTGCAGAGTCCGGGTCAGACTGGCCGCGGCCTGGCCGGGGTGCGCCAAGCCATCGCCGTGGAGGTGGCCTTTGCGCCGGAAGCTTGCCGCCGCGACGCCGTCTCCGGCCATGTGGTGCTCAGCCTCGCCGACGGTCCCGGCGCGCCGCGCATCGCCCTGGGCGCGGGCCGGTGGCGCTGGTCAGACCTGCTCGAGGCGCGGCGGTAAGGCTTGACCTGTCGCTGCGACCCGCCTCTCTTCAAGCCCAACAAACGTTTGAAAAACGAGGAGGACGCCGTGGCCTACAAACCCTTCGACCTGACCGGAAAGGTGGCCCTGGTCACCGGCGGCAATGGCGGCATCGGCTTTGGCATGGTCGAGGCGATGGCCCAGGCCGGCGCCGACATCGTCATCTGGGGCTCCAATCCGGACAAGAACCGGACGGCGGAAGAGAAGCTGAAGCCCACCGGGGTGCGGGTGCTGACCCAGGTGGTCAATGTGGCTGACGAGACCGCGGTGGCCGACGGCATGGAAGCTGCGGTCGCAAAGATGGGCGCGGTCCACACCGTGGTGGCCAACGCCGGCATCGGCGGCGGGGCCAAGTCCTTCTCGGAGTTTCCCACAGAGACCTATCGCAAGGTGCTGTCGGTCAATCTGGATGGGGTCTTCTTCACCTTCCGCGAAGCCTGCAAGCACATGGTCGCCCGGGGCGGCGACGGCCAGGGCGGTTCGCTGGTGGCGATCTCGTCGCTGTCGGCCCTGGACGGGGCGGCGCGCAACCAGGCCTATGCGGCGACCAAGGGCGCGCTGATTCCCATGGTCCGGGCCATCGCCGTGGAGCATGCGCGATATGGCGTGCGGGCCAATGTCATCCTGCCCGGCTGGATCGCTACCGACATGACCGCGGGCGCCCAGGACAACGACAAGTTCAATGAGAACGTCATCAAGCGCGTGCCCATGCGCCGCTGGGGTGAGCCGGCCGACTTTGGCGGCATGGCGGTCTATCTGGCCTCCGACGCCTCGCGCTTCCACACCGGCGACTCCTTCCTGATCGACGGCGGCTACGGCGTTTTCTAAGCGCCGCAGGCATCGAAAAAAGAAGGGGACACGAAGGGCACAAAGGAGCGCGAAGAGCACAAAGGGTGAAGCGTCTAGATCTTCGTGTCCTTTGCTATCCTTCGTGTCCTTTGTGTCCTCTCTTTTAGAACGCGCTCCGCGCGGCGCTACGAGCCCCTGACGCAGGGTCAGTGTTTCCGCTGGCGGCCGACGGCGCCATGGTGGGTTCAAGCAAAAACACCACGGGAGACGACGCCATGACCCTGCACACGCCGCTTTGCGACCTGCTGGAGATCCAGCATCCGATCATGCAGGCCGGCATGGGCGGGGTGGCCTATGCCGAGCTGGTGGCCGCGGTCTGCGAGGCCGGCGGCTATGGGGTGCTGGGCATGGCCGGCCGCTCGCCAGACTTCATCCGCGAGGAGATGCGCAAGGTCCGCAAGCTGACCGACAAGCCGTTCGGCGTCGATCTGCTGGCCGCCTCGCCCGAGAGCCTGACAGCCTCGGTGGAGATCATCATCGAAGAGGGTGCTTCCTCCTTCATCGCCGGCCTCGGCGTGCCAATGCCGATCATGGAGAAGCTGAAGGCTGCGGGCCTCAAGGTCATGGTGGTCTGCGGGGCGGTGAAGCATGCGGTCAAGGCCGAGCAGGCCGGCTGCGACGCCGTCATCTGCCAGGGCGGGGAGGGTGGCGGCCATACGGGCCTGGTCGGCACCCTGCCGCTGGTCGCCCAGGCCGTAGAGGCCGTGAAGATTCCGGTGGTCGCCGCCGGCGGCATTTCCGACGGCCGTGGCCTGGCTGCGGCCCTGGCGCTGGGCGCGCAAGGGGTCTGGATCGGCACCCGGTTCATCGCCTCGACCGAGGCTCATGCGGGCCAGGCCTATCGCGACGCGGTGGTGGCCGCTGAAGACGTCGATACGGTCCGCACCCGCTGCTATTCGGGCAAGCCCATGCGGGTGATGAAGAACCCCTATGTGGAGGATTGGGAGACCCGGCCCCAGGAGATCCAGCCCTTCCCGATGCAGGCCATGCACTCTTCCAAGGCTGGCGTGATGGGCGGCATCGGCGGCCAGGTCGAAGGCCTCGACCCCGACCGCTCCTGCTTCGCCATGGGCCAGTCGGCCGGCGGTATCCACGATATCAAGCCTGCGGCCCAGATCGTGGCCGAGATGGTCGCCGAAGCCGAGGCCGCCATCGACCGGATGGCCAGGCTCCGCAGTCGCGCAATGGCCTGAGGCTATTGCTGGGCCGCACCCAGGAAGCCGTCGGGATCGTTGGCCAGGCCCGCAAAGGCGCCGAGGCAGCGCTGCCACACGGCCACCTGGTCGCGCAGGTCGCCTTCGGTCTGGCTGTCAGCCAGCAGGAGCCCGTAGCGGACATCGACCTGGTCGCCACGCATCACCGCGCGGCAGAGAATGTCGCGGTTGTTGAAGCTGTTGAGGTGGTCCAGGGTCATGGCGCGCTTGTCGACGCTGGCGGTGAAGCCGAGCGCGCGACAGGCCCGGCCCGCCTCGTCGCAGCCGATGAATTCGGCGCCGAAAATACCCCCCGGCGTCACCACATTGAGGCGGACCTGGCCCGCCTCCCGGCCCTCCATCTCGCCCCGCGCGCCCATGCCC
>NZ_JBALUY010000117.1:0-7302 GCF_036963605.1 Phenylobacterium sp. | reverse complement strand
TACGGCCACGGCGGCTTCATGGGCCCGCCCGGCGGCCAGTGCGATCCGGCCAACTACAGCTATCCCTGGCGCGACAATTTCTGCGAGACCCGCTCGGCCGCCAACGGCCTGTGCCCCTCGGCGCGCGGCCACCAGGGCCAGGACATCCGCCCCGCCACCTGCCAGGCCCGGGTCCATCCGGTGGTGGCGGCCGAGGACGGGGTGATCACCTCCATCGGCAGCTACAGCGTCTTCATCCGCGGCGACACCGGCCGCATCTACCGCTACCTGCACATGGACATGGCCCATGTGCGCTCGATCCTGACCTCGGGCCAGCGGGTGGCGCGGGGCCAGCTGATCGGCCGCGTCTCCAACGATTTCGGCGGCACGGCCACCACCATCCACCTGCACTTCGAGATCAAGGCGGCGGTGTCCGACGGCGGGACCACCGCCGTGGTCTTCGTGCCCACCTACGCCAGTCTGGTGGACGCCTACGCCCGCCTCCTCAACGGCGCGGCCTGATCCTCCCCCACCGGAGGAGGGGGACCGCGAAGCGGTGGAGGGGGTCCGTCCGCGTCCCTGTTCTCAGCTCTCGGGAACCGGATAGGTCTCCGGCGTCAGCACCTTCGCCAGCCCCGCCAGATTGCGCGCGGCGTTCCTCGCCACCCGGTCGGCGTAGTCGTGCCCCTCGTCCGTCTCCGTATAGTCCGGCCCCGGTCCCGGTCCCAGATGCCAGTAGGCCCAGCTGTGCCCCGGAATGGTGAAGCCGATGTCGATCAGGGCCTGGCAGGTGGTGCCCACGATGTGGTGCGCCCCGTCCTCATTGCCGGTGATGATCACCCCGCCCAGCTTGCCGAAGGCGGCGGGCCGGCCCGTGTCGTCGGTCTCCGACAGCATGCCGTCCATGCGCTCCAGCGCCCGCTGGCACACGCTGGAGGCCTGGCCCATCCAGGTGGGGGTGGCCATGACCACGATGTCCGACGCCATGATCTTCTCGTGCACGGCGGGCCAGTCGTCGCCCTCCCCCTCGTCCGAGGTCACCCCCGGCCGGATGTCCAGATCCACCAGCCGCACCATCTCCACCAGACACCCCTCCCGGCGCAGCTGGTCCGCCAGCACCCCGGCGAAGGCCTCGGTGCTGGACGATGTCGGCGAGGCCTTCAGCGTGCAGTTCAGGATCAGGGCGCGCATGGGATCTCCTTTCAGGGTCCCCACACCAAACCCCGCCCGCCGCGCGGCGTTCCCTCTTCTCCCATCGGGAGAAGGGCTCAGCTGTCCGCGATCCGCTCCGGCAGCGGCGCCCCGATCACCTCGGCCACGGCCCACTGGGTGATCAGGAACAGGGCGTCCCTCTGGTGGTAGTAGTTCGACAGGGCGATCACCGTCACATCCTGCGCCGGGTGGTGCGTCGCCAGCGCCCGGAACCCGGACCAGCTGCCGGTGTGATAGATCTGCCCGGCCAGGAACCCCGGCTCCATGCGCGAGCCCAGGTCGGCCATGAACAGCCCATAGCCCCAGCCGCGCGGCGGCCGCCCCGGCGGGCCCTCGTCCCCCGGCGGATTGTGGGCGCTGGTCATCAGGCGATAGCTCCGGGCCGACAGCAGCCGCCCCCCGTGCAGCGCCCGGTTCCAGGCCAGCAGATCGTCCACGGTCGAATACAGCCCGCCCGAGGCATAGACGATGGAGGCGTTGGACTCCGGCTGCGGCGTCCGCCCGCCCGCCAGCCAGGCGTAGCCCATGGCCGTCTCCGCCGAGCCGTCGTCGAAGCCGGTGTCGTCCATGCCCAGCGGCTCAAAGAATTCGGTCCTCAGCCAGTCGTGATACCCCCGCCCCGTCGCCGCCTCGAGGATCGCCCCGGCCAGGTTGTAGCCGGCGTTGGAGTAGCGGATCTTCGTGCCCGGCTCGAAGCTGAGGCGGTATTCCGCCGACGCCGCCGTCAGCTGCGCGGGCGTCTGATGGGTGGTCCGCATCTCGCCCCAGCCGGGCCGCTGCATCAGGTCCGGAATGCCCGAGGTGTGGCTCAAGAGGTGGTGGATGCGCACCGGCGCCCAGGCCTCCGGGCACGGCTGGATCCACCGGCACACCGGATCGTCCACGCTCAGCACCCCCTCGTCCTGCAGCCGCAGGATCGCCGCCGCCGTGAACTGCTTCGACACCGAGGCGATGCGGAACCGGGTGTCCAGCGCCATGGCCTTGTCCAGCTCATGGTTCGCCGTGCCGTACGCCTTGCGGAACAGCACCTCGTCGCCCCGCGCCACCAGCACCGCCCCGCTGAACCCGCCGGTCACCTCCAGCCCGTCGATCTTCGCCGACAGCTGCGGCAGCTGATCCACCACCACCGGCTCGGCCCTTGCCGGCGCCGCCGGAACCGCCGCCTGGGCCTCATCCACCCGCCCCTGCCGCTCACAGGCGGAGAGGGAAAGGGAGAGGAGAAAAAGGCCGGAAATCAGAACTCTAGTCACGCACGCATCCAGGCAAGGGGGGGATTCGGCATCCTACTCTGCCCTCGGAAACTCTGTACTGGCCGGGATTCGCTAAATCCCCAACGCCGTACGGGCTTCGGAGGCAGTGACCACTTCCTTCGAAATTTCGTCATCCATGTCTTTCACCGGCGAGAACGGCATAAGTTCTGGCATCTCAAAATCACGCCCCTCAAGGTGAACGATGAGCGCCATTGAAAGACTCACAATATTAACCCAGCGATGGGCGATACCATAAAGAATCAACAACTTCATTGTGGGCAGTCTAACATTTCCCTTCGGTCGTCCAATATTCTTCGGAGAAAACTCGAATATAATTGATAAATTTTCAGCATTTGCGCTTTCGTTATACATACGAATTTCATCGAGCAATTTTGCCAATGCTTCGTAAGCAGATGTTTGCGTATAAGAACCACTGACTCTATCATAAGTTAGAAAAAGGCTCGATTTAATGGCATCATTTATAACAACGGCGTTTAGCTTCCTCCCTAACGTATGGATCATCACCGTACTAAATGACTGCCACTTTTTCGCATCTATTGCGAATGTATCATCAAATCGATCGGTCCGTTCTATCGGACAATTGGCGATATGCTCCCTCAAAAACTGCCTATAATCCCTTGGCGTTTCATCAATTTTGATCAAAAATCGGCCCAAGACTGTTAGCAGTTCATGCTGCAAAGCCTTTGCATATGCGGCCTCGTCGGCTGTGCGGCCGGAAAAAGACAGCGGATTCAATACATCGTGCACGTCTCTAAAGCTTGAGAAGCGATGAATCCAGTTGCCGGTGGGCTTTACCCCTCCCGTCTTCACGGCTTGGCCCGTCTCGAGATTTCGACCGATCTCGGCCAAAAACTCGCTGATAAAGGTGGCATCTGTCGCGAACTTGCTCGGATAATCTTGAGCCATTTTCCGTTCGGTCTCGCTCATATCGAGCTGAGCTAGGTGACGGGAGAGGGCCTTTCGATCCTCACGCATTTGCCAGACCTCTGAGCGCACCAACGTGACTATCTTTAACAGCCCCTGCCGGTGTCGCTCATATGCCGTCCGATACTCCTGCTGAGTAATGCTGACTCTGCTGGACTCGTCATACCATCCACCGACACGGCTACCCACCAGAAGGACAAAATAATCCGCCTGCTCAATACTTTTCAGGCACGCCTCGTAACTGTGCTGCTCAAGATTTCCGCCGAAGTCATTGAATTCCGAGGCGAGCACGCGACAGCCTCGGGATTCAAGGGTGAATTTTATCGCACCACGAAGGTCCTGAAAGTCGTAGATGGTCGACGAAAGAAAGAATGTAGGACGTTTGGCCATGACAGCCTTAGTAAGGCTGGAAAATGAGACTTGCTAGACGCTTGCGTCATATCTCGAATGCCCCTGAGCCAAGCGGGTTAGGCCGTTGCTTCTGCCCCGCCCCTTGCCCCACTCCCCGAGTCGGCCGAACACAGAGACAGGCGAAACCGCATCAGGGGGCTTCGATGGCGGCCGACACTCCAGCCCGCGACATCCCCATGCCGGGCGCGGCCGAGGCTTGGCGGCTGTGGACGCGGCTCAAGGCCCACTTTCCGGCGTGGAGCCTGATCCCGTCCAGTGTCTACACCCCGGGCGCATGGGGCTATCTGGGCGTCGATTTCATCACCGGCTTCCGCCGCAATCCCTCGACCATCGCGGCCTTCGACATCCTCGCGGGCGCGGACGAGGCGACCTTCGACGCCGTGGTGGCGCTGGCCGCCCTCAATGCGCGCCGTCAGGACCAGATGTTCCGCGCCGTGGTGATCGCCTACCTCACCGTGCCCGTCACCCTGCTGGCCCTGCTCGCGGAAGTCGCGGGCGCCAGCATCATGCCCTTCGTCCGCGACCATGCTGATGTGGTCATCCCCGTCATCGTCGCCTCCGCCGCCGCGCCCCTGTCCTACGGCATGAGCGCCTGGCGGTCGCGCCAGATGCTCGGCGTGCTCGACCTCATCCGCATCGAACGGGGTCAGACCCCGTTCACCGCGCTTGAGCTTCGCGACGAATAGGCGTCCATCGCAGCCCGCGACCGCCCTTAATCCCCGCATTTCCCGCCCCCAATGCCTTGTGAAACAAGGCCCCGCCCTCAAAATCCGGCCTTGTTTCACCGCCGTGTCCGGGGGCGCCGCACACTGGCGGGCATGGACATCCGATTTCGCTACCTCCCCGACAGCCCGCCCGTGTTCAACACCGACCGCAAGGTCCGCGCCGCGCGCTGGGCGGCGGCCAGGGCCGACTATCTGGCCGGGGCCAGCGCGGCCGAGGTCTGCGAACGCCACGGGCTGAAGCTCTCCACCTTCCGCCTGCACGCCAAACAGGGCGGCTGGCGCCGCGCCGACCAGGCCGCGCCCTTCCTGGGCCCGGACACGCCTGACCCGGCGCCGCCCGCGCAGCCCTCACAGAACGAACCCCTCGTCATCCCGGACGCGCCATCGGGCGCGAGCCGGGATGCGACGGACGCGCCGACCCCGCCCCTCACCGCCGCCCAGATGGCCGCCAAGGCCTGGACCCACGTTCAGGCCGCCATCGCCGCCGGCCGCCAGATCGAGGCCCGGGGCTGGCTGCGCATTCACAAGGAGCTGCAACCCCACGTCCGCGCCGAGGAAGGCGCCGAACGCCGCGCCCGCATGGATCGCGAGGACGCCGAACGCCGCGACCGGGGCGAGCCGGAACCCGAAATCGACCTGACCGGCCCCTTCCCCACCCGGACCCTGGGCGCCCTCGCCGCCGAAATCCAGGCCCTCACCCGCATGGCAGGCGAGGACGATGTTGGACTCCAATTGGACTGTTTTTCACGGTCGGAGTCCAATGACGGTGCGCCGGGGCCATGACCCCAGACAACCCCGTGACTCCGCTCACCCCGGCGACCCAAAGGGCGGCGCGCAGCAGCCAGGGCTGGGGTCCAGATCACAGGGCTGAATGTTGGACGCCCTGGCGCGCCTCAAGGCCTGACCGCCGCGCCCGCCATCTGGATCCCGGCCTTCGCCGGGATGAGCGGGTGCTGTGGAACGGCCGGCGTCAGACTCCAATCGGACTGCTTTTCACGGTCGGAGTCCAACAGCGGGAGGCCGGGCCCTGACATCGCCAGCATCGCCCCTTGTCATCCCGGAAACGCCGCAGGCGTTATCCGGGACGGGACGCCATCCCCGCTCCGCCGCAGCCCGTCGCCCGGCTCAGCCTCGCGGCTGCCCGGGCGCGGGATCAACACGCGCGATGAGCGGAGGCGCCCTCAGTCGACCCCCAGCCGGGCCTTCAGGATGGCGTTGACCGCCGCCGGATTGGCCTTGCCGCCGGTGGCCTTCATGACCTGGCCGACGAACCAGCCCAGGGCCTGGGGCTTGTCCTTCACCGCCTCGGCCTTGTCCGGGTTGGCGGCGATGATGGCGTCGACGGCCGCCTCGATGGCGCCGGTGTCGGTGACCTGTTTCAGGCCGTGCTTCTCAACCACCTCGGACGGGCCGCCCTCGCCGTTCCAGACGTGGTCGAACACCTCCTTGGCGATCTTGGACGAGATGGTCCCGTCCTCGATCAGCTGGACCAGCTCGGCCACATGGGCGGCCGGGACCGGGCTCTGGTCGAAGTCCAGATGGTCGGCGGCCAGCCGGGCCGACAGCTCGTTGGTCACCCAGTTGGCCACCAGCTTGGCGTCGCGCCCCTTCGCCGCCGCCTCGAAATAGTCCGCCTTGGCCTGTTCCGAGATCAGCACCACGGCGTCGTATTGCGACAGGCCGTACTGGCTCATCAGCCGCTTGCGCTTCTCGTCGGGCAGTTCCGGCAGGGAGGCCCTGATCTCGTCGATCCAGGCCTGCTCGATCTCCAGCGGCAGCAGGTCCGGGTCGGGGAAGTAGCGATAGTCCATCGCCTCCTCCTTGGAGCGCATGGACCGGGTCTCGCCGGACGCGGGGTCGTACAGGCGGGTCTCCTGATCGACCTTGCCGCCGTCCTCGAGGATCTCGATCTGGCGCCGGGCTTCGTAGTTGATGGCCTGGCTGATGAAGCGGAACGAGTTGACGTTCTTGATCTCGCAGCGGGTGCCCAGGTGGCTGAAGTCCCCGGTTTCCTTGAACCGGTCATAGCCGCCGGCGCGGCAGACCGAGACGTTCACGTCGGCCCGCAGGTTGCCCTTCTCCATGTCCCCGTCGCAGGTGCCCAGATAGATCAGGATGGTCCGGATCTTCTTGACGTAGGCCACCGCCTCCTCGGGGCTGCGCAGATCCGGCCGCGAGACGATCTCCATCAGGGCCGTGCCCGCCCGGTTCAGGTCCACATAGGATTCCGTGGGCGACAGGTCGTGGATCAGCTTGCCGGCGTCCTGCTCCAGATGCAGGCGCTCGATGCCCACATTGAAGAAGGAGCCGTCCTCGGCCTCCACCTCCACCACGCCCTCGCCCACGATGGGGTGATACAGCTGGCTGATCTGATAGCCGGTGGGCAGGTCCGGATAGAAATAATTCTTCCGGTCGAACTGGCTGAAGGTGTTGATCCGGGCGTTAAGGCCCAGCCCCGTCCGCACCGCCTGTTCGACACAGAACTTGTTCAGCGTCGGCAGCATGCCGGGGAAGCCGGCGTCCACCAGCGACACCTGCTCATTGGGCCCCGCCCCGAAGCCGACGGCGGCCCCCGAGAACAGCTTGGCCTTCGACGCCACCTGGGCGTGGATCTCCAGCCCCATGACGATTTCCCAGGCGCCGGTGCGGCCCTGGATGAGTTTGGTGTCAGTCTTGGTGTCGGTCATGGACATAGCTCTACCCCTCTCCCGTCGGGAGAGGGAGGGGCCCGATCAACGAAGTTGAGCGGGAGGGTGAGGGGTTACGGCGCCGGCCAGCCT
>NZ_JBALUY010000116.1:0-7545 GCF_036963605.1 Phenylobacterium sp. | reverse complement strand
GAAGTCCTGACCGATCGCGCGGATCATCTCGGCGAAGGCGGCGCTTTCGGCCTCTCCGACCTCTTCGCGGCGACCGACATCGTGCATCTCGTACATCAGGCCATAGAGGGCCGGGCGGGCGCGGACGAAGGCGAGATAGGCCATACCGGCGGCTCGAAGACCGCTCACCTCGCCGCGGGCGTCGGCGGCGGCGTGAAGGGCCTCAGCGAGGTTGCGGAACCCCTCCACGGCCAGGCCGGCCAGCAGGGCGTGCTTGTCGGCATAGTGATAATAGACGGTGCCCAGGGCCACGCCGGTCCGCCGGGCTATGGCGCGCAGGCTGAGCGCCGAAGCGCCCTCAGACTCCAGCAGGGCGCTGGCGGCGGACGAAAGCTGCGAGCGGACATTGCCGACGTGATAGCTGCGCCGCCGAGCCAGAACCGCTGAGGTCGTTGCTGTCGTGCCCATCCGTACTCCGGCCCATCCGAACTCGAAGGATGTCGCGTGAACAGCGGTAACCTAAGCCCATTGACGCCACGGCGCCCAAACAAATGCGCCGGCGCGGCTGTCCGTTCTAGCTGAAGCTGGCGACGGCCGCGCCGAGGACGGCGACCAGGTCGGCCGGGGCGATCTGGATCTGCAGGCCCCGCTGGCCGCCATTGACGAAGATCTGAGGGTGATCCAGGGCCGCGGCCTCGACCAGGACCGGGCAGGCGCGCCTCTGACCGAGCGGGCTGATCCCGCCCACCTTGTAGCCCGTCATGCGTTCGGCCTTGTCCGGCGCCATCATCGCCGCCGACTTGCCGCCGGCGGCCTGGGCCAGTCGCTTGAGCGCCGCCTCGCGATCCGACGGCAGGACGGCGCAGACCGGCTTGCCGTCCACCAGGGTCATCAGGCTCTTGAACATGATCGCCGGATCAACCCGCAGGCTCAGGGCCGCGTGCCGGCCGATGCTGTCGGCGCCGGGATCGTAGTCGTAGGTGTGCAGGCCGTAGGCCACGCCGGCGCGGTCAAGGACCCGGGTGGCGGGGGTGACTTTCGACATGGGCCGGCGATTGGACCGGCCGCGGGCCGCGGTCAAGTCCGAGACGCGTCTGGGCCGGCGCCGCCCCAGGCAGGCGGGCCTGGAACAGGGTGGGGGCGAATGAGGACTGGGGCGCGGACCGGCTCACCGGCGACCACCCTTGACCGTACGCAGGGCCGGCCGCGGCGTGGGCGCCTGCCAGAGTTCCTCCTCCCAGGCGTCCTCCCACCAGGCGCGGCTCGACTGGGTCTTGCAGCGCAGGGGGGCGTCGTCGATCACCCGCACCACCTCGGCCTCGGCCTCGTCCCAGACGACCGCCAGGTCCAGGCTGCGGGCGGCCTCGGCGCCGTTGAGCCGGCCGGCTTCGCGCAGTTCGGCGGCCCGGTAGGGCGAGAGGGACCGGCGGACCCGCTGGGGGCCCAGACGCGTCTCCAGATCGGCATGGGTCAGGACCGCGGCGATCAGATCGGCGCCCGGAGCCTCCGGTCGCGCCGTCAGATCAAGCAGCGGCGCCGGGGCGGCGGCGCGCTGGCGGGATGGGCGGGTCTGGCGGTGGGCGGCGGGCATGGCGATCTCCGTTCCTTTCGACACCCTGGACCCTAGGCTCATCATGCGTCAGAATCGGACGTAGGTTTCGGAGCCACCATGCGACACGAGAAGGCCGCCCAGCTGCTGGACCTGGCCCGCACCCTGGCCAGCACCGCCGAGGGGCTCACCCTGGATGAGATGGCCGAGGCCGCTGGCGTCGGTCGACGCACCGCCGAGCGGATGCGCGACGCCCTGCGTGAGCTGTTCCCGCAGTTCGAGGAGATCGACGACCCGCCCACCCGGCGCTTCCGCATTCCCGCCGGCCTGGACGGCATCTTCCAGACCCCGGACGCCGAGGAGCTGGGGGCGCTGCGGGCGGCGGCCGAGCACTTCCGGGCCAGCGGCGGGGCCGGACGAGCGGCCGCGCTCAGCCGGTTGGAGGCCAAGGTGCTGTCGGCCATGCGCGCCCCGGCCCGCCGACGGCTGGCGCCCGACCTGGAGGCGGTGCTGCAGGCCGAGGCCATCGCCGTGGCCCCGGGGCCCCGGCCGTTCGAGGACGAGGCGGTGCTGCGCCAGGTGCGCGAGGCTATCGTCAGCCTGCGCCGGCTGGCCTTTACCTATATGGGCGGCAGCACGCCGGGCCGGGTGCGGGAGGTCAGTCCGCTGGGCCTGCTGTTTGGCCGCAGCAACTATCTGGTGGCCGCCGAGGGCGAGGGCGGCGAGCCCCGCACCTGGCGGCTGGACCGGCTGGCCGAGGTGCGGGTGCTGACCGCGGCGGCCACGCCGCCGGCCGGCTTTTCCCTGGCCGCCTTCGTCGATCGCAGCTTTGGCATCTACCAGGACGACGTGGAAGATGTGCGGCTGCGGATCCGGTCCCACGGCGCCGAGGAGGCGCTGGGCTGGCGTTTCCACTCCACCCAGCAGGCGACGCCTCAGCCCGACGGCTCGGTGCTGGTCGCCTTCCGGGCCAGCGGCATGCGGGAGCTGGCCTGGCACCTGTTCAGCTGGGGCGACAAGGTGGAGATTCTTGGACCGCAGAGGCTCAAGGACATGATGGCTGAGCAACTGAGCTTGGCCTTGCGCGCTCATCAGGCTTAAGCATGGACCTCCGCCTTGGGAGCCCCCAGCAGCTTGCCTGATCGTTTCGCCGCCTTTTCCTGGTTCCGCCCGCCCCGCGGGCCAAGGCCATGACGGCTGGTCTGTCAGCCGCCGTCGGCGCCGCCATCCGGCGCCTGCGCCACGCCCGGGGCTGGACGCTGGCCGAGCTGAGCGCCCGCGCCGAGGTTCCCCTGTCGAGCCTCTCCAAGGTCGAGCTTGGCCAGGCTTCTCTGGGCTATGAGGTGCTGATCCGCCTGTGCCGCGCCCTGGAGGTGGACGTCGATCATCTGATCAAGCCGGAGAGCCTGGACTCCGCACCCCAACGCCAGCCTGGCCGCCGCGCCGTGATCCGGGCCGGCGAAGGCGAATCTCGCGACATCGGCGGCGTGGCGGGCCGGGCTGGCGCAACCGACCTGCTGCGCCGGGATTTTACCCCGGTCGTGCTGGACGTGGTCGAGGGCCAGCGGACCGGACGCCTGCTGCGAGCCCAGGGGGACGCCTATCTCATGGTCCTGAGCGGGGCCGTGGTGCTGCATTCCGACATCTATGCGCCCTTGAACCTGGGGATCGGCGACGGGGTCTATTTTGACGGCGGCATGGGTTTCGCCCTGACAGCCGAGCAGGGCCAGCAGTCTCGGGTCCTGCTGATCCACCAGGGTGGAAACGTCGTCGAAGACTAGGCTCCTTCGCCCCGCTGGCCGCTGAAGGCGCTGCAGGCAGGGACTCAAGAACCTTTCAGGTCCGCCGCAATCGCTCGGGATCATACCCGCGGGTGATGACCGGCTGCGCTGCATTGCAGCATCTTGCGCTGATTCAAGAATTCTCTTATTAGAGAATTATTCTCCCGATTAACCTTAGATTACGTCGCATCTGAGAATGATGCGAGGAGCCACCCCGCTGTTCCCCCAAGGAGTCCCCGCCGCCGATGCTCGCCGTCCAGCCGCTGCCAGAGCGCCGCATGTCTGAGGCTGAGTCCGCGCGGGCGACCTTTCAGGCTGAAGACGCCGCCACCGTCCTGGTGGTTGACGATTCGCCAGTGATCCGCTTGCTGCTGGGCGATATTCTCAGCGCCGCCGGTTATGACGTTCGTCTGGCTGAGGACGGCGCCCAGGCCCTCGACATGATGAGGCGCCGCCGGCCCGATCTGGTGCTTACCGATCTCAACATGCCCCGGATGGACGGCTTCAGCCTGGTGGCGGCCATCAAGGGCGACTCGGATCTGGCCGACCTGCCCATCGTGGTGATCACCAGCGAAGAGACCGAGGCCAAGCGGGCCCGGGGCCGTGCGCAGGGCGTGGACGGTTGGATCGTCAAGCCGTTCGAGCCGGCCGAACTCCTCGAGGTTCTCTGGCGGCTGGACTTCTAGAGCCTGGTCGCTCGCTCAGCCAGCCTTGCGGCCAGGCAGCGCCACCGACGCGGCGTCGAGACCCGCGGCCCGATCGATCAGAGCCTGCTCCAGGTCTCGCGCCAGTCGGCCCTCGGGCGTGGCCAGGGCCTGAAGCTCGCAGAAGGCTTCGAACAGATCATGCTGCATCGGGTCAGCGACCTGGCGCCTCAGGGCGTCGGCTTCCTGGCGCAGCCCCTCTTCCACGGCCTGGCGGGTTTGCGCAGACAGCACGGCCAGGGCGCTGAGGGTGGCGCGGCCAAGGGCGCTGGCGCGCTGGGCCTCATGATGCAGTTCATCCAGCCGGCGACGAATATCGTCGAGGGCCGCCTCGGGCGGGCCATTCATATCAACCTCAGCACTTTGCGGTGAGGCGCTGCACGGAGCGGGCCGGCGAGACACCTCTCGCGCCCGAGCCAGCGGACAGCGCTGCCTATGGAACTGGTCCCCACCTAGTGACCGAACCCCGTCATGTCAATGTCTGTGCATTTACACCTATTGCAAATGCGACTTGTGTAACTGAGCGGATTCAGGTCACCCTGCAGGCGAAGGGGCCGCATTGTATGAGTGAATCCAAGACCAGCCTCCGGTCTATCGATCCGGAAGCCGAGTTCGGCCTAGATGTGCCGGAGTACTTTTTCTATCTTCTGTTCCAGGCGGTGCGGCGGCGTGACGCGGCGTTTGAACGCGCCCTGGCCGGCCTCGACCTGTCATTGGCCCAGTGGCGCGCCATTTCGACCATCCGGCGCTTTAGGTCCTGCGCCATGTCGGAACTTTCGGCCTTCACCGCCGTGGACCGCACCACCCTGACCCGCAGCGTCGACCAACTGGTCCGTCGCGATCTGGTGGCGCGCCGGACACCGGAAACCGACCGCCGCCAGGTAAGGCTGTCCCTCACCGAGGGGGGCCAGAGCCTCTATGCCCGGGCGGTCGATCAGCTACTGGACTTCAACCGCCAGGCCCTGGCCGGCGTGCCCGCAGAGCGCCAGCGGGATATCGCCCGCGGCCTGGCCGCCGTGATCCGCAATCTGGAGCCCGACAAGACCATGGCCGAGGCGCTGATCCGGTTCGAACCCACCCGCATTCCAGGCCGCAGAGCCTAGCCTGACGCCGTTGGACCGCTGAATTCTGCGACTCTCTCGCAAGACCTGTGGCATGCTTCGGCGATGTCCGCACAGCGCGATCCTGTCGAACCCGCCGAGGAGGCCACGCCTGCGCCGCGCGCCATGACGCCTGTGGCGATTCTGCTCTATCGGGGCCTGGGCATGGCGGCCTTGGGCCTGGGAATACTGGGCGCCTTCCTGCCCCTGTTGCCGACCACCGTCTTTCTGATCATCGCCGCCTGGGCCTTCGGCAAGAGCGCGCCCAAGTTGCGGGCGCGGATGTACGCCCACAGGCGCTTTGGCCCCACCCTGCGGGCCTGGGACGAGCGCGGGGCCATCCCTCCCCGGGCCAAGATCGCCGCCGTCGCCGGCATGGGGATCAGTTGGGGGATTGTCCTGTTCAGCAACCGAGGCCCCCTGGTTCCTGCCCTGGTAGGCGTGACGCTCCTGGCCTGCGCCGCGTATGTGCTCACCAGGCCCTCCGCCTGAACGACGCCGCCAAAGGTCCGAAGCCGGGCGGCCGAGCGCCAAATCGTCGCAGGCGCTTGATCTGGACCCGGCGTCCCCAACATCAGTGGCGTGCGGGCCGGCTCACCCCCACGACGGCCGAAAGGTCGTTTGCCGGCCCCGCCAGGGCGCGCCGGGCGTGAGACTGTGACGCTTCTCTCCCCCCAAGCCCCGTCCGGCTTCCGTCGGGCGCGCCCACCCTGCTTCTTCAGCCTCTGTCTTTAAGGCGGCGCGCCGACGAGGATCTCGCGCTTGCCCGCATGATTGGCGGGGCTGACCACGCCCTCCTGCTCCATCCGCTCGATGAGCGAGGCCGCCCGATTATAGCCGATCTGCAGCCGGCGCTGGACATAGCTGGTCGAGGCCTTGCCGTCGCGGGTGACCACGGCCACGGCGCGGTCATAGAGATCGTCCCCGGAATTTCCCCCGGCCCCGAAGTCATCGCCCCCGCCGCCATCCTCGTCATCGCCGCCGGCGGTGACGTCCTCCACATATTGCGGCTCGCCCTGGGCGCGCAGGAACTTGGCCACGGCCTCGACCTCCTCGTCGGAGACGAAGGGGCCATGCAGGCGGGTGATGCGCCCGCCGCCGGCCATGTAGAGCATGTCGCCCTGGCCCAGCAGCTGCTCGCCGCCCTGCTCGCCCAGGATGGTGCGGCTGTCGATCTTCGAGGTGACCTGGAAGGAGATCCGCGTCGGGAAGTTGGCCTTGATGGTGCCGGTGATCACGTCCACTGAGGGCCGTTGCGTCGCCATGATCAGGTGAATGCCGGCCGCCCGGGCCATCTGGGCCAGGCGCTGGACGGCGCCTTCCACATCCTTGCCAGCCACCAGCATCAGGTCGGCCACCTCATCGATGACCACCACCAGATAGGGCATGGGCTTGGGGTCGATGCGCTCGCTCTCATAGACCGGGCGGCCATTGTCGTCGAAGCCGGTCTGGACGGTGCGCTCGAAGTGCTCGCCCTTGGCCGCGGCCTCCTTGGCGCGCTCGTTATAGGAGGCGACGTTCCGCACGCCGATCTTGGACATCAGGCGGTAGCGGTCCTCCATCTCGCGCACGGTCCATTTCAGCGCGACGATGGCCTTCTTCGGATCGGTGACGACGGGCGCCAGCAGGTGCGGGATGCCGTCATAGACCGACAGCTCCAGCATCTTGGGGTCGATCATGATGAAGCGGCACTGCTCGGGCGCCAGCCGGTAGAGGATCGACAGGATCATGGCGTTGACGCCCACCGACTTGCCCGAGCCGGTGGTGCCGGCGATCAGCAGGTGGGGCATCTTCGACAGGTCGGCGATATAGGGCTCGCCGCCGATGTTCTCGCCCAGCGCCATGGGCAGGGCGAGCGTCGAGCGCTCGTATTCGGGGCTGGCCAGCAGGTCGCGCAGATAGACCGTCTCGCGCTTCTGGTTGGGTAGCTCGATGCCGATGGCGTTGCGGCCAGGCACCACGGCGACGCGGCAGGCGGCGACGGACATCGAGCGAGCGATGTCGTCGGACAGGGCCACCACCCGGGCCGACTTTACGCCCGGCGCAGGCACCAGCTCATAGAGGGTGACCACTGGACCTGGCCGGATCTGGTCGATCTGGCCGCGGACCCCGAACTCGGCGAGCACGCCTTCCAGCAGCTGAGCATTCTGGCGCAGGGCGCCCTCGTCGAAGGCGGCCGCCCGGGGCTTGGGCTTGGCCAGCATTGAAAGCTCGGGCAGCGAAAAGCCGTCGGGCCGCACGAAGTCGAACACCCCCTGGTTCTCGCGGGTCTCACGGGAGGAGTCCCGCGGCGGGGTCTTGGGCGCGCGAATGGCGAGCGGCGGGCTCGCTCCTTCGGCCTCGACCGGCGGAGCAGACGCAGGCGCGGGAGCCGCAGCGGGCGCCGCGCCCAGGGCTTCGGCGGGGATCTCAGCCGCACGGGCGGCGCGCCG
>NZ_JBALUY010000115.1:0-7631 GCF_036963605.1 Phenylobacterium sp. | reverse complement strand
TCGGACAGGCCGAAATGGTGGCCGATCTCATGGATCAGCACATGGCCGACCAACTCCTCCAGGGTCACATCGCCACGGGCCGCCCACTCATCCAGGATCGGCCGGCGATAGAGGAAGACCATGGACGGATGCGTCTCGGGATCGAGCACCGAGCGATGGGCCAGGTCGACCCCGTGATAGAGGCCGGTCAGGTCGAAGGGATCCTCAATCTCCAGGGCCGCCAGCGTCTGCTCGTCGGGGAAATCATCGACCCGGAACAGAACATGGCCGGTCATGCTGCGGAAGGCTTCAGGCAGGCGCGCAAACGCGGCCTGCGCCAGGGCGGCCATGTCGTCCAGGCTGGGGGCCAGCCCCGATGCTGATGGTGTCATTCGTCGGCGATCACGATGTGGGGGTCTTCCGGCGTTCGAATTTCGAACAGACCGATGTCCAGGGGCTGCTGGGGACGGAAGGGCCGCAGGGGCTGGCGGGTGAGGGCGTTCAGGGTTTCACGATCGGCCTCACCGCCGCCGCGGCGGACCCGCCGGGCCTGGGGACCGTCCAGCGGGATTTCCGCCGCAGCCCCGATCCGCCAGAACGAGATCTGCAGCCGCCAGACTGTGGCCACCGGCTGGTCCGGCGGGGTCGGCCAGCGGCGGCCATCGCGCAAGGTCGGCTGCGCCTGGGCGAGCACGCGCCGTCGGCCGCCCACCTGGGCCGCCAGTTCGGACAGCCGGCAATAGCGATCCTCGGGCGGCAGGCTGCGCAAGTGGCCTGGACGATCATCCTCGATGCGCCCGGCATAGACATCCAGGGCGGCCTCGCGGGTGGCGAATTCGGGGCCGACCGCGCGGGTGAGGAACTCCACCGCCTCGCCGCCGGCCAGGGCCTGGGCCTCTCGGGCGCGGGCCGCGCGTCCCACCGGGGCGGCGAGCGCGGCCTCGGCGTCGCGGGCGACGGGATAGAGAATGGCGCTCATCAGGCCATTGTCGCTCAAACGGCGGCCTGAGGAAACGTGCCGCGGGTGCGGTGAACCGTTTTGGGTCCTATGTTGGAAAATGGGTGATTCGCATCGGCGCGGACGGCGCTGATGGAGTGGTGATGAACGCGCATGAACTAATCCTGGCGGCGGCCGCCGGTGCGGTCTGCTTGGCCATCTGCGCCACGCTCTGGGCCCTGGCCCAGCAGCGTCAGGGACAGGTGCGCCTGCTCGCCCTCAGAGCCCGAGTCGCCGAACTGGAAATGCGCGCCGAAGTCGCCCAGTCCTCGGCCGAGGCCTTCGACTCCGCCCTGCTCGCTGTCGAGGACGGCCGAGCCCTGCTGGCCTCGGGCGAGGAAAGCCTCTGCGTCTGCGCAGCGGCCCTGTCGCTCAAGGACGCCGACGCCCAGGGGCTGGTCAACGCCCTGATGCGGGCCGACCCCGATCACGCGCGTCGCCTGCGCGCCCTGTTCGAGCGCGGCGAAACCTGCGCCTTCGAGGTGCGCGGGCCCGCTGGCGTCGTCTCGGTGGAAGGTCGGGCGGCCGGGGCCCTGGCCTGGCTGCGGCTTTCGGCGGTGATCGGCGAGGACGCCGGCCTGCCCACCGCGCCGCGGTTCGCAGCCCTCTTGGACGCCCGCCCCGGCCCCGCCTGGATCGCCTCGGCCGACGGCGCGCCGGTCTGGGTCAACGCCGCCTGGCTGGCCGCGGTGGACGCCGCGAGCCTGGACGAGGCCGCCGCCAAGGGCCTGACCCTGGACAAGGCCGCCGACGAGATCGCCAGCGAGGCGGCCAACCTGGCACAGGTTCGCGAGACCACCCGCTGGCTGACGCTCGGCGGACGACGCCGCGCCTTCCACATCACCGCCCGGCCGCTGGAAGGCGGCGGGGTCGGGGTCTGGGCCGAGGACGCCACCGAGGCCGAGGAGATGCGCGAGGCGCTCAAGCGCCACGTGGCCGCCCACGACGAGACGCTCAATCACATCGCCGACGCCGTCGCCATCTTCGGCGCCAACAAGAAGATGATCTTCCACAACACGGCCTTCGCCGAGCTGTGGGGCCTGGAGCCGGCCTGGCTGGGGGAGCGTCCCGGTCATGGCGAGTTGCTCGACCGCCTGCGCCAGCGCCGCCGGCTGCCGGAGACCGCGGACTACGTCAAATGGCGGGCCGCTGAGCTGGACCGCTACGAGGCCCTGGGCTCCAGCCCGGACGACCTGTGGAGCCTGCCTGACGGCCGCACCCTGCGGGTCGTGCGCCAGCCCCACCCCATGGGCGGGGTTCTGTTGCTGTTCTCCGACATCACCGACGAGCTGAAGCTCAAGGCCCAGTACAACGCCCTGATCCAGGTGCAGCAGGCCACCTTGGACAAGCTGAACGACGCCGTGGCCGTGTTCGGCTCCGATGGGCGGCTGCGGCTGCACAATGAAGCCTTCGAGCGGTTCTGGAACGTCACCCCCACCCAGCTGGACCTGGCCGGCGACTTCGAAGGCGTGGTCGAGCTCTGCGTGCCGCGCCTGCACGACCTGAACTTCTGGCGCGAGCTCAAAGGCCGGGTGGCCGACCCCGACCCCAGCGCCCGGGCGCCGATCTCCGGGGAGGTGAAGACCTCGGACTCCCGCATCGTCGCCTATCAGTCCCGCCCTCTGCCCGACGGCGCCACCCTGATCGCCTTCACCGATGTCACCGACGCCCGCAAGCTGGAGAGCGCGCTGGCTGACCGGTCGGCCGCGCTCGCCGACGCCGAGCGGCTGAAGCGGGACTTCGTGGGCAATGTCTCCTACGAACTGCGCACCCCGCTCACCACCATCATCGGCTATTCGGAGCTGCTGGAACGCTCAGGCGAGAACCTGTCGGAGCGGGGCCGCGGCCACGCAGCGGCCGTCCGCATGGCCGCCACCCAGCTGGCGCGCTCCATCGACGACGTGCTGGACATGGCCCAGATCGACGCCGATGAAATGGCCCTGGATCTGGAAGATGTCCATGTGGGCGAGATGCTGGCCCAGGCCAGCGCCCGCTGGTCCCGCAGCCTGGTGGAGGGCCGCATCGTCCTGCAGGTGGAGCATGCCGACGAGATCGGGGTGATCCGGGCCGATTCCCACCGATTGGATCAGATCCTCGACCACCTGATCGAGAACGCCATCCGCCAGACCCCGCCCGAGGGCAGGATCACCATCTCGGCCCGCCGCGCCCTCGGCGAGGTCAAGCTGCAGGTCAGCGACACCGGGCGCGGCATCCCCTTCCACGTCCAGGCCCACATCTTCGACCGCTTTGTGGGCCGCGAGCGCGGGGGGCCGGGCCTGGGCCTGGCCCTGGTCAAGGCGCTCACCGAGCTGCACGGGGGCTGGGTGGCCCTGGAGAGCGAGCCGGGCAATGGCGCGACCTTCACCTGCCATCTGCCGGAACTGGCGCAGGCGGAATCGGCCTCGCACCGCGAGCTGGAATTCTAGGGACTTCAGGGAATCAGGCGGCTTGGCCGGCCCGGAAAGACGAAGGGGCGGCGCGAAACGCGGCCGCCCCCTACGATGTCGATCTAGTGCTGGCTCTCGGGCATGCGGACGACCAGGCCCTCGAGTTCGTCGGTGACCTTGATCTGGCAGGACAGGCGGCTGTTGGGTTCGACGTTCTCGGCGAAGTCCAGCATGGACTCCTCCATGGCCGAGGAGTCGCCGGTCTTATCCTTCCAGGCCTCGTCCACATAGACGTGGCAGGTGGCGCAGGCGCAGGCGCCGCCGCAGTCGGCGTCGATGCCCGGGATGTTGTTCTTCACCGCGCCTTCCATCACCGTGAGCCCGGTCTTCACGTCCACGACGTGCTCGGTCCCGTCGTGCTCGATATAGGTGATCTTGGCCATGGCTCCCTTTCGCGCCGCCTTCAGGCGACGACCTCTTTCATTGAAACGCTGAGATCGACAAGCTTCGCCTTCGACACCGGCTTGCGGTTCCCGATCAGCTGCTTGCCCATCATGAATTCCGGGGGCGAGTTGATCGCCTCCACGGACTGGATCTGGTCTCCCTTGAGGTGGAAGACCGCGAACTTGCCGCTGGCCGGATCGCCGCGCAGCAGGATCTCGTCGGCGTCGAAGGCGTAGCCGGCGATCTGGAGCTTCAGGTCGTACTGGTCCGACCACTGCCAGGGCACCTCGCCGGCCGGGGCGGCGCGTCCGGTGATGGCGCTGGCGGCCTGCTTGGCCTGCTCCAGGGCGTTGGGCACGCTCTCCATCCGGAACATGCGGTCATAGATCGGCATCGGCCGGCGGGCCACGTCGCCGATGGCGAAGATTGAGGGATCAGAGGTCCGCGCCTCCAGGTCGACCACCACGCCGCGGGCGGTGTCGAGGCCGCAGTCGGCGGCCAGTTCGTCATTAGGGGTGGCGCCCACCCCGATCACGGCGGCGTCGCAGGCGATCGTCCGGCCGTCGGCCAGGGTGACGCCGGTCACATGGCCATCCTCGCCGACGAAGCCGGTGACGCTGGCGCCCATCTCGAAGGCGACGCCGTGAGCCTGATGAACGCCTTGGAAGAAGTCCGACAGGGATTCGCAGGCGACCCGGGCCAGCAGGCGCTGCTCGCGCTCGATGACCACCACCTCGGCGCCGAGCGCCCGGCCGGAGGCGGCGACCTCCAGGCCGATATATCCCCCGCCCACCACGGCCAGGCGCTTGCCCGGACCGACGGCGGCCTTCAGGGCCTCGGCGTCAGCGGCGGTGCGCAGCTCCAGCAGGCCAGCCAGATCAGCGCCGGGCACGGGCAGCTTGATGGCCCGGGCGCCGGTGGCCAGGATCAGGACATCGTAGGTCAGGGTCTGGCCGTCGGCCAGGGTGACGACCTTGTCGGCCCGGGCGAGCTTCACCGCCCGGGTGTTGGGCCGGAAGTCGATCTGGTGCTCGGCGTAGAATTCCAGGGGCTTCAAGGCCAGGGAGTCGGCGTCGGCCTCGCCCTTCAGCCAGGCCTTGGAGAGCGGCGGCCGCTGATAGGGAGCCAGCGGCTCGTCGCCGACCAGGGTGATCGGTCCCGAATGCCCATACTGGCGCAGCAGCGCAGCGGCCGTGCCGCCGGCGTGCCCCGCCCCCAGGATCACCACGTGTGCGCCTAAATCACTCATGCCGCTCCCCGATGCAGAAAAATGACGCCTGCGTCAACTTGGGAAACGCACAGGCCCCAGCTTTAGACGACCCGATCGACCAGCATCTTCTTGACCTCGGCGATGGCCTTGGCCGGGTTCAGACCCTTAGGACAGACCTGGGCGCAGTTCATGATCGTGTGGCAGCGATAGAGCTTGAACGGGTCTTCCAGATCGTCAAGCCGCTCGCCGGTGGCCTCGTCGCGGCTGTCGATCAGCCAGCGATAGGCGTGCAGCAGGGCAGCCGGACCCAGATACTTGTCGCCGTTCCACCAGTAGCTGGGGCACGAGGTCGTGCAGCAGGCGCACAGGATGCACTCATAGAGGCCGTCGAGCTTCTCGCGGTCCTCCGGGGTCTGCAGCCATTCCCCTTGCGGCTCGGGCGTCTTGGTGTGCAGCCAGGGCTCGATGGAGGCGTACTGGGCGTAGAACATGGTCATGTCCGGCACCAGGTCCTTGACCACCGGCATGTGCGGCAGCGGGCTGATGGTGCAGGTCTGGCCGGGAACCTCTTCCCAGCCATGGGTGCAGGCCAGCGTGTTGCGCCCGCCGATATTCATGGCGCAGGAGCCGCAGACCCCTTCCCGGCACGAGCGCCGGAAGGCCAGGGTCGGGTCCATGGTGTTCTTGATGTGGATCAGGGCGTCCAGGACCATGGGGCCGCAGGCGTCGGTGTCCACGTCATAGGTGTCCCACCGCGGGTTCTCGGTCCCCTCGGGATCGTAGCGATAGACCTTGAAGGTCTTGACCTTCTTGGCGCCGGCCGGGGCCGGGTGATGGCGGCCCTTCTGGACGCGGGAGTTCTTGGGCAGGGCGAGTTCGACCATCGGAGGCTTTCCTTAGGCGAAGACCCCGGACCCCGCGCGCGCGGCGCGTTCGGTCCGAAGCCGGGAATGAGGGACGAAGGGGGCCACGGATCCGCCCCTAGTAGACCCGCGCCTTCGGCGGGATGTAGGCGATGTCGTTGCTGAGGGTGAAGGAGTGGACCGGGCGGTCGTCCAGCTTCACCTTGCCCGTGGCGTCGTCGAACCAGGTGAGCGTGTGCTTCATCCAGGTTTCGTCGTCACGGTCGGGATAGTCCTCCCGGGCGTGGGCGCCGCGGCTCTCGGTGCGGTTCAGCGCCCCGTTCACGGTGACGGCGGCCTGGCCGATCAGATTGTCGAACTCCAGGGTCTCGACGAGGTCGGTGTTCCAGATCATGCCGCGGTCGGTGACCTGGATGTCGCCGCGCTGGCCGTGGATCTTGTCCAGGCGCGCCACGCCCGAGGCCAAGCTCTCGCCCGTGCGGAACACCGCGGCGTCCTCCTGCATGGCCTTCTGCATGTCCAGGCGAAGCTGGGCCGTCGGCGTGCCGCCCTTGGCGTTGCGCAGGCGGTCGAAGCGGGCCAGGTGCGCCTCGGTATGGCTGGGCTTCAGCTCCGGCTGCTTGGCGCCAGGCGTCAGGATGTCGGCGGCGCGCAGGGCGGCCGAGCGGCCGAACACCACCAGGTCGATCAGCGAGTTGGAGCCCAGGCGGTTGGCGCCGTGCACCGAGACGCAGGCCGCCTCGCCCACGGCCATCAGGCCGGGGATGACGCTGTCGGGGTTGTCGCCGTCGCGGGTGACCACCTCGGAATAGAAGTTCGTGGGGATGCCGCCCATATTGTAGTGCACGGTCGGCAGGACCGGGATCGGCGCCTTGGTCACGTCCACGCCGGAGAAGACCCGGGCGCTTTCGGAAATGCCCGGCAGGCGCTGGTGCAGCACCTTGGGGTCCAGGTGGTCCAGGTGCAGGAAGATGTGGTCCTTGTTGGGACCCACCCCGCGGCCTTCTCGGATCTCGATGGTCATGGCCCGGCTGACCATGTCCCGCGGCGCCAGGTCCTTCACGGACGGCGCATAGCGCTCCATGAAGCGCTCGCCCTCGGAATTGGTCAGATAGCCGCCCTCGCCCCGGGCGCCCTCGGTGATCAGGCAGCCGGCGCCATAGATGCCGGTGGGGTGGAACTGCACGAACTCCATGTCCTGCAGGGGCAGGCCGGCCCGCAGGACCATGGCGTTGCCGTCGCCGGTGCAGGTGTGGGCGCTGGTGCAGGAGAAATAGGCCCGGCCATAGCCGCCGGTGGCCAGGATGACCATCTGGGCCTGGAACCGGTGCAGGGTGCCGTCGTCGAGCTTCCAGGCGGTGACGCCCCGGCAGACGCCGTCTTCCATGATCAGGTCGAGGGCGAAATACTCGATGAAGAACTCGGTGTTGTTGGCCAGCGACTGGCCATACATGGTGTGCAGCATGGCGTGACCGGTGCGGTCGGCGGCCGCGCAGGTGCGCTGGATCGGCGCCTCGCCATAGTTGCTGGTCATGCCGCCGAAGGCGCGCTGATAGATCTTGCCGTCCTCGGTGCGCGAGAAGGGCACGCCCCAGTGCTCGAGCTCATAGACGGCGGCCGGCGCGTTGCGGCAGAGATATTCGATGGCGTCCTGGTCGCCCAGCCAGTCCGACCCCTTGACGGTGTCGTACATGTGCCAGCGCCAGTCATCCTGGCTCATATTGCCCAGGCTCGCCGAGATGCCGCCCTGG
>NZ_JBALUY010000114.1:0-7713 GCF_036963605.1 Phenylobacterium sp. | reverse complement strand
GCTATAGAGCCCCAAAACCGCATGTGCTGGCTTCTCTGGCCCGCCTCCGCGACAGGACCGCAGGACCCCACGACATGACCGACTACATCGTCAAGGACATCAGCCTGGCCGACTACGGCCGCAAGGAAATCGACATCGCCGAGACCGAAATGCCCGGTCTGATGGCGACCCGCGAGGAATTCGGCGCCAGCCAGCCCCTGAAGGGCGCGCGCATCGCCGGCTCCCTGCACATGACGATCCAGACCGCGGTCCTGATCGAGACCCTGGAAGCCCTCGGCGCCGAGGTCCGCTGGGCCTCGTGCAACATCTTCTCCACCCAGGACCACGCCGCCGCGGCCATCGCCGCCAAGGGCACGCCGGTGTTCGCCATCAAGGGCGAAACCCTGATCGAGTACTGGGAATACGCCCACAAGATCTTCGAATGGGCCGATGGCGGCTATCCGAACCTGATCCTCGACGACGGCGGCGACGCGACCCTGCTGACCGTGCTCGGCCCCAAGGCCGAGAAGGATCCCACCGTCCTGAACAATCCGCAGAATGAGGAAGAAGAAGCCCTCTACACCGTCATGAAGCGCTATCTGGCCGAGAAGCCGGGCTTCTATTCGGCCATCCGCGACTCCATCAAGGGCGTCTCTGAAGAGACCACCACGGGCGTCCATCGCCTCTATCAGATGGCCGAGCGGGGCGAGCTGCCCTTCCCCGCCATCAATGTGAACGACAGCGTCACCAAGTCGAAGTTCGACAACCTCTATGGCTGCCGCGAGAGCCTGGTGGACGCCATCCGCCGGGGCACCGACGTGATGCTGGCCGGCAAGACCGCCGTGGTCATGGGCTATGGCGATGTGGGCAAGGGCTCGGCCGCTTCCCTGCGCAATGGCGGCGCCCGCGTCATGGTCACCGAGGTCGACCCGATCTGCGCCCTGCAGGCGGCCATGGAAGGCTATGAGGTCGTCACCGTCGAGGACGTGGCCGACAAGGCCGACATCTTCGTCACCGCCACCGGCAACAAGGACGTCCTGACCGTCGAGCACATGCGGCGGATGAAGAACAACGCCATCGTCTGCAATATCGGCCACTTCGATTCCGAGATTCAGATCGCGGGCCTGCGCAACTTCAAGTGGGACAAGATCAAGGATCAGGTCCACCACGTGGAATTCGCCGACGGCAAGAAGATCATCGTCCTGTCCGAAGGCCGGCTGGTGAACCTGGGCAACGCCACAGGTCACCCGAGCTTCGTGATGAGCGCCTCCTTCACCAACCAGACCCTGGCTCAGATCGAACTCTGGACCAATGGCGGTCGATACCAGACGCAGGTCTATACCCTGCCCAAGCATCTGGATGAGAAGGTGGCTATGCTTCATCTGGAAAAGCTGGGCGCCAAGCTGACCCAGCTCAGCAAGGAACAGGCCGACTATATCGGCGTGCCGGAAACCGGTCCGTTCAAGCCCGATCACTACCGCTACTAGAACTTCATTTTCCGCTCTCGTCGCGGTGCGGCGAATTATTTGCGACGCCGCGTCCTGGCCCCTTGCGGGGTGGGGCGCGGCGCTTCTCTATGGGGCCAATGCCCCTTACCCTCATCATTTCCAGTCATGTGGCCGCCAGCCGCGTCGGCGGCTCGGCCCAGGCCCTGGCGCTGGCCGCCTTCAAGGTGGACGCCATGGTCGTGCCGACCGTGCTCTATGGCCGTCACCCCGGTTGGGGGCCGCCGGGCGGGGCCGCCGTGCCGGTCGAGGCGATCGACGGCATGCTGGACGGGATCGAGGCCAACGGCCTGTTCGCCCAGGCCGACCTGGTGCTTACGGGCTATTTCGCCAGCGCCGCGCAGATCCGCGCCGCGGCCCGCGCCATCGACTCGGTCCGCGCCGCCCCCCGGGACATGGCGGCTCGCAAACCCTTCATCATCGTCGATCCGACCATGGGCGACCTGGGCAAGGGGCTCTATGTGCCGGGCGACGTGGCCGAGGCCATCACCGCCGACCTGGTCCCTCGGGCCGACCTGGTGTGCTGCAACGCCTGGGAGCTTGAGCGGCTGACCGGCGCCCCGGCCCGGACGCCGACCGAGGCCCTGGCCGCGGCGCGCATGCTGGGCAAGCCCGTGGTGGTCTCCTCGGTGCAGCGGGAGCACGAGATCGGCGTGGTTTATGCCGATCGTCGCGAGGCCTGGCTGGCCGCCCACCAGCGGGCCGAGACGGCGCCGAACGGCACCGGCGACCTGCTCAGCGCCCTCTATGGCGCCGCCGTGCTCGATGGCCTGTCGCCCTCCTACGCCCTGGCGAGGGCGGTCGGCGGGGTGGCCGAAACCATCTCGGCGGCGCATATGTGGAAGGCGAGCGAGCTGCCCCTCGTGGCCATGGCCCAGCGGCTGAAGGCGACCTCGCCCCACGTCCGCATGGAGCGCCTGGCCTAACGCATGCCGTCCGACATCCCCGAGATCCACGGCCAGTGCGCCGCCGGCCAGGAGCCGGTGCGCGCGGCCTTCGAAGAAAATTTCGCACAGGGGCAAGAGCTGGGCGCGCGGTTTTCCCTGGTGAAGGACGGCGAGGTGGTCGTCGACCTCTGGGCCGGCCACGCCGACCGGGCGCGGACCACGGCGTTCGACGCCAAGACCCTGACGCCGATCTTCTCCACCACCAAGGCGGTCGCCGCCCTGATGGTCGCCCGTCTCGTAGACCAGGGGCGGTTGGCCTACGACCAGCCGGTGGCCGAGATCTGGCCGGCGTTCGCCGCCGCCGGCAAGGGGGCGATCACCGTTGAGCAGGCCCTGTCGCACCAGGCCGGCCTGTCGGGATTCGTCGAGGCCATCGAGCCGTCCCTCTGGTTCGACTGGGACGCGGTCTGCGCCAAGCTGGCGGCCATGGCGCCGCTCTGGCCGCCGGGGACCGCCAGCGGCTATCACCCGGTGACCTATGGCTATCTGGCCGGCGAGATCTTCCGCCGGGTGGACGGGCGGACCATGGGAACGGCCCTGCGCGAGGATATCGCCCAACCCTTCGAGCTCGACCTGTGGATCGGCCTGCCGGACGCCGAACATGGCCGCTGCGCCGAGCTGCAGCGTCCGCCGGCCTTTCCCGATTTCGGCGAGATCAATGTCCCCACCAAGGCCGCCTTCCTGGAGCCCTGGTCCTCGCCGGGCGGCCGCGGCCAGGCGGAATGGCGCAGGGCCGAAATCCCCTCGGCCAATGGCCACGCCACCGCGCCGGCGCTCGCCCGCCTCATGGGCGCGCTCGCCCGAGGCGGCTGGCTCGACGGGGAGATGATCCTGTCGCCGGCTCTGATCGCCGAGATGAGCCGGAAGCGGATCGCCGGCCAGGACCTCGTCCTGCCCTTCGTCATGAGCTGGGGAGCCGGCGTCATGCGCAATGAGGCTCTGCATCCCTGGGGACCGGGGGATCAGACCTTCGGCCATTCCGGCTGGGGCGGTTCCTGCGCCTTCGCCGATCCGGACACCGGGCTGGCCGGCGCCTATGTGATGAACAAGCAGTCGGCCCACCTGCTGGGCGATCCCCGCGCCAAGCGGCTGATCGAGGCGGCCTACGCGGCGCTTTAAGACAGGCGGTCGCGGAACTCGGTGTAGTCGAATTCCCGCACCATCTTCAGGGCGTCGGTGTCGCTATTCCAGAGTGCGATGGCCGGCAGGGGCACGCCGTTGAAGGTGTTGGTCTTGACCATCGAATAGTGCGCCTGATCGAGGAAGGCGATGCGGGTTCCCGGCGCGGGCCGCTGGTCGAACCGGTAGTCGCCGATGATGTCGCCGGCCAGGCAGGACGGGCCGCCCAGGCGGACGCTCACCCCCTCGTCCGGCTCACCCAGCATGGCAGGCCGATAGGGCGCCTCGATCACATCGGGCATGTGGCAGGTGGCCGAGATGTCGGTGACGCCGATGGCCATGCCGTTGTCGAAGACATCCAGCACCTCGCCCACCAGGATGCCGGCGTCCAGCGCGATGGCCTCGCCCGGCTCCAGGAACAGGCCGATCCCGTGCCGGGCCTTCACCTCACGCAGGAAGGCGACCAGGGCCTCGCGGTCATAGTCGGCGCGGGTGATGTGGTGGCCGCCGCCCAGGTTCACCCACTTGATCTGGGTCCCCAGCACGCCCGCGAGTTTCGGCTCCAGCAAGGCCCAGATGCGGCTCAAGGGCTCGAAGCCCTGTTCGCAGAGCGCATGGATGTGCAGGCCGTCCACACCGGCCAGGCTCTCAGCCGTCAGCTGCGACACCGGAAAGCCCAGGCGCGAACCGATCTGGCAGGGGTCGTACTTGGCGACCTCGGCCTCGCTGTGCTCGGGGTTCAGCCGCAGGCCGATCTGGAAGGTCTCGCCAGCCGCCCGCGCCGCCTCGATCGGGCCTGAGAACCGCGCGATCTGGTCCGGCGAATTGAAGATCACCGTGTCCGACAGCCGCAGGATCTCGGGCAGGTCGGCCGCCTTGTAGGCCGGCGAATAGGTTGTCAGCTCACCGCGGAAATGCTCGCGCGCCAGCTTCGCCTCCCAGAGGCCTGAGGCGCAGACCCCGTCCAGATGCTCGCCCACCAGGCCGGCCAGCGACCACATGGAAAAGGCCTTCAGGGCCAGCAGCACCTGGGCCCCGCCCCGATGGCCCACATCGGCCAGGACGGAGAGATTCCGCGCGATCGCCGCCTCATCCACCACGAAACAGGGGGACGGAACGCGGGAAAGATCGAACGTCGCGAATGCGCCGGCCCCGCCGGCCTTGGTCTCCATGCCCCTAGAAGTCCAGGGGCGCGGGCAGATCCCGCATCTTCCAGGGCAGGCCGTGTTTGTTCAGCATGTCCATGAACGGATCGGGGTCCATCTGCTCCATGTTGAACACGCCGGCGCCGGCATAGACGCCCTGGACCATCAGGGCCGCGCCGATCATGGCCGGGACGCCGGTGGTGTAGCTGACCGCCTGGCTGCCGGTCTCGGCATAGGCCTCTTCGTGGTCGCAGACATTGTTGATGTAGACGGTCTTCTGCGCGCCGTCCTTCAGACCCGTGGCGATGGTGCCGATATTGGTCTTGCCCTTGGTGCGCGGGCCGAGCGACGCCGGCTCGGGCAACAGCGCCTTCAGGAACTGCAGCGGAATGATCTCGCGGCCCTCGAACATCACCGGATCGATGCGCAGCATGCCCACATTGCCCAGCACGTCGAGGTGCTTCAGGTAGGCGTCGCCGAAGGTCATCCAGAACCGGATGCGCTTGATTTCCGGGTAGAATTTGGCCAGCGATTCCAGCTCCTCATGGTACATGAGGTACATGTTCTTTTCGCCGACCTGGTCGAAGTCGAACACCTGCTTGTGGGCCAGGGCCGGCCCCTCGACCCACTGGCCGTTTTCCCAGTGCCGCGACGGCGCGGTCACTTCGCGCAGATTGATCTCAGGATTGAAGTTGGTGGCGAAGGGGTGGCCGTGGTCGCCGCCATTGCAGTCGAGGATGTCCAGGGTCTCGATGGAGTCCAGCAGGTGCTTGGCGGTGTAGGTGGTGAACACCGAGGTCACACCGGGGTCGAAGCCGCAGCCCAGCAGCGCCATGAGGCCAGCCGCCTTGAAGCGGTCCTGATAGGCCCACTGCCAGCTATATTCGAACTTGGCCTCGTCGCGAGGCTCATAATTGGCGGTGTCGAGATAGTTCACGCCCGCCGCCAGGCAGGCCTCCATGATCGCCAGGTCCTGGTAGGGCAGGGCCAGGTTGACCACCAGCGCCGGCTTCACAGCCTGGATCAGGGCCGTGGTCGCGGCGATGTCGTCGGCGTCCAGGGCGGCGGTCTCCACCACCACGCCGGTGCGCGCCTTCACCGACTCGGCGATGGCGTCGCATTTGGACTTTGTCCGGCTGGCCAGCGTAATGTCGCTGAAGATGTCGGGCGACATGGCCATCTTGTGGACCGCCACCGATCCGACGCCGCCGGCGCCGATCACCAGAACTCTACCCATTTGCGTCCGTCCTTACCTTGAACACACCTAAGCAACGCCCGACCCGCGGGGAGGGGGCCATATCACGGGATGGCCAAAGGGGCTAACCGCCTGACGTTTTGTCGCGGTGAAGGTTCGGTGACAGGGCGGGCGGAGATCGCACAGGCCCAAGCCCCTCCCCGCCGTCATGCTCGGCCCTGCGCCAAGCATCCCTCGTCGGGGCTAAGCGCAAGCGTCGAGAGGGATCCTGGGCACAAGTCCCAGGATGACGTGGGAGGGACCCCCAAACTTCTCCGTCACCCTCGGGCTTGACCCGAGGGTCCATGCACACCGAGACCGGCCCCCGTGTTCATGGATGGTCGGATCAAGCCCGACCATGACGGTGCATGGGATCAACGCCCTCCGCCCACCACAGGCGCCTCGCTCTATTTACCCGGATAATAATTCGATTTATATCGCCCGGGTAAATAGATGGAGGGGGCGATGGATCGCGCCGCACGACGGGCCGCCACGGCCGCCTATAAGGAACGCAAGCCTGCCTGGGGCGTCTTCGCCGTCATCTGCAATGCGACGGGCGAGGCCTGGGTCGGGACCAGCCGCCATGTCGACACTGAGCAGAACGGCCTGTGGTTCACCCTGCGCCTGGGCTCCTGTCCCTATGCCAGCCTCCAGGCCGCCTGGACGCAGCACGGCGGGGCCGAGGCCTTCCGCTTCGAGGAGCTGGAGCGCCTGCGCGAGGACTATCCCGAGATCGGCCGCATGGACGAGCTGAAGCGCCGCCAAGCCCTGTGGCGCGCCCGCCTGGACGCCGCCGCGCTCTAGGAGCCGCCCCACATCCCCACCCTCGTCACCCCCGGGCTTGACCGGGGGCCCATGAACACCCAGGCCAACCCCGGTGTGCATGGATGGTCGGGTCAAGCCCGACCATGACGGCGATAAGGGGGGACGGCCCCAGGGCTCGGGGGGGCGCTTGCCCCTCCAGCTCAGCCGTGATCCTGTTCCGGCCATGCTGCAGCTTCTGGACGATAACATCTGGACGGCGGCGGGGCCGCAGGTCGGCGTCCTGGGGTTTTCGTATCCCACCCGCATGGTGGTGATCCGGCTGGCCGGCGGCGACCTGTTCGTCTGGTCGCCCACGGCGCTGACGCCAGAGCTGAAGGCGGCGGTGGACGCCCGGGGGCCGGTCCGCCACCTGGTCTCGCCCAGCGCCATGCACAACCTCTTCCTCAGCGAGTGGCAGGCCGCCTATCCCGATGCCCGGCTCTACGCCCCGCCGGGCCTGCGGGCGCGGCGACCCGACCTCGCCTTCGACGGCGACCTGGCCGACGGGGGCGGCCACCCGTGGTCGGACGAGATCGACCAGGTCCACTTCGCCGGCAACCGGATCGCCACAGAAGTGGTCTTCTTCCACCGGCCCAGCCGCACGGCGATCTTCACCGACCTGATCCAGCAGTTGGACGCACGCGACCTCAAGGGCTGGCGCGCCCTCGTCGCCCGGCTGGACCTGATGACCGGGGACCAACCCCAGACCCCGCGCAAGTTCCGCCTGGCCTTCACCGACCGCAAGGCGGCCCGCGCCGCGCTCACCCGTATCGAGGCCTGGCCGGCGAGGCGCGTCCTGATGGCCCACGCCCCGCCGGTGATGGAAGACGGCCAAGCCTTCCTCACCCGCACCTTCGCCTGGCTGCGGGACTGAGGGGCCGCGCCCCCTCTTTCACCGCCGTCATGCTCGGCCCTGTGCCGAGCATCCCTCGTCGGGGCAGGCGCAAGCGTCGAGAGGGATCCTGGGCACAAGGCCCAGG
>NZ_JBALUY010000113.1:0-7841 GCF_036963605.1 Phenylobacterium sp. | reverse complement strand
CCGAACATGCCGGGCTTCAGAAACCCGTTGGGATTGGCGATGGTGGCGCGCAGGCGAACCGCTCCGGTGTCCCGATCCACCAGGGCGTCGACGAAGTCCATGCGACCAGTCCAGCGATATTCGGTTTCATCCTGCAGGCGCACCTGCACCTGAGCCCCCTGGCGCTTTTCGGTCTGCCGCTGGTACTTCAAAAGCTGTGCTTCGGAGGCGTCGAAGGCGAAGTGGATCGGGCTGATCGAAACGATGGTGGTGAGCACGTCTCCCGTGGAGGCGCCGCCGCTGACCACATTGCCGGGGTCCACCTGGCGCTGCGACGCGACGCCGGAGACCGGTGCGGTGACGCGGGTGAACTCGACGTCGAGCCGGCGGGCCCGCAGGGTCGCCTCGGCCACCTGGGCCTGGGCCCGGCGGCTGTCGAACTCTTCCTGCGAGATGGCCTGAGCCTCAAGCAGGCCCTCGGCGCGCGCCAGATCGGCCCGGGCCAGGTCAGCCTGAGCCTGGGCGGCGGCCAGCGCCGCCTGCGCCGGGCGGGGGTCCAGGGTGAAAAGCAGTTGGCCCTTGCGGACGCTCTGACCGTCGGTGAAGTGAACGCCCTGAAGGTAGCCGCCCACACGGGCGCGGACCTCGACGCGCTCGGGCGCCTCGAAGCGGCCGGTGAAATCGTCCCAATCAACGACCTCCTCCTGCAACGGAACCGACACCGACACCGTTGGCGTCGGCGGTCCCTGTCCCGCATTGGGGTCCCCGCCGCAGGCGGCAAGACCAAAGAAGCCTGCTGCGAAAACCGCAGCCACAAAGAGTCGTCGCATGCCCTATCCCCGAGGCTAGCGCACCCGGTGGAGAGCCGGGCCATGTCATCAGTTGGTGACTTCTAGGTGGGAATGCGTTTCTATGTCTACAAGTGCTGACAAAAAAATATCGGAGGAAAATATTTGAGCCCGCCCATGACCCCCGCCCGCACGCGGAACGCTGCGGCCACGCGGACCGCCATCCTGGAGGCGGCCCGCAAACGGTTCGCCCATGAGGGCTACGACCAGACCGGAGTGCGGGAAATCGCCAGCGACGCGGGCGTCGATGCGGCCCTGATCTCGCGCTACTTCGGCGGCAAGGAAGAGCTGTTCGGCGAGGTGCTCTCTTGCGCCCCCAACATCGCCGAGTTTCTGGATGGCGACCGGGACTCCTTTGGGGTGCGCGTGGCCCAGATGCTGGCGGTCGAGCCCATGCGCGAAGAGAAGTTCGAACTCTTCCTGATCATGCTGCGCTCAGCCTCTTCGCCCAAGGCCGCCGAGGCGATCCGTCGCCATTCGCACGACGCCTTCTACCAGCCGCTGGAAACCTGGCTTGGGGGAGACGACGCTGCGGTGCGCGCCCGCCTGCTGTCCTGCGTCATGATGGGGGCGACGATGAACCGGGTGATCTATGAGGACTACCTGCTGGACAGCCAGCAGCGGCAAGAACTCTGCGAGGCGCTGGCTCGCACCCTGGACAACTATGTGAGCGGCCCGGTCTGAGGCGGTCCATCGGCCCTCGGTTGGCCGAAGGCGGAACTCGAAGCTTGGCTTATCCGCTACAGGGGCTGGCCTGAAGGGAGCCGCCCATGTTTCCCAACATTCACAGTCTGGTCGTGGCTGTCGCTACTCTGCTCCAGTATTTTTCGATCCTGGTCCTGGTGCTGGCCGTGATCGGCGCGACGGCGCTCTTCGCGGCTCAAGGTGTGAAAAGCCATCACTGGCGCGACGCCTTCGACCAGTACCGCGCCAATCTGGGTCGCGGCATCCTGCTGGGGCTCGAACTTCTGGTGGCGGCCGACATCATCGCCACCGTGACCGAGCCGCTGAGCTTCGAGCGCGTCGGCCCCTTGGCGGCCATTGTCTTGATCCGGACCTTTCTCAGCTTCGCCCTGGAGACGGAGATTCAGGGCCGTTGGCCCTGGCGCCGGGCGGACGCCGATCCGGGCGAGGCCAAGCGCTAGTCCACGGCCCAAGCCTCGGCGACCTGAAACATCTCCCGCCAGTCAAACACGTCGAGCTTGCAGCACAGCAGGCCCGTGGAGACCGTCTCCAGATAGCCCCACCGCCAGATCGCCTCGGCGTCCACGCCGGTGCGGGCGGCAAGTTGCGCACAGCGCGCCCTGCCCGCCGCCAGTGGGTCGCCCTCTTCCAGCAGGACCTCTGGCCACTCCCGCATGATGACGCCCAGGTCGTAGGCCGGCTCGATGAAGAGGCCGTCGGGATCTATGAACTTGAACCCGCCGTCCCGGGCCTGCAGGGCGTTGGCCGCATGGGCGTCCCCGTGGGCCAGAACCGCGCGCGAAGGATCATGCGTCTTGGCCCGATCAGCGGCGTACGCGCGGGCGCGGGCCAGCACGGGGGCTGACAGGGGCGCGCCCAGGACCCGGGCGGTTTCCTCGATGAACTGGCCCAGGCGGCGCGCCTTTTCCTCGCCGTCCATCAGCCCGCCCGCGGGAACCGGCGCCCGCCATACCGCCATCAGCGCGCCGCACAGGGCGTCCATCTGCGCCTCAGGGGTCCAGCCCAACAGGTCGAGCCGCGTGCCCAGCCGTTCCAGCAGCAGGGCGTGAGCCGCCCCATCCACGGCGTAGAGTTCCGCAAAGCCCGATCCGCCGGCGGCCTCCAAAACCCGGCGTTCGGCGCCGAGAAGGTCCGCCCAGGGCGGCGCGATCTTGAGAACCGCCGGCCGAGCATCCGGCAGCGCCACAGCCACGGCCAGGGCTTCGCTGCCGCCATCCAGGATCTCGAAGCCCCCGAGCCGCCACAGTGACGCAAGCCGTTCCAGGATCTGCGGCAAGGCCGCCAGCCACTCTCGACCCCGCTCACCCTCGGCCCAGGCGCGTCGACGCACCGCCTCGGGCAGTCGGCTCAGGTCCACAGGCACGTCAGGCCGGAACGTCGCCGGCCACGGTGGTGCGATGCATGACCCGCAAGTGGCCGTCATAGCCGCCTTCGGCCAGATGCACGGTGCGCCGGTTGTCCCAGATCAGCAGGGTGTCCCTCGCCCACCGGTGGCGGAAGATGAACTCAGGCTGGGTCATGTGGCCAAACAGGAAACCCAGGATCGCCTGGCTCTCCGCAGGCGTCAGGCCTTCGATCCCCACCGTATAGACCGGGCTGACGAACAGGGCCTTCTCGCCGGTCACCGGATGGGTGCGGACCAGCGGATGGGTGTGGGTCTTGTCGGCCTCCTCCGAGACGATGATCTGCATGGTGCGCCTCTCGGTCTCCCGGGCGAAGACGCCCTTGATCCCATAGGCGCGCCCGGCGCTGTGGATGGCCCGCAGGGGCGCCAGCATCTCCTGGAAGGTCGGCGACAGGGCGGCGTAGGCGGCCGTGCAGTCGGCGAACAGAGTGTCGCCGCCCACCGGCGGGATGACCTGGCCGTGCAGCAGGGTGGCAGCCGGCGGGACCGGCTGGAAGCTCCAGTCGGAATGCCAGCCGGCCCCGAAATTGGTCGCCTTCTCGTCAGGCTCCCGGCGCAGCTCCAGCACATTGGGCCGGCCAGGCATGGGGGCGATGAAGGGATCGACGCCAAACGGCCCGAACTGCAGGGTCACCGCCTCCAGCTGGTCGAGGCTGAGCGGCTGGCCTGGAAAACTCAGCACGCCGTGGGCGGCCCAGGCCTGGCGGACCTCGTCCATCACCCCATCGGGCAGCGGCTTGGAGAGGTCGAGACCGGTGACGACCGCGCCGAAACCCGAGGCCGTCGGGGTCACTTCAATGTTCGAATTCTGCGTACGAACCCTGTCGAGCATGGCGCCGGCGTCTCCTCGTTGTTTTTGATCGGCCCCCTATGAAACACACGTTTGCTTTGCGGGCGTAACCCTGTATGCGAACCTCGTCATGACCACGATTTCCCAGACCCACGACGATGAGCTGCTGACCCTTGTCCCCGACAAGAAGGTTTCCGTGCGCGAGACTTTCGGCGTCGATATGGACATGACCGTGCCGGCCTTCTCCCACCGTGACAGCCATGTCCCGGAGATCGACGACACCTATCGGTTCGATCCGGAGACCACCAAGGCCATCTGCGCGGGCTTCGCCTATGACCGCCGGGTGATGATCCAGGGCTATCACGGCACGGGTAAGTCGACCCACATCGAGCAGGTCGCCGCGCGCCTGAACTGGCCGCTCATCCGGGTGAACCTGGACAGCCATGTCAGCCGCATCGACCTGGTCGGCAAGGACGCCATCGTCCTGAAGGAAGGCAAGCAGGTCACCGAATTCCGCGAAGGCATCCTGCCCTGGGCCCTGCAGCGGCCGATCGCCCTGGTGTTCGACGAATACGACGCCGGCCGGCCTGACGTCATGTTCGTCATCCAGCGCATCCTGGAGGCCCAGGGCAAGCTGACCCTGCTGGACCAGAACCGCGTGATCCGCCCGAACCCCTTTTTCCGCCTGTTCTCCACCACCAACACCATTGGCCTGGGGGACACGACGGGGCTCTATCACGGCACCCAGCAGATCAATCAGGGCCAGATGGACCGCTGGTCCATCGTCACGACCCTGAACTATCTCGACCACGACGCCGAGGCCGAGATCGTGCTGGCCAAGTCGCCCAACTATGACACCGCAGAGGGCCGCCGGACGATCAACGCCATGGTCCGGGTGGCCGACATGACCCGCAACGCCTTCATGAACGGGGACATCTCCACGGTCATGAGCCCGCGGACGGTGATCACCTGGGCGCAGAACACCGAGATCTTCGGCGGCGACGTGGCCCTGGCCTTCCGCATGACCTTCCTGAACAAGTGCGACGAGCTGGAGCGCGGCACCGTGGCCGAGTTCTTCCAGCGCGCCTTTGGCCAGGACCTGCCGGAGAGCACGGCGCGGGTGCGGGTGGCCTAGAGGCGCTCTACCCCATCAGACATGGAAACGGCGGCCTTTGCGGGCCGCCGTCTTTCGTTTCAGGACAGGTTGATGAAGCTTAGCGGCTCAGCATGGCGCTGAGCTTGGCGGCCTCCACCTCGCTGACGCAGCGCGGCGCCGACCAGTCGTCGGCTGCGCCGGTGAGCGCCTGCTCGGCAGTGACGAACTTCACCTCGCCATGCTCGCGGGCGAAGGCCTTCCGGGTAAGCTCGGAGCGATCACAGACATAGACCACGCGCTCGGCCTTGGCGGCTTCCCGCGCTTGAGCCACGGCGTCCTGGGCTGCGGCCTGGGCGCTGGGGGCTTCCTTGGCCTGGACAGCGCCGGCGCACAGCGCCAGGGCGGCTGCGGAAATGACCAGAATCCTCATGTATTTCCTCCACTTTTCGCGGGATCGATCTCCCGGCTTGAGGAAAGCGTCTCACGCCAAACTCTGCTTGTGAAGGAAATATGACAGTTAAGCGTCTCATTTGCGACAATTGACCGCCACCGTCAGTCGTCCCGCCAAAGACGCGGCTCGCATTCTTTGAACGGAGTATTTTCTAGGATCGGCCGTGGTGCAAAAGCCCGGCTTGGCTCTGGACGTGCCCGGTTCTCCAGGCGATGGTCCGGCCCATTGATGCAAGCCAATTTGCACGTGGGGAAGATATGACCAGGAAGATGATCGCCGGCCTGACGGCCGCCACCGGGGCCTTGGCCCTGGCCGCCGGGGTCTGGCAGGCCCAGGCGCAGGACGCCGCGCCGGCGCCCAACGACTATGCCGACAGGTCCAGCTGGCTGTGCTGGCCGGGGCGCGACGATGCGTGCACCGGCGACAACACCACCACCGTGGTCCAGGCCGATGGCTCGGTCTCGACCGAAACCTGGGCGGTCAATCCGGCCGCGCCGGTGGACTGCTTCTATGTCTATCCCACCGTGTCCAACGATCCGGGCGTGATCAGCGACATGACCGCCAACGCCGAAGAGCGCCGGGTGGTGGAGCAGCAGCTCTCGCGCCTGGGCGCCCAATGCCGCGTCTATGCGCCCCTCTATCGGCAGTTCACCCTGACCGCCCTGCGCGCCGCGGTGACGGGAGGAACCCCGCCCGGCGGATCGGCTCGTCCCAATACCGGCTATCAGGACGTGGTCGCGGCCTGGAACCACTATCTGGAATACGAGAACGACGGTCGCGGCGTGGTCCTGATCGGCCACAGCCAGGGCGCGGGCGTGCTGACCCAGCTGATCGCCAACGAGATCGACGGCAAGCCCGCCCAGGACAAGCTGGTCTCGGCCATGCTGCTGGGCTCGAACCTGGCCGTGGACAAGGGCGGCAAGACCGGGACCTTCAAGTCCATTCCCCTGTGCGAGGCCGCCGACCAGACCGGCTGCGCCATCTCCTATGTGAGCTTCCGGGCCGATGCTCCGCCCCCGGCCAATTCCCGCTTCGGCGTGCCGCGGGAGCCGAACTCACCCATGGAGGCGGCCTGCGTGAACCCCGCCGCCCTGGTGAAGGGCAAGCCTGAGGGCAAGGTCGATCTGCACGCCTATCTGGCCAGTTCCGGGACCCTGCTGGGCTCCTCGGACGCGCCGGCCCCCTGGGTGAAGGACGGACCTGAGGTGACGACGCCCTTCGTCTCGGTTCCCGGCCTGCTCAGCGGCGAATGCGTGCGCAAGGACGGCTTCCACTATCTGGCCGTCACCGTGAACGCCGACGCCGAGGATCCGCGGGTCGACACCATCGCCGGCGACGTGGTCCAGAATGGCGTAGTCGCCAAGGACTGGGGCCTGCACCTGATCGACGTCAATCTGGTGATGGGCGATCTGGTCAAGCTGGTGGAAAGCCAAGGCGCGGCCTGGACCGCCAAGTCTGGCGACCACAGCCACCACTAGGCTCAGCCGTCCAGCAGACACGAAAACGCCCGCCGCTCAGTCCGAGCGGCGGGCGTCTTTGTTTGCCGATACGGGCGGGCTAGCCGCCGGTGATCTTCTTCCCGGCCATGACCCCCAGGACGAGGAAGATCACGAAGCCGATCAGGAAGAGGAAGAACAGAATCTTGGCCACGCCGGCGGCCGCGCCAGCGATGCCGCCAAAGCCGAGGGCGCCGGCCACCAGGGCGACGAGCGCGAAGATAAGGGCCCATTTGAGCATTGGAGAGTCTCCTGAACAGCCGTTGAGTGTTGCGAAGACAACGCGAGCGTCGGCGCCGACGTTCCATGAAGGCTCCTAAGGGCGCCATCTCCCCTTCCCCAGGAGCCTTGCGGCGCCTTATCTAGAGGGCGATGGCCAAGTCCCCTCCCGAAAGCCCGGTCGAACCGTTCAAGCGCGCCCTGGCCCATGCGGCCCGGTCGCTGGCTGAGTCCGCCGATCTCGAGATCGTCTATTCGGGGGAAGGGCCGCAGCTTCAGGGCAATCGCGCCATCCTGCCCCACCCTCCCCGGGACTTAGGCCCGGAGGACGCCTCGCGCATCCGTGGCCTGGCCGACCAGATGGCCCTGCGCCTGGCCCACCACGACACCGCCGCCCATGCCCGGGGCCGGCCGCAGTCGGCCCAGGGCGGTCCGATCTATGACGCCATCGAACAGGCGCGCACCGAAGCCATCGGCGCCAATGCGTTGGGCGGGGTGCGCGAAAATCTGCGGGCGGTCCATGATCAGTCCTGGGCCAAGAAGGCGTTCAACCCGATCGAGGCCCAGGCCAATCCCCCCATGGACGAGATCGTCTCGCTCATGGTGCGCGAACGCCTGACCGGCGAACCGCCGCCGCCGGCCGCGCGGCCGCTGGTGGATCTGTTCCGCGCCGAGATCGAGGCCAAGGCCGGACCGGACCTCGACAAGCTGGTCGCCAACCTCGACGACCAGAAGGCCTTCGGCAAGGTGGCCAAGGCGATCCTGCGCGACCTGTCCATGGGTGATGACCTGTCGGAGGCCCCCGAACAGCCTGACGAGGACGAGGAGGGCGGCGAGGAGGCCGATTCGGAG
>NZ_JBALUY010000112.1:0-8224 GCF_036963605.1 Phenylobacterium sp. | reverse complement strand
CCTGCTGGCGCTGCGCCATGTGGGCGGCCATGGCGTCCAGCCGCTGGGGCGTGGTCATCTCGCGCATCGACTGGCGGTCGCCGCGCTCGGGGCGCGCGCCGGGCTGCGGGCTGATGGCGCTGACATAGGCGTTGAGCGCGGCGTCCTGCTGGCTGGTCAGCTGCAGGGTGGTGCGGAGGCGCTCGGCCATGTGGACGCGCATCTGTTCGGGGCTCGGGCGTTCGCGGCCTTCCATGGCCGGGCGCGGGCCCTGGGCCGGCGGCTGCTGGGCGTAGCTGGCCGTGGCGAAGGCCAGGCTGGCCAAGGCGCCAGTGAGGGCGCCGGCGACGGTGATGGTCTTGATCGATTTCATAGTTGGTCTCCAGTCGTGCCCCTCTGAAGACTTCCACGCCAGGCGGCCGCCGTTCCGTCGCAGATTCTTTTGGAGATCCTGGCGAGGGCGTTAGGACAGGGCGTTGCGACAGGCTGCGGCCATGCCGATGGGACCGAGTGCGACGGCGCCCGCCGCATAGGCGCCCAAGAGGGCGAACCCCGCCCGCCAGGGCAGGCCCGCGTCCAGGCTGGCCAGGGCGCCGCCCCCGAAGATCACCGGCGGCACGAACAGCGGCAGGACGATCACCGCCGTCAGCAGCCCGCCCCGGCGGGCGCCGAGGCTGAGCGCGGCCCCTATCCCGCCCATGAAGGAAAAGGCCAGGCCGCCCAGCAGCGCGCAGGCCACCACCAGGCCGCTCAGCTGCGGCGAGGCGCCCAGCGCGATGGCCGCCACCGGGGCGGCCAGGGCGAGCGGCAGCCCCGTGGCCAGCCACTGGGCCAGACACTTGACCGCACAGATGATCTCCAGCGGGACCGGCGACAGGGTCAGCAGGTCCAGCGCCCCGTCTTCATAGTCCCGCTCAAACAGCCGATCGAGGGACAGCAGGGCCGCGAGCGCCAGAGCCACCCAGGCCGCCCCGGGCGCGATGCCCGCCAGCCGCTCGGGCTCGGACCCCACCGCCAGGGGCAGCAGGGTGGCGACCCCGGCATAGAAGCCGACGGCGACCATCGGCCCGCCGCCCTTGCCCCAGGCTAGCGCGGTCTCCCGGGCCAGCAGGGTTGAAACCGCGCTCATCGACCGATCTCCACCGTGCGGGCGGCCAGCGGAAGGGGATCATGCACGGCGGCCAGGATCATGCCGCCGGTGGAAAGATGCTCGTCCATGATCTCCCCGAACCGGCCGCGCCACTCGGCGTCCAGCGGGCTCAGGGGCTCGTCCAGCAGCCACAGGGGCCTGGGCGCGGCCAGCAGGCGGGCGAGCGCCAGGCGCCGGCGTTGGCCGGCCGACAGGCGCCGGACCTCCAGGTCGAGCAGAGGCGTCAGCTCCAGCCGTGCGGCGGCGGCCTCGACCGCGTCCGGCGCCCCGCCGGCGAAGCGGGTCCAGAAGCTGAGTTCGTCCCGGGCGGTGCGGGACGACTTCAGTCCATCCAGGTGACCGAGCAGATGAATGTGTTCGCGGGCCTCGGCAGGATCAGTGTCGCCAAAGGCGATCGCGCCCTCGTCCGGGGCGATCAGCCCGGCTATGGCCCGCAAAAGACTGGTCTTTCCCGCCCCGTTGCGGCCCACCAGGGCCACGGCCTCTCCCGGCGCCAAGTTGAGAATAAGTCGCGAAAACAACTGGCGACCACCCCTCGACAGGGCCAGGGACTGGATCGAAACCTCTGGGATCACGTGGGCGAGCCTGCCAACACTAGAAGAGGACGCAAAATGTCCTCACGCCTCGCATGGACGAGTCTCGCGGCCGGGTCTATGACAGCCGCGGCCGTCGCCACCCGAGGGGGCGTACGCGGCGCGGGGTCGGACGCTGTGTGTCCTTCCCTTTGAGCGCGCGATCCCGGGGGCGGTAGATGAACGGCCGTGAACAGAGAGAGGATCCTTTAGGATGGCGTCGATCGACACCCTGAAGACCCGCCGCGAATTGACGGTGGGCGACAAGACTTACGTCTACTACAGCCTGGCCGCTGCGGAAGACGCCGGCCTGAACGGAATTTCCAACCTGCCCGTTTCGATGAAGGTTCTGCTGGAGAACCTGCTGCGCAACGAGGATGGCATGTCGGTGGGCGAGGACGACCTGAAGGCCGTCGCCGCCTGGATCGACAACAAGGGCGCCAAGGAACACGAGATCAGCTTCCGCCCCGCCCGGGTCCTGATGCAGGACTTCACCGGCGTGCCCGCCGTGGTCGATCTGGCCGCCATGCGCGACGCCATGACCAAGCTCGGCGCCAATCCGGAAAAGATCAATCCGCTGAACCCGGTGGACCTGGTCATCGACCACTCGGTGATGGTCGACTATTTCGGCAACGCCAAGGCCTTCGGCGAGAACGTCGAGCGGGAATATGAGCGCAATATCGAGCGCTACCGCTTCCTGCGCTGGGGCTCCTCGGCCTTCAACAACTTCCGCGTGGTGCCGCCCGGCACCGGCATCTGCCACCAGGTGAACCTGGAATATCTGGCCCAGACCGTCTGGACCAATGATGTGGACGGCGCGACGCTGGCCTATCCCGACACCGTTGTCGGCACCGACTCCCACACCACCATGATCAACGGCCTGTCGGTTCTCGGCTGGGGCGTGGGCGGCATCGAGGCGGAAGCCGCCATGCTCGGCCAGCCGATCCCGATGCTGATCCCCGAGGTCATCGGCTTCAAGCTGACCGGCGCCATGCCGGAAGGCGCGACCGCCACCGACCTGGTGCTGACCGTCACCCAGATGCTCCGCAAGAAGGGCGTGGTCGGCAAGTTCGTTGAATTCTTCGGCCCCGGCCTGGCCAAGATGACCCTGGAAGACCAGGCGACCATCGCCAACATGGCCCCGGAATACGGCGCCACCTGCGGCTTCTTCCCGATCACCCGGGCGACCATCGACTATCTGGCCGCCACCGGCCGCGACGCCGACCGCGTCGCCCTGGTGGAAGCCTACGCCAAGGTCCAGGGCATGTGGCGCGAGGGCGATGAGCCCGATCCGGTCTTCACCGACACCCTCGAGCTCGACCTCTCCAGCGTCGTGCCGTCCCTGGCCGGCCCCAAGCGGCCCCAGGACCGGGTGCTGCTGACCACCGCGGCGACCGAGTTCAAGGACGCGCTGGCCAAGGACTTCGGCAAGGCTGACTCCGTCGCCCAGCGGGTCCCTGTGGCCGGCGAGAAGTTCGATGTGGGCCATGGCGACGTGGTCATCGCGGCCATCACCTCCTGCACCAACACCTCCAATCCCAGCGTGCTGATCGCCGCCGGCCTGGTGGCCAAGAAGGCCATCGAAAAGGGCCTGAAGGTCAAGCCGTGGGTGAAGACCTCGCTGGCGCCCGGCTCGCAGGTGGTCACCGACTATCTGAAGAGCGCGGGCCTGACCAAGTCGCTGGACGCCCTGGGCTTCAATCTGGTCGGCTATGGCTGCACCACCTGCATCGGCAATTCCGGCCCGCTGCCGGAAGCCATTTCCGAGGCCGTCCAGCAGGGCGACCTGGTGGCCTGCTCGGTCCTGTCGGGCAACCGCAACTTCGAAGGCCGGGTGAACCCCGACGTGCGGGCCAACTACCTGGCCTCGCCGCCGCTGGTGGTGGCCTACGCCCTGGCCGGCTCGATGCAGATCGACCTGACCACCGAGCCGCTCGGCGAAGGCAAGGACGGCCAGCCGGTCTATCTGAAGGACATCTGGCCGACCAACGAAGAGATCGCCACCCTCCAGCGCAAGCACGTCACCGACAAGATGTTCGCCACCCGCTACGCCGACGTCTTCAAGGGCGACAAGGCCTGGCAGGGCATCAAGGTGGCCGGCGGCCAGACCTACGCCTGGGACGTCAGCTCCACCTATGTTCAGAACCCGCCCTATTTCGAGGGCATGAGCATGGAGCCGGAGGCGATCACCGACATCATCGAGGCCCGTGTCCTCGGCGTGTTCGGCGACTCGATCACCACCGACCACATCAGCCCGGCCGGCTCGATCAAGCTGACCTCGCCGGCCGGCGAGTACCTGCGTGAGCGCCAGGTGCCGCAGACCGACTTCAACTCCTACGGCGCCCGCCGCGGGAACCATGAGGTCATGATGCGCGGCACCTTCGCCAACATCCGGATCCGCAACAAGCTGACCCCGGAGATCGAAGGCGGCGTGACCAAGCACTTCCCCACCGGCGAGGTGATGTCGATCTATGACGCGGCCATGCGCTATCAGGCCGAGGGCCGCCCGCTGGTGGTCTTCGCCGGCAAGGAATACGGCACCGGCTCCTCCCGCGACTGGGCGGCCAAGGGCACCAAGCTCCTGGGCGTGCGCGCGGTGATCGCCGAGAGCTTCGAGCGTATTCACCGCTCCAACCTGGTGGGCATGGGCGTGCTGCCCCTGCAGTTCACCCAGGAAGGCTGGCAGAAGCTCGGCCTGACCGGCGAGGAGATCGTCTCGATCCGCGGCCTGCAGGACCTGTCGCCCCGCAAGCAGCTGACCGTCGAACTGTACCGCGCCGGCGACGGCCGGGTGGCCCGCTTCCCGGTCCGCTGCCGGATCGATACGCCGACCGAGCTTGAGTATTTCAAGAACGGCGGCGTGCTGAACTACGTGCTGCGCAACCTGGCCTCGCAAGACGCCTGACCGTCGCGACACGCACGAATAGGAGGAGGGGGTCGCGGTCGCCGCGGCCCCCTTTTTCCGTTTTATGAGGGACTGCTTTTTTGAGACGTCGAACCCTATGTCGACTTCCGCTCACACCTTGTTGAAACGCGCCGAGGCGACAAGTCGGCTTAATTGCCGAACCATGATCAGAGCCCTGCTCGCAAGCCTATGTCTCCTGGCGGCCCCGGCCGTCGCCGTCGCCGGCAAACCGCCGGTGGTGGTGGAATTCTATACCGCCCAGGGCTGCGCGGCCTGCGCCGAGGCAAACACCTTCGTCAACGACCTGGCTGACCGGCCGGGCGTCGTCGCCCTGACCTTCGCGGTGGACTACTGGGACTATCTGGGCTGGGAGGACACCTTCGCCCTGCCGGAGTTCGCCGAGCGCCAGCGCTCCTATCTGACGCCGCTTTCCCTGCGCGAGCCCTATACGCCGCAGCTGGTGATCAACGGCGCCATGGAGGCTTCGGCCGTCGAGGCCGACAGGGTCGAGGCGCTGCTGGACCAGGCGGCCGTGACGCGTCTGCCGACCCCGGACATCCAGTTCATCGGCCCGCGCCGGGTGGACGTGGGCTCCGGACCTGCGCCCCGTGGCGGCGCCGAGGTCTGGTTGGTGCGCTATGATCCCAAGCCGCGGGAGGTGGTGGTGCGCAAGGGCGAGAACCGCGGCCAGACCCTGACCCAGCGCAACGTCGTCCGCCAGATCGCCCGCCTGGGCGTCTGGCGCGGTCGGCCCACCGCCTATGCGGTGCCGGCGGCTGAGGAAGAGGGACTGGCGACTCTGCTGATCGTCCAGGCGCCCAAGGGCGGCAAGATCCTCGCCGCCATGCCCCGGCAGACCCAGCTCGCCCAACCCTGAGGTGGGCCCGGCTGGGTCCCCCGAACGAAAAAGACCCGCGCAGAGGAGTGGGGCTGACTCCGCGCGGGTCTTCTCAGGGGAAGAGGATATGACGCCGGCTGACCGAGGCCCGTGATCCCAGGGGGGCTGGGGGGGCTGTTCAGGATCCGGAACCGCGAAGTCCCGATCAACCGACGCTCTCAATATCGGAGCCCAAACAGGCGGGCGCAGGACCGAAATAAGGTCTTTTCACGGCGCGCAGGAATGGGCCGCAGGTCCACAAGGCCTCTCGATTTCAGCGCAGGATTGAGTCAGGCTCACGGGCGATGGCCATTGATCTGTCCGCCAACGATCCCGCTCAGCCCGGCCGTAAGGGCGCGCCGATCTTTTTCCAGCGCCAGGAGTTTCAGCGGCTGCTCGCCCTCTATGGGCGAATGGTGGCCGCGGGCGAGTGGCGGGACTATTCCATCGAGCCTGGCCCTGAAGCCTGCGCCTTCTCGGTGTTTCGCCGGGCCTCCGAGGCGCCGCTCTATCGCATCGAAAAACGCCCGGCCCTGGCCAGGCGACAGGGCGCCTGGGCGGTCATCGGCCCGGGCGGCATGATCCTGCGGCGCGGCCATGAGCTGGATCAGGTCCTGCGGCTGTTCGACAAGGGCCGGTTCAAGGTTATCGACTGACCCCGGCAACCATCGGCGATCAGGCGATGATGTCGGGGGTCAGCTGGTCTTCCAGGGCGGCGATTTCGTCCTTCAGGGCGAGCTTGCGACGTTTGAAACGCCCCAGAACCCCCAGGCTCGGCGTCGGCATGGCGCTGATCGCCTGGACGGCGACATCCAGGTCGGCATGTTCCTGCCGGGCCGCGGCCAGCCGGTCGCGCAACTGAGTCTCGGGATCGGGTCCCAGATCGTTCATGCGGCTACCGCCCCCTTGCACCCGCGACGCCCGCCAGCGTCTCGACATCATCAGATTTTGCGCGCCTGGGGTAAAGGCGGCCTTATGCCCTCGCCCCGTCCTCGGCTTCAAGCCAGGGCTCGGGCCAGGCTCGCAAGCTGGTCCGGATCGAGGGTGGGATCCCAGGCGCGGCCCGCCGCCGCCAGGGCGTCGCTCAGGGACGCCAGGGGCGCCCGGCCGGGATCGATCGTCTCCAACGCTTCCAGCAGACGGCGCTCGGCCGCCAGCTCGGCGGCCTTCACCTGCGCCCTCAGGGCTTCTCGGGCGGCGTCCGGCGTCGGGGGCAGCGGCGCCTTCAAGGCCCGGCGAACCCCGCGCAGGGGAAGAATGGCGCTCGTCTCCCAGGTTCGCGCCAGGGCCGCGGCGGCGGCCAGGGCCTCTGGATCGGTGGTGCGCGCAAAGGCCGCCCACAGCAACAGGGGGACGTTCTGGCCGTGATCATCCTGCAGCGCCAAGGCCGCCTCGGCCACGCCCGAGCGTCCATAGGTGTCCACCGCCCAGTTCCACAGGCCCATGGCCCTCAGTCCTGGACCGGCGGCATGGCCATGTCCTGGCCCCAGCGCTTCACCCTGGCCCAGGAGAGGCCAAACAGATCAAGCGCCCGGCCCACCGACTGGTCGACCATCTCCTCCAGGCTGATGGGCTTGGCGTAGAAGGCCGGCAGGGGCGGGGCGATCACCGCCCCCATCTCGGCCAGCTTCACCATGGTGCGCAGATGGCCCAGGTGCAGGGGGGTCTCGCGGACCATCAGCACCAGGGGGCGGCGCTCCTTCAGGGTCACGTCGGCCGCCCGGGTCATCAGGGACGAGGTCACGCCGGTGGCGATCTCGCTCATGGTGCGCACCGAACAGGGGGCGATCAGCATGCCGAGCGTCGGGAAGGAGCCAGACGCAATGGCCGCCCCCACATCGCCGGGGCGGTAGGCCACATCGGCCATGGCCTGGACGTCGGCCACCGAGAGCTCGGTCTCCTGGGCGAGGGTGAGCGCGGCGGCCCGGCTCATCACCAGGTGGCTCTCGACGCCTAGGTCGCGGCAGGCGGCCAGGGCGCGCAGGCCATAGGCGACGCCGCTGGCGCCGGCGACACCGATCACCAGCCTGGGCCCCCGCTCGGCGCGCTCAGGACCCGATGGCTCGATTTGCGACATACCGCCTCACCCACACGCCGAAAAAACCGGCCCTAATCCGAACTAAACCCTGCGCAATCATATTTGATCTGACACCCCCGCGAAGGGGTGTTCAGTTGTCGTGTCGAAAAACCCTTGAAGGAGGCGTACCTATGGCCGTTGAAGCCCGCATCCGTGAACTTGGATCTCGCCATCAGAATCTGGACAAGGCGATCCAGGACGAAGTGCGAAGCCCCGCGGGAGACGACCTCAGGCTCCAGGAACTCAAGCGACGAAAGCTTAAGCTCAAGGAAGAGATGGAGACCTTGCAGCGCAAGGCTCACTGACCTCCGGAACGAAAAGAGGCCCGCGCATCGCGCGGGCCTCTCGCATTTCGACAGCCGCAGCCGGCTCGAAATCAGTCCTGTTCCGCCGGGGCGTCGGCCTCGTCGGCGACCGCGCCGGTTTCCGAGGCCGGGCGCAGGGACGGGCCGTCGGGATCGGTGATCCCGGCCTTGGCGTCGTCCTTGGCCTTCTTGTCGGCGGCCTTCCGCACTACGGCGTCCAGCTCCATCTGGGTGGAGAGGCCCAGGGTCACCGGGTCCACCGGCTTGATATTGGCCGAGTTCCAGTGCGTACGGTTGCGGATCTGGTCGATGGTCGCCTTGGTGGTGCCCAGCAGGCGGGAGATCTGCGCGTCCGGCAC
>NZ_JBALUY010000111.1:0-8351 GCF_036963605.1 Phenylobacterium sp. | reverse complement strand
GGGACTTCAAGGCCAGCCGCAACTCCCGGGAGTCGGCGACCTTCGCGAGCAATTTCGCCCGTGGCAAAGGCGGCTACCAGGACCCGTTCAACATGTTCGGCCACGGGGGCGTGCATGGCCCCGGACCGCAGGCCACGCCGGCGCGCAGGCTCGGCAAGATCGAGCGCAACGCCCTGGCCGACCTCGACCTGGACGATAACGCGGAGGGCCCGGCCATCCGTGCGCGCTACACCGAGCTGGTCAAGCGCTGCCACCCGGACGCCAACGGCGGCGACCGCTCGGCCGAGCACAAGCTGCAGCGGGTGATCAAGGCCTATCAGGCCCTGCGCAAGGCGGGCATGGTCTAGGGAGGAACGAGGGGGCGAAGGTGCTCGCGGGCGAACCGACCATCGCGGAGGCCAGGGCGGCGCGGGATGCGGCTCGAAGGCGGCAGAGGCTGGCGCGGCGTCGCCTCTCCGTGCGCCTGATGGCTGGAACGCTCGCCCTTATGGCCCTGAGCTTCGGCGCGCTGATCCCGCCGCCGGCTGCCCCAGGGGCCGGGGAACAGGCCACGGCCACATGGGCTTCCCTACGCTTCCCAGAGCCGCCGCCTCAGGTCCCTGCCCCGCTCGCTCAGCGAATCGCCGAGTTGGGCGCCAGTTTCAATGGCCGGGCCGGCATCGCCGTGCGCGATCTGTCGGGCGGCTGGACCGCGACCCATGACGGCGAAGCCCTCTACCCCCAGCAGAGCGTCAGCAAGCTCTGGGTGGCGATCAGCGTGCTCGACGCCGTCGATCGGGGCGCCATCACCCTGGATGACCCGGTCACCGTCCGACGGGAGGACCTGTCCATCTTCCACCAGCCGATCCGCGACCATGTGGGGCGGCGGGGCTATGAGACCACGGTCGGCGCCCTGCTGGAGAGCGCGGCCACCCGCAGCGACAACGCCGCCAATGACGTGTTGATGCGGTTGGTGGGCGGGCCCGATCAGGTGCGCGCGGTGATGACGGAGAAGGCGCTGGGCGCCATCAGCCTCGCGGATGAGGAGCGCTACTTCCAGACCCGAATCGCCGGCCTGGACTGGCGACCGGAGTTCTCGTTCGGCCGCAGCTTCTGGCAGGCGCGGGCCGCCATGCCGCAGGAGGTCCGTCGCGAGGCCCTGGAAGCCTATCTGCAGGACCCGGCCGATGGGGCGAGCCCGGAGGCCGTGGTCGCGGCCCTGGACCGACTGCAGGCCGGTGATCTTTTGTCGCCTGAGTCCACCGCCCACCTCCTGGGCCTGCTGGGCGCCAGTCAGACGGGCCCCAAGCGCCTCGGCGGCGGCCTGGCCGAGGGCTGGAGCCTTGCCCACAAGACCGGCACCGGTCAGGTCATGGGCGCCCGGGCGACGGGCTACAACGATGTCGGGCTGCTGACCGCGCCGGACGGGCGGACCTATGCGGTCGCCGTCCTGATCGCCGAGACCGAGGCGCCGATCCCCGAACGGCAGGCGCTGATGCAGGCGGTGACCCGGGCGATCATCGCGCAGCACCAGGGGCTCGCCCCCCTGCCCGCCGATGAGGACGGCCTGGCGTTGGACGCCCTGGAGACCGCCGAAGCCGGCGCCGGCCTCAACCTGAGATCGGGTTTCCCGGCGCCTTCGCCTCGCCCCTGACCATGGCCTCGAAGTCGAGCCGGTCGCGGGGCAGCACGTGGGGCAGCTCGGCCTGCAGGAAGGCGATCATCTTCTCCCGCACCTCGCAGCGCAGGTCGAAGGTGGTCGGCGCATTGCGGGCGCTGATCAGGCAGCGCACCTGCATGGTGCGCTCTGACACGTCGGTGACCGCCAGATTGACCACCTGGCCGTCCCATAGGGGCGAGGCCTTGGCGATCTCCTCCAGCTTGGCCCGCAGCACGTCGATGGGGGCGGTGTAGTCCACATAGAGCATGGTCGTGCCGATCAGGGAGGCGGTCTCGCGGGTCCAGTTCTGGAACGGCTGCTGGATGAAATAGGTGAGCGGCAGGACCATGCGCCGCCAGTCCCACAGCCGGACGACCACGTAGGTCGAGGTGATCTCCTCGATCCAGCCCCACTCGTTCTCGACGATCACCGCGTCATCGATGCGGATCGGTTGCGTGGTGGCGATCTGCACGCCGGCGATCAGGTTGGTCAGGAAGGGCTGCAGGGCGAGGCCGGCGATGATGCCCGCCGCCCCGGCCGAGGCCAGCAGGCTGATCCCGTACTGCCGCACCCCGGGGAAGGTCATCAGGGCGAAGCCGATGGTCAGGACGACGATCAGCGTCCCGGCCGTGCGGGTCAGGATCTTGGTCTGGGTGATGTGCTTCCGCGCCAGGAGGTTGTCCTCGGCGTCCAGGCTGAACCGGCGCACATAGAGCAGGCTCCAGATGTCCAGCGCGGTAAGCGCGCTCCAGCCCACCAACGCCACGAAGCCGAGGGCCAGGATACGGCGCAGGGCCTCGACGCCCCCCTCGCCCAATTGAGCCAGGCTGGCGCCGGCGGCGAGGCCGAGGATCAGCGCCGCCAGTCGCGTCGGGCGACGCAGCTTGACGACCAGGGTCGACCAATAGATGTCCCGTCCGCGCAGAGCTCTGCGGATCGTCCGCGCCACGAGCTCGTGCAGCAGCAGCGCCATCAAGGCGCCGGCGGCCAGGACCGCCAGATTCACCAGCCAGAGCGGCGCCCATTCGGGCCGGTAGGAAAAGATCAGATCCGCCATGGGTGGACTCTCAAGGCGCCGCAGGGGCTGGAACAAGGCCCCAACGCCAAAGACGCCGCAGAGATCTCGGGATTCGGGTCGAATTCCACCCGGAGCGCGCCGGCGCCCGCCCCGCAGGCGCCGGCTGATCGATCAGCTCGTCAGGGGGCGAAGCTGGAGCGCGCCTTGATCCCCCAATGGCCATCCTCGCAGGTGACCACATAGATGGAGTCGAAGCCGCCGATGATGCTGCCGTCCGCCCTATAGCGGGTGAATCGGGTGTTGATGTGCACCTTGTCCGGGCCCGAATGGATGATCTCGCGCTTTTCCCAGGCTGAGTGATCCCAGTCCTTGAGGGAGGCGTGGTCGAACGTCGCCTGCGTCTGGTCGCCCTTGTTGATGATCCGCATCGTGTTGGACGCCAGGCGGATCGAGGGGAAGTTGAAGGTCTGTTCGAAGGCCTGCATGTCGCGGCTGTTGAACGCGGTCATGAAGGCGTCGAGGCAGGCCATGGCGGCGGCCTCGGACTGTTCATTGTGGCTCATCGGCTCCTCCCGTCGGCCTGAGATCGGCCGTGCGGGAGGAGCTTAAGCGTCGGAAGGCGGCGATGAGAAGGCGTTCAGGACTCGGCCTGAGCCCAACCGCCGCCCAGGGCCTTGAAGAGGACGATCTGGGCGTCGGCCACCTGGGCCTGCGACAGGGCCAGCTGGGCCTGAAGCCCCGCCAGGGTCCGCTCGGCGTCGAGCACGCCCAGGAAGCTGTCGACGCCGGCGTCATAGCGCATCCGCGAGAGGCGTGCGGCGCGCTCGCCCTGGTCGCGGGCCCGCTGCAGGGCCGCGCGGCGGTCGAGGGCCTTGGCGTACTGGGTGAGCGCCACCTCGGTTTCCTGCAGGGCCGTCAGGTTGACCTGCTCGAAGCTCGCCAGGGCCGCATCGGCCGCGGCCCCGGCCTGACTGATGCGCGAGCGCGCCGCCAGGATGTTGGGGAAGCTCCAGGAGATCAGGGGGCCGACGCTGAACTGATAGTCGTCGCCCAGGTCCGAGGCGTCGGCGCCCAGGGTGGAGATGCTGCCGCCCAGGCTCACGCTGGGATAGAGGCTGGCCGTCGCCACGCCGATACGGGCCGTCGCCGCCGCCAGTCGGCGCTCGGCGGCGCGGACGTCAGGACGCCTCGCCAGCAGGGCCGCCCCGTCGCCGACCGGAATGGCGGTGGTGACTTCGGGCACCACGTTGCAGGCCGCTGCGGCGATCGGCGCCTGGGCCGGCGGACGGCCGGTCAGGACAGCCAGGCGGAACAGGGCGCTGTCGCGCTGGGCCTCCAGGGGCGGCAGGGTGGCGCGGGTGGATTCCAGCTCGGTCTGGGCGCGGGCGACATCGAGGCCGGCCCCGCGGCCGAGTTCGAACTGGACATTGGTGAGGTCGGCGGTCTCCTGCTGCAGATCCAGGGTCTGCTGGGCCGTGGCGATCTGCAGATTGGCCGCGCAGAGATCGGCATAGGCCCGGGCGGTTTCGGCCGCCACGGTGACCCGGGCGGAGTCCAGCAGGGCCTCGGCCGCGCCCGCGTCAGCGCGGGCGGCCTCCACCGAACGTCGCACCCGGCCGAAGAAATCGACCTCGTAGGCGGCCTCGAACCCGGCCTGGAAGCTGTCGCTCTCCCCATAGGCGCCGGTGGCCAGGTCCTGCTGGCGAACCCGGGCGGCGCCCGCCGTCGTGGTGGTCGAGGGCAGGAAGCCGACCCGGGCCTCGCCCAGGGCGGCGCGAACCTGGGCCAGGTTGGCGGCGGCCACGGCGATGTCGCGGTTGGCGCTGAGAGCCTCGGCCACCAGGTCATCCAGCAGCGGATCCTCATAGAGCCGCCACCAGTCGTCGGGCGCCTGGCCCCCGGTGAACGGGCCATCGGCTGCGGCGATGAAGGGACCAGTCTCGGCGGAGCCCGCGGAAGGGACCTGGTAATCGGGGCCGGCCGCGCAGGCCGACAGGAGAGCCGCGCCGGCGAACAGGGCGGCCAGACGGGACGGGATCACGGGCGGGACTCCGGGGCTTGATGGCTGAGGACGCCCGAGTCAGAGACCGGCTCGGGCTTGGCCTTGCGCCCAGGCAGGCGTTCGGCGAGACGACGGCAGACCACGTAGAAGACCGGGGTGAAGATCAGGCCGAAGATGGTCACCCCGATCATCCCGAACACCACAGCCGTGCCCAGGGCCTGGCGCATCTCCTGGCCGGGGCCAGAGGCGATGGCCAAGGGCAGCACCCCAAAGATGAAGGCGAAGGAGGTCATCAGGATCGGCCGCAGTCGCGTCCTGGCCGCATGCACCGCCGCATCGAAGCGGTTCATCCCCATCTGGTCCTCGGCCTGCTTGGCGAACTCCACGATCAGGATCGCGTTCTTCGCCGCCATGGCCACCAGGACGATGAGTCCGACCTGGGTGAGGATGTTGTTGTCCATGCCGCGCATCCAGACTCCGAGCATGGCGGCCAGGATGCTGAGCGGGACGATCAGGATAATGGCCAACGGGAGGGTGAAGGCCTCGTACTGGGCCGCCAGCACCAGGAAGACGAAGACCACCGCCATGGCGAAAACCAGCAGGGTCGTGTCCCCGGCGGCCTGTTCCTGATAGGCGAGTTCAGTCCAGGCGAAGGTGACCCCGGCCGGCAGGGTTTCGGCCGCCAGGCGTTCCATTTCCGCCAGGGCCTCGCCGGACGAGACGCCAGGCGCCGCCCCGCCGAGGATTTCGGCCGAGGGCGCGAGGTTGAAGCGCACCACGCGGGCCGGACCGGAGTCGTCGCGCAGGGTGGCGATGGAGCCCAGGGGCGCCATGCCGCCGGACGTCGTCCGCACCTTCAGGTTGGCGATATCGGACACCTGGGAGCGGCCCGAGGGTTCGGCCTGGGCCGTCACCCGGAAGGTCCGGCCCAGCATGTTGAAGTCGTTCACATAGGTGGAGCCCAGATAGGTCCCCAGGGTCTGGAAGACTTCGGCCGGCTGGACCCCCAGCAACAGGGCGCGATCACGGTCGACATCGGCGGTCACCCGGGGGGCGCCGGTGTTGAACTGGTTGAACACGCCGACCAGCTTGGGATTCTGCGCTGCGGCGCCGGCCAGCTGGTTTGCCGCCTGTTCCAGCGCCGCATAGCCGACGCCGCCGGTATCCTGGACCATCATCTTGAAGCCGCCGGCGTTGCCGAGGCCTTCGACCGGCGGCGGGGCCAGGACGAAGATGTTGGCCTCCTCGATGGCGCCCATGCGCTGCATGATCATGCCCGCCATGTTCTGGGCGTTGAGCTCAGTCCCACGCTCGCCCCAGTCGGTCAGGCGAACGAAAATGGTGGCGCTGTTGGAGGCCATGCTGAAGCTGGCGCCGTCGAGACCGACGAAGGCGGCGATGTTCTGCACGCCGTCCATGGCGCCGATCTCGGCGGTCGCGCGTTGCACCACCGCGTCGGTGCGTTCCAGCGAAGCGCCCGGCGGAAGCTGGACGACGCCGATCAGCACACCCTGGTCCTGTTCGGGGATGAAGCCTGTCGGGGTCTCGCCCAGGCGCCAGCCTGTGGCCACCAGCAGGATCACATAGGCGATCAGCATGATGAAACTCATCCGCACCAGACGAGCCGTGAGGCGGCCAAACCGATCGCTGAGCCAGTCAAAGCCCTTGTTGAAGCGGTTAGCTGCGCCGGTGAGCGGCGCCATCCAGCGGGGCCCATGGGGCGTCTCGCCGTTGCGGTGCGGCTTGAGCAGCAGCGCGGCCAGAGCCGGCGACAGGGTGAGCGAGACCAGCAGCGAGATCACCGTCGCCGCCGCGATGGTCACGGCGAACTGTCGATAGAACATGCCCGGGATGCCCGAAACGAAGGCGGTCGGCACGAACACCGCGACTAGCACCAGGCTGATGGCGACCAGGGCCCCGGACACTTCCTTCATGGACCGGTGGGCCGCCTCCCGGGGCGACAGCCCCTCGCGGATGTTTCGCTCCACGTTCTCGACCACGACGATGGCGTCATCGACGACGATGCCGACGGCCAGGACCAGGGCGAACAGCGACAGGGAGTTCAGCGAATAGCCAAGCGCCAATTGGACAGCAAAGGTCCCGACCAGGGCGATCGGGATCGCCAGGATGGGAATGATGGCCGCCCGCCAGGTGTGCAGGAACACCACGACCACCAGGACGACCAGCAGCACGGCTTCCAGCAGGGTTTGCTGCACGGCCGAAACCGAGGCGGCGACATATTCGGTGGGGTTGTAGGGGATCTGGTAGCTCAGACCGTTGGGGAAGTTGGGCTCCAGGTCATCCATGGCCTCGATGATGCCTTCGGCGGTCGAGAGCGCATTGGAGCCGGGCTGCTGCAGGACGGCCATGGCCACCCCGCGCTCGCCGGAGAAATAGCCTCGCACCCCATAGTCCTGGGCGCCGATCTCGACCCGGGCCACATCGCGCAGGCGGATGGTGCGGCCTTCCGCATCGCGGCGCAGGACCACGTCGCCAAAGGCTTCGGGGGTGGAGAGACGGCCCTGGACCTCGACGGGCAACTCGCTGGCGACAGCCGGGCCGAAGGGCGGCTGGCCGACCGTGCCGCCGGCGGCCTGCAGATTCTGCGCGCGCAGGGCCTCGACGATCTCATTGGGCGTCAGGTTGCGTTCGGCCGCCTTGCCGGGATCGATCCAGATCCGCATGGAATAGAGGCCGCCGCCGAAGATCTGGACCTCGCCCACCCCATCAACCCGCAGCAGCCGGTCGCGAACGGTGGAGTTGGCGTAGTTGCCCACATAGTCGGCGCTCAGATTGTCCGCATCGGCGGTCAAGCCGACGACCATCAGGAAGCCGGTGGACTGCTTGTTGACGATGACGCCCACCTGCCGGACCTGTTCGGGCAGCCGGGGTTCGGCGAGGCTCACCCGGTTCTGGACCAGCACCTGGGCTGAATCCAGGTCCGTTCCGGGCTGGAAGGTGACCGTGATCTGCACCGTCCCGTTCGACGAGGACGAGGTCATGTAGATCATGTCCTCGACGCCGTTGATCTCCTGCTCGAGCGGCGCGGCGACCGTTTCGGCCAGGGTTTCAGCCGAGGCGCCGGGATAGTTGGCGATGACCGCGACGGTCGGCGGCGCGATGTCCGGGAACTGGGACAGGGCCAGCAGCGGATAGGCGAACAGGCCGACAAGGGTGATGAACACCGACAGCACCCCGGCGAAGATCGGGCGCTCGATGAAGAAGTGCGACAGACGCATGAAATGCGGTCCCGGAAATGCAGTCGGAAGGGGTGTGGATCAGTTGGCCGGGGTGGCGGACGCCGCAGGCGCCGAGGTCAGGCGCGGCTGTTCGGAGCCGCCCGCCTCCTGCCGGGCGATCTTGCCAGGCTGGACCTCTACCTTCTGGCCAGGCATGGCCCGCTGGAGGCCGCCGATGACCACGCGGTCGTCTGGGCGCAGACCAGTGCGCACGACCCGCAGGCCGCCGCTGGCGGGGCCGAGCTCAAGAGGCTTGACCTGCACCATACCCTCGCCATCGACCACATAGGCCACCCGGCGGACCCCGTCGGTGACGACGGCGGTTTCGGGGATTAGCAGGGCGGGATAGGCGTCGGCGCCGATCATGCGACCCTGGCCGAACATGCCGGGCTTCAGAAACCCGTTGGGATTGGCGATGGTGGCGCGCAGGCGAACCGCGCCGGTGTCCCGATC
>NZ_JBALUY010000110.1:0-8356 GCF_036963605.1 Phenylobacterium sp. | reverse complement strand
GTTGGTGATGAAGTAGGGCGACAGGTAGCCGCGGTCGAACTGCATGCCTTCGACGACGTCGAGTTCGGTCTCGGCGGTCTTGGCTTCTTCAACCGTGATGACGCCTTCGTTGCCGACCTTGTCCATGGCCCGGGCGATCATCTCGCCGACCTCGGTGTCGCCGTTCGCCGAGATGGTGCCGACCTGGGCGATCTCGGAGTTGGCCGAGACCTTCTTGGCGTTGGACTTGATCTCGTCGATGACCTTGGTGACGGCCTTGTCGATGCCGCGCTTCAGGTCCATCGGGTTCATGCCGGCGGCCACCGACTTCAGGCCTTCGACCACGATGGCCTGGGCCAGAACGGTCGCGGTCGTCGTGCCGTCGCCGGCCTTGTCGTTGGTCTTGGAGGCGACTTCGCGGATCAGCTGGGCGCCGAGGTTCTCGAAGCGGTCAGCCAGTTCGATTTCCTTGGCCACCGACACGCCGTCCTTGGTCGAGCGCGGGGCGCCGAAGGACTTCTCGATGACCACGTTGCGGCCCTTGGGGCCCAGGGTCACCTTCACGGCGTTGGCGAGGGTGTTGACGCCGCGGAGCATGCGGTCGCGGGCGTCAGCGGAGAAATAGACGTCTTTCGCAGCCATTTCTTCTTCTACTTTCCTTGGAGGCGAAGGGCAGCGTCGGGATCATCCCGGATCGCGCGCCTTGGCCGTATGTCTTCACCCGCCTTGCGGCGGGCCAGGTCGGCGAGGGGCCGGGGTCTTAGTCGAGGACGCCCAGGACGTCGCTTTCCTTCATGATCAGCAGGTCTTCACCTTCGAGCTTGATCTCGGTGCCGGACCACTTGCCGAACAGGATGCGATCGCCGGTCTTGACGTCCAGGGGCTGAACCTTGCCGCTTTCATCACGGGCGCCGGGGCCCACGGCGATGATCTCGCCTTCCTGCGGCTTCTCTTTCACCGTGTCGGGGATGATGATCCCGCCCTTGGTCTTTTGTTCTTCCTCGACACGCCGGACGAGGACGCGGTCTCCCAAAGGACGAAACGCCATGTTGGTCTTGCTCCATTCGGAACTATTGCGAATTGCGATGAGGCTAGCCCCCGCGGTCGGCGCACATTAGCAGCCGCCGACCCTGAGTGCTAACGCGGCCTGGAATTAGGTAGGACGGGCCCGGGAGTCAAGCTCAGCCATGCAGGTTCGGCGGGCGTTCAGCCGGCCTCATGACGCCTTCAGGAAATATGTCGGAAGCTTAACTGGATGGTGGCCCTGCCCGTGCCTATCTGGGGGCCATGGTCAAGCTCTTCAAACTCCTCCCGGCCCTCATGGCCCTGGCAGGCGTCCTCAGCCTCTTCCTGCTGACGCGGCCGGCAAGCCTTTAGGGACGCCGCCTCTCGGGGACGCTGCCAGGGTCCCGCGGTCCTGAGGCTGCGGCTCGACGAACCGAGTCTCCAGGGCGAATCTTCGAAAAATGATCCTGTGGCCGGCCTCAAACAAATGTTTGAACGACCGTCGCGTCCCGGAGACGAACAGGTGTTTGATTTTCGGCCGATCTGCGCCAATGGTGGACAGCAGAACGATCCGGGCGCGCCTTGGCCTTAAAGGGCTGGCTCCCGGCGCCCCGCTTCAACGCCCATGTCCCCGGGAGGACCACCATGAACATCGCTGCTGAAAAAGCCCAATCCAGCTTCGCGCTGAACCCGCAGGACGCGCTCAATGACCTCCGCATCTCCGACAAGGCGGTGCCGCTGCTGAACCATGTGAAGAAGTTCATCGCCGAGGTGGTCCAACCCATGTCTGTGGAATTCCACCGCCTGGGCGAGGGCAAGACCGACATCTGGTCCTATGCGCCGGGCCAGCTGGAAGTCCTCGAAGCGGCCAAGGACAAGGCCAAGGCCGAGGGCCTGTGGAACTTCTTCCTGCCCAACGCCGAGACCGGCGAAGGCCTGTCCAACCTCGACTACGCCTATATCGCCGTCGAGCTTGGCAAGAACCCGATGGCCTCGGAAACCATGAACTGCGCCGCGCCCGACACCGGCAACATGGAGGTGCTCGAACGCGTCGGCACGCCCGAGCAGAAGGAAAAGTGGCTGAAGCCGCTGCTGGAAGGCAAGATCCGCTCGGCCTTCGCCATGACCGAGCCGGATATGGCCTCCTCCGACGCCAAGAACATCCGCATGCGCGCCACGCTCGTCGGCGACGAGTACGTGATCAACGGCGAGAAGCACTACATCTCCGGCGCCGGCGATCCGCGCTGCAAGGTGATGATCACCATGGTGCAAACCAGCCCGGAGGGCCCGCCGCACCTGCGCCAGTCGCAGATCCTGGTGCCCATGGACACCCCAGGCGTCCAGGTGGTCGGGCCGATGAACGTCTTTGGCGATCCCGATGCCCCGCACGGCCACATGCACATCGTGTTCGACAATGTCCGGGTGCCGGCCTCGAACATGCTGCTGGGCGAAGGCCGCGGCTTCGAGATCAGCCAGCTGCGTCTGGGTCCCGGCCGGATTCACCACTGCATGCGCGCCATCGGCCAGGCCGAGAAGGCGCTGGACCTGATGGTCACCCGCGGCCTGACCCGCGAGGCCTTCGGCAAGCCGATCATCCAGCTGGGCGGCAATGTCGAGATCGTCAGCCGCGCCCGCATCGAGATCGAGGCCATGCGCCTGATGGTGCTCAAGGCCGCCAAGGCCATGGACGTCCTCGATCGTCAGGAAGCCCGCATCTGGATCCACATGGTCAAGGCCATGGTGCCTGAGCGGGTCTGCCAGATCATCGACCAGGCCATCCAGATGTACGGCGCCACCGGCGTCTCGCAGAAGACGCCCCTGGCGCGGATGTACACCTCCACCCGCACCCTGCGCCTGGCCGACGGCCCGGACGAGGTCCACCACATGGTGGTCGGCCGCAACGAGCTGCGCCAGTACCGCGAAATGCCCCAGGACGCCTCCACGGCGGCGGTGTTCCGCAACTAGGACCAGAGTCCATTCCCGTGTGCGAGAGACCCCGGCGCAGGCGTCGGGGTCTTTTGCATTCGAGGGTTTGCGCCCCGGCTGGCGGCGCCGCTTGGCTGGGTGTATGGCCAAGCCATGAGCCCCGACACGCGCCTCGATGTTCTGACCGCCGAACAGGCGCGGCCGCATCTGCCGGCCTTGGGCGAACTGCTGGCCGCCTGCGTGGCGCAGGGCGCTTCAGTCTCCTTCCTGGCGGGCCTCGAGGCCCCACGCGCCACGGACTGGTGGGCCGGCCAACTGGACGCGGATGACGGCCGCCGGCTGATCACGGCCTTCGACCGCCAGGGCCTTTGCGGCGTCGTCCAGGTGATCCCCGCCGGGCCGGAGAACCAGCCCCATCGCGCGGACGTGGCCAAGATGCTGGTCCTGCCCCGCGCCCGGCGCACGGGCCTGGGCGCCGCCCTGCTGGAGGGCGCCGAAGCGGCCGCCCGCCAGATGGGCCTGACCCTGCTGGTGTTCGACACCGTCACCGGCGGCGACGCCGAGCGCCTCTATGCCCGCGCTGGCTGGAGCCGCGTCGGCGTTATTCCCGACTTCGCCCTTTCGACAGACGGCCGGCCCGAGGCCACCACCGTCTTCTACAAGGCGCTCGCCCGATGAGGCTTGCAGCGCCTGCTCCGTCCCGCGCGCGACGCGCTGCGGACCGTTTCCCGGCGGCGGCCTGTGCCCGCCGTTCGGGGCCGGCCGCTCAACTGGAGGCTACCTCACGTGACCCTTCCCATTGTGATCTTCATCCTGGCGTCCGCCTTTGCGACCGCCACCCTGTCCGGCGTCTTCGGCATGGCCGGCGGCCTGGTGCTGATGGGCGCCCTGGCGCTCGTCCTGCCGGTGTCGGCGGCCTTCGTCACCCACGGCGTGCTGCAACTGGTCGCCAATGGCTGGCGGGCGGCCCTGCATAGACGGCATGTCCGCTGGGACATTGTCGGCTGGTATGCGCTGGCTTCCCTGATCGCCGGGGTTCTGGTCTCGCTGGCGGCGTTCACGCCGTCCAAGCCCTTCCTGTTCCTGATGCTGGGGCTGGTCCCCTGGCTCACCTGGCTGCCGCAAGGCTGGCTGAAGCTGGACGCCGCCCGGCCGGCCCAGGCCTTCGCCTCCGGCTTCCTGGTCACCAGCCTTAATCTGATGGCCGGCGTCGCCGGGCCTCTGCTGGACATTTTCTTCGTCCGCACCGAACTGACCCGCCACGCCATCGTCGCCACCAAGGCGGCCACCCAGGTCTTCGCCCACCTGGCCAAGATCATCGTCTATGGGGCGCCGCTGCTCATGGCCGGCGGGAGCCCCGGGGCCGCCGACATGCCGCCGCTCTGGCTGTTCGCCCTGGCCGTTCCGCTGTCCATGGCCGGCACCTGGTGCGGCGGCCTGATCCTGGAGAAGATGAGCGACGTCAACTTCAAGCGCTGGACCCGCTGGATCGTGACGGGCGTCGGCGTCCTCTACCTGATCCAGGCCGCGCAGCTGCTGGTCGCCTGAAAGTAAAAAAAGAGCCGCGTCCAAGAAGGGCGCGGCTCGAAAGGTATAGGGAGGAAACGCCCAAAAGGGCCAGGCTGAGATAATCCCCCCATGGCCAAAGGCAAGGGGGTCGGTGAAAGATTCTTCGCGTCGTTGCGTCACAGGGGGTGAAATGCAACTGGAAGCCCGGATTTTGCACAATCGCCATGTTCGGCTGGAGCCGTTGGCCGAACGCCATCGCGCCGATCTGCAGGCCGCCTGCGCCGCCGACCTGCCTGTGTGGCGCGATCTCTATCCCCACTCCATGGCGCCGGAGCATTTCGACGCCGGCTGGGTCCGGATGATGACCCAGGCCGCTGAGGGGAGCTGGATCCCCTTTGCCGTCCTCGCCCAAGACGCCTGCGTCGGCATGACCAGCTATATCGGGCCCGATCCCGTCAACGCCTCGGTCGAGATCGGCGGCACCTATTACCATCCAGATCATCGCGGCGGGGCCGTGAATCCGGCGGCCAAGCGGCTGATGCTGGAGCACGCCTTCGCGGCCGGCGCCCGGCGGGTGCAGCTGAACGTCGACGCCATCAACCATCGCTCCCGGGCCGCCGTGCTGAAGCTGGGCGCGGCGCAGGAGGGCATCCTGCGCCAGCACCGCGTCGTCTGGACCGGCCGCATCCGCGACACGGTGGTCTTCTCGATCCTGGCCGAGGAGTGGCCAGCGATCCGGGCGCGGCTGGACGCGCGGCTGGCGGGGCTTCCATGACTCCGGAGGATGAGGCCGCTCGCCTCGAAGAACGGCTCAATGCCGAAGCGCCGCTCATCGATCGGGAGGTCCAATGGCCGGGGCTAAGGCTTCGCCAGCGGACCTATCTTGCAGGCCCGGCTCTGCCCGACGTTCTGATCACCTCGATCAGGGCGGTGGTCTTCCGCAGGGGCCGGGTGGTCGTCATCCGCGAGCGGACGGGCCCGCCTCATGTGACGCCGGGCGGACGCCGCCAGGTCGGCGAGGCGCTGGAAACCACCCTTCGTCGCGAACTGCGGGAAGAGTGCGGCTGGTCGGTTGGCGAACTCCGGCCCTTGGCCTTCCACCACTTCTACTATCTCGGCGAGAAGCCTCCGGGGTTCGCGTATCCCTGGCGGCCCTTCGTGCAGCCGATCTTCGTCGTAGAGGCGCTGGCCTATGATCGCACCTGCCTGAAGCGGGGCGACGAAATCGAGACGGGATCGAGCCTGATGTCGGTCAGGCGCGCGCTGAATACGGTCTCAGGGGATCAGCAGACGATCCTTCAGGCGGCCTTAGACCTCCACCGCCGTCACCCTCCGGCTTGACCGGAGGGGCCATGCACACTGGATCCCGGTGTTCATGGATGGTCGGGTCAAGCCCGACCATGACGGGACGCGGGGAGCCGAGCCTAAGCGCTGGCGGCGGTGCGCTCAGCTGCGGCCGGGAAGAAGACCTCCTCGGCGTGCTTGGCCACGTCCTGGGCAGTGTAGGGCTTGCCCGGATTGAAGCCGTCGGTCTGGACCATCTTGATTTCGCGCACGCCGCGGGACGAGACGCCCAGCACCTTGCCCGAATGGTCGGCGGCCAGATCCGACACCATGTAGAGCACGCCGGGCGCGATGTTTTCCGGCAGGCTCATGGCGTCAGGCTCCTTGCCCTGGCGGCCCGGCAGGTCGGCGGTCATGCGGGTGAAGGCGCCCGGCGCCAGGCCCATGACGCGGATGCCGTACTTGCGGCCCTCGATGGAGAGCACGCGCATCAGGCCGTAGATACCGGCCTTGGCCGCCCCGTAATTGGCCTGGCCGAAATTGCCGTAGAGGCCTGAGGTGGAAGAGGTCAGCACCATGACGCCGGGATGGCCGTTGTCCTTCATCCACTTCCAGACCGGCCAGGCGCAGCAATAGGTGCCCTTCAGGTGCACCTTGACCACCAGGTCCCAGTCGGCCTCGGAGGTGTTGGCGAAGGTCTTGTCCCGCAGGATGCCGGCGTTGCAGACCAGGATGTCGATCTTGCCGTAGGTATCGAGCGCGGTCTTGAGGATGTTCTCGCCGCCCTCAACGGTGGAGACATCGTCGCCATTGGCCACGGCCTTGCCGCCGGCCGCCTCGATCTCGTCCACCACCTTCTGGGCGGCGCTGCGGTCGGCGCCGGACCCGTCGCGGGTTCCACCCAGGTCGTTGACCACCACCGATGCGCCTTCCTTGGCGAACAGCTTGGCGTAGGCCTCCCCCAGGCCGCCGCCGGCCCCGGTCACGATGGCTACTTTTCCGTCGAGCAATCCCATGGTCGTCTCCCAAATGTTCGAATTCTTATGGGCGCCATCATCCCGCCCTTGCGGGGCGGAAGGCAAGACATCAGGGGAGGCGGATGTAGCGCCACTCCACCTGCCGCGTTTCGCCCTCGATCGCGCCTTCGATCCGCGCGCACAGATCAGCCCCGCAACGGCGATAGATCACCCGCTGAGGAAAATCGTGCTCGGGGTTCTCGAAGACCGCCTCGCCGACGGCGCTCGGGCGCAACAGGAAGACCGTCGGCGCCTGTCCCGGCGGATAGGCGGTGAAGGCCGCCCCCTGCGGCGTTATGGTGATGGTCATGTGCTCGATGGACGGTGTCCGACCGGGGCGGTTGGTCTGGCTGGCGCCGGCCATGGCCCCATCCAGGGGCGGAAGCCAGGTTTCGCGCACGGTCGTCTCGCCGCGGGTCTGGGCCCAGCTTCCGGCCATCCAGTCCAGAGCCTCAACCTGCGCGGTCGGATCAACGAGGGCGGCGGCGAAAAGGATGGCGATCATGCAGGCGCTCCCTTGGCTCGGCGGGCCCGGAAGAAGCCGCGCAGCAGGTCGGCGGACTCTTCGGCCAGGACCCCGCCGATGACCTCGGGGCGCCAGTGGCAGGTGGGTTGCTCGAAGAATTTCGGGCCATGGACCACCGCCCCGCCCTTGGCGTCCTCGGCGCCGAACACCACCCGGCCGATCCGGGCGTGGCTGATGGCCCCGGCGCACATGGCGCAAGGCTCCAGCGTCACCACCAGAGTCAGGCCGGTGAGCCGGTAATTGCCCAGCTTGCGGGCGGCCTCGCGCAGGGCGACGATCTCGGCGTGGGCGGTGGGATCATGGCCGCCGATGGGGCCATTGGCGCCGATGGCGATCACCTCGCCGTTGGCCGGATCGACCACACAGGCGCCCACAGGGGTTTCCCCGCGTGCGGCGGCGTCTTGCGCGGCGCGCAGGGCGATGCGCATGGTGCGGTGATCATGGTCCACGAACGGCAACGAACTCCCCGCCCCCCTTCCGGTCAAGCCCCAGACGCCCACGACCCCTCCGCGCCCGACGGGGCCGAGGGCGGCGGCGAGCGGGTGGCCAAGGCCCTGGCCCGCGCCGGCGTCGCCTCCCGCCGGGAGGTGGAGCGCCTGATCGAGGCCGGCCGGGTGGCCCTGAACGGCCAGGTGCTGACCACGCCGGCAGTCAAGGTCGAGGCCGACGACATCCTCACCGTGGATGGCGAGGTGGTGGACGACCGCGAGCCGGCCCGCCTCTTCCGCTATCATAAGCCCGCCGGCCTGGTGACCACCCATTCCGATCCGGCCGGCCGATCCACCGTCTTCGAGACCCTGCCGGCCGGGCTGCCGCGGCTGATCTCGGTCGGCCGTCTGGACCTGAACACCGAAGGCCTGCTGCTGCTGACCAATGACGGGGCGCTGGCTCGCGCCCTGGAGCTGCCGTCCACCGGCCTGCAGCGCCGCTATCGCGCCCGGGCGCATGGCCGCATCACCCAGGACAAGCTGGACGCCCTGAAGGATGGCGTCACCGTCGAAGGCGTCCGCTACGGACCTATCGAGGCGCGGATCGACAAGGCCCGCGAAGGCGCCCAAGGGGCCAATGTCTGGATCAGCCTGACCCTGACCGAGGGCAAGAACCGCGAGGT
>NZ_JBALUY010000109.1:0-8404 GCF_036963605.1 Phenylobacterium sp. | reverse complement strand
GGGCTTGGGATCAGCCGCCAGGCGATGGAGGATGGGCAGGGCGAAGGCGGCGGTCTTGCCGGTGCCGGTCTGGGCGATGCCCAGGATGTCACGGCCAGAGAGCACGCCCGGAATGGCCTTGGCCTGGATCGGGGTCGGGGTCTCATAGCCCTGGTCGGCCAGGGCCTTCAGCAAAGGTTTGGCCAGGCCGAGTTCAGAAAATTGGGTCAAGTGACTTACAGTCTTTCGGAGTGCGCCGAAGGCGGCCTCATGCTGTGCACGGGTCGCGGGACGCGGGTCAGTTTGGGGAAAGCCCCCGCGTGGCGGGGCGATCTATGCGATCTCTTCACGGCGCTCAACAGGCCGAACCCCCGTTTCAGGAGGCCCTCACGCGGGCTGGAGCACCAATAGCGCCAATCAGGGCGCACCGCACACATCGTCTTTCGCAGGTGCGAAGTCAACCCAAAGTCGTCGGGAGAGGCCGCCAGCGCTCCGATTGTCCGATCCTGTTGCATTTGACGCCAAGGCGCGGAATGGAGAGGCATGACGGAAAAGCCCCTCCTGCTGGTCGCCGCCGCGGCCCTGATCGACACCGACGGCCGCGTGCTGATCTGCCAGCGCCCCGAGGGCAAGCAGCTGGCCGGGCTCTGGGAATTTCCTGGCGGCAAGGTCGAGGCCGGCGAGACGCCCGAGGCCTGCCTGATCCGCGAGCTGGACGAGGAACTGGACATCCAGGTGACCAACGCCTGCCTCGCGCCCTTCGTCTTCGCCAGCCACGGTTATGAGTCCTTTCACCTGCTGATGCCACTCTATCTGTGCCGGCGCTGGAGCGGGTTCGTCACCGCCAAGGAACACAAGGCCCTCGCATGGGTGAAGCCCAACAAGCTCAGCGACTATCCGATGCCGCCGGCCGACGCGCCCCTGGTGGCCTGGCTGCGCGATCTGGTCTGAGGCGCTTCCCCCGCGAGGTGTCCGGGGCCACAGCCATCGAGTACGCCCTGCTGGCCTCGCTGCTCGGCCTCGTCATCATCACCGCCGCCGGCGCCCTCCGCGCCCAGATCTACGAACTGCTGATCTCGGTCTCCGACGCGCTGGTTTAGGCCGGCGAGGCGCGCTGACTGGCCTCAGGCTTATTGACGCGGTGCGTAGCCGGCCTGCAACCTGCCAACCTTGTGGCGCAAGGGGGGCGTGATGCTACGATTGATGGTGCTTCTGGCGCTGGTGGGCGGGGGTTCGGCCGCTGCGCAGGATCTCACTCCGCAGGTCGCGATAACTGGGGTTGGCACCGTCAAAACCCCGCCGGATGCCGCAACTCTCAACTACACCGTGAGGGGTGAGGGTAGAACTTCGGATGAGGCTGCGCGGGAGCTGGAGACGAGTCGGGCGGCCATTGAAGATGGCCTGAGCGCGATGGCGCCCATCCAGCTGACGACCTCCGGATTATCAATCGATGAGGTTCGCGGCGAGGACTGCGATGTCGATCCGTATGACGGCTCCCCTCGCCTGAGCGTCGGAGACTGTGCGGTCCAAGGATATGTCGCAACGCTACGCGTGAATGCGAAGACCTCCGACGTGGAAGGCGCGGGAACGATGTTGTCGTTGGCCGCGCGGCTTGGCGCCAAGGAAGCGAGTGTAGCATTTGCGCTTCAGCATCCGCAGATCGCCCAAACCGCCGCCGCAGCGCAGGCTTTGGCCGACGCCCGCCAGAGGGCCGAGGCCATCGTAGCGAACTCACATTCGCGCGTCGGCGAAGTGCTGAGCGTGCGGGATTCGGAGGCGGCCTCGGCTCTCAACGAAATCGTCGTGAACGGTGAGTTCCCCAAGCTTCAGCCTCGTCCTGAAGCTCCGGTGAGAGTAAGTCTGAAGCCTGAACCGATTGAGACAACGCTCCGGCTTTGGGTCGTGTTTCGCCTTGAGCCGAGGCCCTAGCCACAGCGGCTCAATCCTCTTCCCGCGGCAACGGGTTCTCCTCCACGCCCAAGGCCTCGGCCAGCCGCATCTTGGCTGAGCCGGGCTTTAGGGGCTGTTGCTGGCTGGCGTGGGGCGCCCAGCCGGTGAGGGTGAGGATTTCGAAGGTGGCCGGGACCCGGCCGTCGGCCTCGGCGAACCGTTCCACATAGAGCTCGAAGGCCCGGCCCAGCACCGCGCGGCTCAGGCGCCGAGGGTGGCGTTCGGCCAGGGCATTGGTCTCCCCCATCTGGCGCAGGTCGGCCATCAGCTTGAGCGGATGGGCGTAGCGCACAGTCACCCGGTCCACATCGGCCACCGGCAGGGCGAAGCCCGCCCGCTGCAACAGGCCCGCGGCGTCCGAGGCGTCGGCGAAGGGCGAGATGCGGCTGCCGGCCCCGCCGGTCAGCTCGGCCTCGGCGTCGATCAGCGAGCGGCGCAGCTCGAACAGGGTTGAGCCGCCCAGGAAGGCGCCGATGAACAGGCCATCGGGCCGTAGCGCCCGCCGGATCTGGATCAGGGCGCCCACCACGTCATTGGTCCAGTGAAGGCCGAAGGTGGAGATGGCCAGGTCAAGGCTGCCGGCCGCGAAGGGCAGGCGCTCCTCGTCGGCCACCAGGCGCGGCCCCGGCCGGCCCTTCAGCATGGCGTGCGAGAGGTCCGCCTCGATCACCAGCCCCACGCGGGCGCGGGCGTCGCTGCGCTCCAGGGCTTGGCCGAACGCGCCCTTCCGCGCCGAGAGATCGACGGCCAGGGGGAAGTCGCGCATGATCGCCTCCAGCCGCTCCACCGCGTCCTCGGCGGCGCGGCGGTGCAGGAAATCGGCGGCTTCAAAGGCCGGGGCGGCGCGGTCCAGGTGCTTGCGCACCAGGCCGCGGTCGAACAGTCGGGGCGGGGTGGGTGACATGAGCCTGCAAGATGGCCTTTCGGGGCTCTCCTGGAAACCAGGGGCGCGGCTGAAATCGGCCGGACGCGACCTGCTGGACCTGGTGTTTCCGCCCCAGGCCCTGGATGTGGGTCCGCGGCCCCTGTCGCCGGGGCTTTCGCCGGAGGCCTGGATGAAGATCACCTTCCTTGACGGGCCGGTGTGCGATGGCTGCGGGGCGGCGTTCGAATATTCCCTCGGACCGGGCGTGCGCTGCGTGGCCTGCGAGGCCCGGCCGCGGGCCTTCGCCCGGGCGCGGGCGGCCTGTGTCTATGACGAGACCTCCCGCGATCCGATCCTGCAACTCAAGCACGCCGACCGGCAGGATCTGGCGCCGCTGTTCGCCCGCTGGCTGTCGCGGGCCGCTGACGGGCTGGTGGAGGAGGCCTCCGCCATCACGCCGGTGCCGCTGCACGCCTCGCGGCTGTTTTCCCGCCGGTTCAATCAGGCCGCGGAGATCGCCCGCGGTCTCGCCCGCCTGCGCGACCGACCCTACCTGGCCGACGTGCTGGTGCGTCGAAGGGCCACCGAAAGCCAGGGCGGCAAGTCCGGATCGGGACGCAAGCGCAATGTCGCCGGGGCCTTCGTCGTGCCGCCGGGCCGGGCCCGTCAGGTGGCCGGACGCAACATCCTGCTCGTCGACGACGTTCTGACCACGGGCGCCACCGCCGAAGGCTGCGCGCGGGCCCTGCTCGCGGCCGGAGCGGCCCGCGTCGATCTCGCCGTGGTGGCGCGCGTCAAGGCCGCCACCACCTCCTCATGACCTGCCGCCACGGCGCAGGTCTGGACATTTGATCAGGGAAGCCCCTTATCCCCGCCATGCCAAACGTCACCCTCTATACCAAGCCCTATTGCCCCTACTGCGTGCGCGCCATGACCCTGCTGGAGAAGAAGGGCGTGGAATTCACGGAGATCGAGGCCGCCTTCGATCCCGAGAAGCGTCAGGAAATGGTCCAGCGCTCCGGCGGCGGGACCACCTTCCCGCAGATCTTCATCGGCGATCGCCACATCGGCGGCTGCGACGAGATGATGGAGCTGGAGCGGTCTGGCCAGCTCGATCCCCTGTTGCAGGGCGCCTGAGCCCGTTCGCATGATGCTCCGCGTCGCCCTCGTCCAGACCCGCACCCCGGCCAGCCAGGCCGCGGCGCTCGACCACGTCCTGCCCCTGGCGCGCCAGGCGGCGGACGGCGGCGCGCAGCTGATCGCCACGCCGGAGGGGACCAACATCCTGCAGAAGGATCGTGAGGCCCTGCTGCCCCAGCTGCGCGTCCTGGAGGACGATCCCGTGGTGGTCGCCCTGCGGGAGCTTGCTCGGGCCTCCGGCGTCAGCATCCTGATCGGCTCGGCCCTGGTGAAGCGTGAGGACGGCCTCTGCGCCAACCGCAGCGTGCTCATCGATCCGCAGGGCGACATCGTCGCCACCTACGACAAGCTGCACATGTTCGACGTGGACCTGCCCAGCGGCGAGCGCGCCCGGGAGTCGGCGACCTACGCGCCTGGGGACGTCGCGGTCACCGCCATGGCCCAGGGCGCAAAGCTCGGCCTGACCATCTGCTATGACCTGCGCTTCCCGGCCCTGCATCGGGCGCTCGCCCTGGCCGGAGCCGAGATCCTGACCACGCCGGCGGCCTTCACGCGTTCGACCGGCGTGGCCCACTGGGACGTGCTGTTGCGCGCCCGGGCCATCGAGACCGGCAGCTTCGTGATCGCCCCGGCGCAGGGCGGCTTTCATGAGGACGGCCGCGGCACCTATGGCCACAGCCTGGTGGTCGCCCCCTGGGGAGAGGTGGTCGTCAGGCTCGACCACGATGAGCCGGCTGTGCTGTTCGCCGATCTCGACCTGGACCTGGTCGCCAAGGCGCGGGCGGCGATCCCGGCCTTGGCCAATGCGCGGCCGTTCTCCGGGCCCGCGACCATATGATCCGCTACGCCCTGGCCTGTGAGCACGGCCACGAGTTCGAGGGCTGGTTCTCGGCCTCCAGCGATTTCGACGACCAGAAGGCCCGCGGGCTGCTGGAATGCCCGGTCTGTGGCGCGCAGGACGTGCGCAAGCAGATCATGGCGCCGGCCGTGGCGGGCACAAAGCGCAACACGCCTGACCTGCCGCCCAAGGCCCGGGCGGTGATGATGGAGGCGTTGAGCAAGGTCCGCCGCCACGTGGAAGAGAACTTCGACGATGTCGGCGACGCCTTCGCCAAGGAGGCCCGGGCCATCCATGAGGGCAAGGTCGAAGACCGCGGCATCTATGGACAGGCCACGCCCGCCGAGGTGAAGGCCCTGGTGGAGGACGGCGTGCCCGTGGCGTCCCTGCCGCCGGAGCCGCCCAAGAAGACCGAGGTCAACTGAGCGGCCGGCGGGCAAGTCTTAGAAGGTCTTGCGCAGACCGAGCGACAGGATGGCGCCTTCGCCGTTCACATCGCCGCGCAGGCGGGTGACGGTCTCGGCGGGCGTGCCTTCATAGAAGGTGGTGTCGTGGTTCACCTGGCTCTCGTCGAAGGTGATGTAGGAGAGCGCCGCATCCATGGTGAGAGAGTCGCTCAGCGCAGCGCTGGCGCCGACGCCATAGAGCCAGCGATCACCATCCGGCACCCGCGCGGTGCGCAGTTCATCCGGCGTCGGGGTCGGGTCGTATTGGGCGCCGGCCCGCAGGGTCAGGCGCTGATTGACCATGTAGTCCACGCCCACGCCGCCGGTGGTGACGTCGTTATAGCGTTGCGGCAGGGTTTCATTGACCGCCGGCGAGGTGACGCTGATGTCGTCGAACTCGCTCCAGCCGATGCGATTGACCTGGGCGTTCAGGGCCAGGCGCTCGGTGGCCTGCCAGCGGGCGCCGAAGGTGGCGATCCACGGGGTCGAGAAGGTGGCCGACCCGCCGATGTCGGTGTTGAACGGAGCCAGCGGGCCGGCCAGGCCGACCACACGCACGTCGCCATCCAGGTCGTGCTCGACGGCCGAGCGATAGCTGGCGCCGAAGGTCAGGGCGTCGAAATGGGCCTGGGCGCCCACGGTCCAGCCGAAGTCCCAGCCATTGCCCTTGAGCTGCGAGACGCCGTCCGGGGCGCCGGGCGCCAGGTTCGGATAGGCGGTCGACAGCGTGGCCTCGGCGTACTGGCCGCTGACGCCGGCGCCCAGGTCGAGCCAGTCGGTGACCTGCATGGCGCCGGTCAGCTGGACGTCGGCCGTGGTCAGGCCTGACTCCAGGCCGTCATAGCGGGCCCAGGCGTTGTCGCGATATTCGGTAGTGAAGTTATACGGGGCGGCCACTGACAGGCCGAGGGCGAAGCGATCGCCCACCGGCGTGGCGATGGCGAAGTTCGGCGCGACGCCGTTCTGGATCGGGTTGAAGGCCCGCGGCTCGCCGCCTACCGGGACGGTGACGCCGCCGGGATAGGTGATGGTCGAGCCGGTGTCGTTCACCGTCGCATCCACGAAGATCGCGTGGGCGCCGACATAGACCTCCCGCGGGGAGCGGGCGATGGCGGCCGGATTCCACCACAGGGACGAGACCCCGGTGTCGGCCACTTCGCCGGTATAGGCCCGGCCAGCGCCGCGCACCGACTGTTCCTGGAGATAGAAGCCGCCGGCCGCAGCCGGTCCGGCGAGGCTGGTTGCGCCCACAAGCGCCAGCACCCAGGCCTTTTTCATAGGTAGACTCCCAAACACGATTGGCCGGCCGCAAGGCCGACTGGTGCGGTGGAAATGGGGAGCCGCTGGCATTGGTTTCCCCATAAACCGGGGCAATCCGACTTGTGTGGCCGAATGGCCACACCTACATCGAGGCTCGACGCGCCTTGCGCTGTCTCAAGGCGAGGCGCGTCAATCCGCCTAACGAGGGGATGCCATGAACATCGACGTCTATTCCGACCGCGCCAAACAGGCGATCCAGTCGGCCCAGAGCCTCGCGCTCGCCCGCCGGCACCAGCAACTTAGCCCCATTCACCTGCTCAAGGTTCTGCTTGAGGAGAAGGACGGGCTGTCCCGCGCCCTGATCCAGAGCGCCGGCGGCCGACCCGACGAGGCTGACGCCGCCGTCGAAGCGGCCCTGGCCAAACGGGCCAAGGTCGAGGGGGGCTCGGGCCAGCTCTATATGGCCCCGGAGACCGCCCGGGTCTTCGCCAAGGCCGAGGCCGACGCCAAGACCGCCGGCGACGCCTTCGTCACCACCGAACGCCTGCTGCTGGCCATCGCGGCCGAAGGCGGCGAGGCCGCCGACGCCCTGAAGAGCGCCGGCGTGAAGGCCAGCGCCCTGGAGAGCGCCGCCAATGATGTCCGCAAGGGCCGCACCGCCGATTCCGCCTCGGCCGAAGAGGGCTATGACGCCCTCAAGCGCTACGCCCGCGACCTGACCCAGGCCGCCCGGGACCAGAAGCTCGACCCCGTGATCGGCCGGGACGAGGAGATCCGCCGGACCATCCAGGTGCTGTCGCGGCGCACCAAGAACAATCCCGTGCTGATCGGCGAACCCGGCGTCGGCAAGACCGCCATCGTCGAGGGCCTGGCCCTGCGCATCGTCAATGGCGACGTGCCCGAAAGCCTGAAGGACAAGAAGCTGCTGTCGCTGGACATGGGCTCCCTGATCGCTGGGGCGAAGTATCGCGGCGAGTTCGAGGAGCGGCTGAAGGCCGTGCTGAACGAGGTCACCGCCGCCGAGGGCTCGATCATCCTGTTCATCGACGAGATGCACACCCTGGTCGGGGCCGGGAAGTCGGACGGGGCCATGGACGCCTCCAACCTGCTCAAACCCGCCCTGGCCCGCGGCGAACTGCACTGCGTCGGCGCCACGACGCTCGATGAGTACCGCAAGCATGTGGAGAAGGACGCCGCACTCGCCCGCCGCTTCCAGCCGGTCTTCGTCTCTGAGCCGACGGTGGAGGACACCATCTCCATCCTGCGCGGCCTGAAGGAGAAGTACGAGGTCCACCACGGGGTGCGGATTTCCGACAGCGCCATCGTCGCGGCCGCGACCCTGTCCAACCGCTACATCGCCGATCGCTTCCTGCCCGACAAGGCCATCGACCTGGTGGACGAGGCCGCCAGCCGGGTGCGCATGGCCGTGGACTCCAAGCCCGAGGAACTGGACGAGATCGACCGTCGGATCGTCCAGCTGAAGATCGAGCGCGAGGCCCTGACCCGGGAGACCGACGCGGCCTCCAAGGCGCGGCTGGAAAAGCTGGAGGACGAGCTCGTCGAGCTGGAGGCCGAATCCGCCGGCATGACCGGCCGCTGGAAGGCGGAGAAGGACAAGCTGAGCTCGGCCGCCCAGATCCGCGAGGCCCTGGATCGCCTGCGCGCCGAACTGGTCGCCGCCCAGCGCCGGGGCGACCTGCAACGGGCTTCGGAGATCGCCTATGGCGAGATCCCGCCCCTGGAGCGGAGCCTGGCCGAGGCTGAGGCTGTGGTCGCCGAGGAGCCGGTCAGCCCCGAGGTGGTCGACGCCGAGCAGATCGCCGCCGTAGTCAGCCGCTGGACCGGCGTGCCCGTCGACAAGATGCTGGAGGGCGAGCGCGAAAAGCTGCTGTCCATGGAGGACTATCTCCGCGGCCGGGTGGTCGG
>NZ_JBALUY010000108.1:0-8633 GCF_036963605.1 Phenylobacterium sp. | reverse complement strand
GATCGAAGGCCTGCTCGCGCAGGGCGTCCAGGGCCTGGGCGCCGTCCTCCACGCTCACCACCTCGATGCCGGCGGCGTCGAGCATCAGTTCGACCACCCGCCGATTGGTGGGGTTGTCGTCCGCCAGCAGGACCCGCAACTCGCCAGGCGCAGAGGCCGCGGCTTCGGCGACCGCCTTCACCGTGGCCTGGGGGTGGGGGACGTGACTGGGTTCGTACTTCAGCAGCCCGCCGACCAGGGCCTCAAGGCGTGCGCCGGAGTCCACAAGATCGCCGACGATGGCCCGCTGGGCCTCGTCCAGATTGGTGGCCTCCAGCGCCTGGGCCAGGCCCATGACCCCGTTCAGCGGCGTGCGCAGCTCGTGGCTCATATCGGCCAGGAATTCGCTCTTGGCGCGGCTGGCGGCGGCCTCCCGGTCCAGCGCGCCTTCGAGGGCTGCCGCCTGGCGCTTCATCTGGGTGATATCTACCCGCAGGCCGATCAACCCCCCGTCGGCCGTGCGGCGGTCCTCGACCATCAGCCAGCGGCCGTCTGACAGCTGTTGCTCCAGGCGTTCTCCATCGGGATTGGCCAGCTTGGCCAGGCGCTCTTCGATCCAGGCGTCTTCCTGGCCGAGCGCCTCGGGATAGTCTCCGCGCTCGACGCCGATGCGAAGGGTCTCGGCCAGGGCGCGTCCCGGGGCGAACAGGTCGGCCGAGCGGTGATAGATCTCGGCGTACCGGTCGTTCCAGAGGATGTAGCGGCCCTCGCGGTCCAGGAAGACCACGCCCTCTGGAAAGGCGTCGATGGCCGCGCGCAGCCGGTCTCGGGCCGCCTTGGCCTCGACCTGGGCGCGCAATAACGCCCGTCCGCCGATCAGCCGATCCAACGCACGGACCACGGCCCGCCCGACGGCGCCGATCCCCCCCCGTGACATGAAATACTCCACCCCGCCTGACCGGGGAGAGCAAAGCCCAGCATGTGTTGCCGAAGTCCTGCCAGGGCCGGAATTCCTTGGCCAGCAAGGGAATTGGTCAGATTCTGAGCGCGTGGTTCGCAAACATCTTTGATGGCGCTATCAGGAGCCCATGACCATCACGACCCTCGGCTTGGACGCCGACGACACCCTTTGGCACAACGAGACGATCTTTCGCCTGACCCAGGCGAGGCTGTTCGATCTGCTGTCCGATGTGGCGGACCCCGACACCCTGGGCGCGCGCCTGGCCGAGGTGGAGGGGCGTAACCTGCGTCTCTATGGCTATGGGGTGAAGGGCTTCACCCTCTCGATGATCGAGACGGCCATGGAGCTGACGGGCGGCGAGGCGCCGCCGCATATCGTGCGCGAGATTCTGGCCGCGGGCCGGGCCATGCTGACCGAGCCGGTGGAGCCGCTGCCCGGTGTGGACCAGGCGCTGGCGGCGCTGTCGGAGCGCTACCGGCTGGTGCTGATCACCAAGGGGGACCTGTTGCACCAGGAACAGAAGCTGGCGGCCTCTGGGCTGGGCGATCTGTTCGCCGCCGTGGAGATCGTCAGCGAGAAGGACGCCTCCACCTATGAGCGGGTCTTCGCCCGCCACGGGACCGGCGCCGCGCAGGGCGCCATGGTGGGCAACTCCCTGCGCTCAGACATCCTGCCGGCCCTGGAGGCCGGCGCCTGGGCTGCTCACATTCCCTATGCAGTGACCTGGGCCCACGAGATGGCCGACGCGCCCCACGGCCATCCCCGGTTCGCCGAACTGGCCAGCATTTCGGAATTGCCTGCTTGGCTCGACCGTATCAGCTGAGCTGGTTGATGATTTTTCCGGCTCCCCGGCGCATATGTCAGGGGTGAAGTTCGACGAACGGTTTCTCGACGAGATCAAGGCCCGCCTGCGCCCCTCCGACGTGATCGGGCGCACGGTGAAGCTGCGCAAGCAGGGCCGGGAGTTCGTCGGCCTGTCGCCCTTCACCAAGGAGCGGAGCCCGTCCTTCTTCGTCAATGACGACAAGGGCCAGTTCTTCGACTTCTCGTCCGGCAAGAACGGCGACCTGATCACCTTCCTGCAGGAGACCGAGCGGCTCACCTTCATGGAGGCGGTGGAACGCCTGGCCGCCGAGGCCGGGGTGCCCATGCCGGCGCCCGACCCCCAGTCGGCCGAGCGCGACCGGGTGCGCCAGGGCCTGGCCGAATGGCTGGAGCAGGCCGGCGCCTGGTTCCAGGCCGAGCTGCGTCGCCCCGTGGGCCGGGAGGCGCGGGACTATCTGGCGGCCCGGGGCCTGCCGGAAGCGGAATGGGCGCGGTTCGGCATCGGCTATGCGCCGGGCGGGCGCACCGCCCTGAAGGACTATCTGGTCGCCAAGGGCGCGCGGCCTGGCGAACTTGTGGAGGCCGGCCTGCTGATCGCGCCGGAGGACGGCGGCGCGCCCTATGACCGCTTCCGGGACCGGATCATGTTTCCCATCGCCGATGGGCGCGGACGGTTCGTCTCCTTCGGCGGCCGGGCCATGGATCCCAAGGCCCGCGCCAAGTACCTGAACGGCCCGGAGACCTCGGTCTTCCACAAGGGTCACGTGCTCTACGGCATGGGCGAGGCTCGCAAGATCCTGGGGGCGGCGCCGTCGGGCGAAAGCCCGCCCCTGGTGGTGGTGGAAGGCTATATGGACGCCATCGCCTGCCATCGGGCCGGCGTGGCCGCCGTCGCGCCCATGGGCACCGCGCTGACCGAAGAGCAGATGGAGATGCTCTGGCGCCTGCACCCCGAGCCGACCCTGTGCTTCGACGGGGACCGAGCGGGCCGTCAGGCCGCCTTCCGCGCCATGGACCGCGCCCTGCCGATCCTCAAGCCCGGCAAGAGCTTCCAGTTTTCGCTGGTCGAGGGGGGCAAGGACCCCGACGACGTGCTGCGCGAACAAGGACCCGTCGCCCTGCGCCAGCAACTGGCGGCGACCACGCCCTTCGCCCAGGCCCTCTTTGAACGCGAACGTGATCTGGAACCCCTGGATACGCCCGAGCGGCGCGCGGGACTGAAGGGCCGCCTGCGGCAGGCGGCGGGCGCCATCGCTGACAACGACCTGCAGCAGGCCTACCGCCAGGACCTGCTGGAACGCTACGACGGGCTGTTCCGCAAGGCCGACAGCGGGCAGGGCGTCCGGCCGCCCTGGCGCCCGCAGGCGCGCCGCAATGGGCGCTGGAAGGGGCCCGGAGAGGCCTGGGCGGACGCACAGCCCCCGACGGCCCAGGGCAAGGCCGCGGCCGGGCGGCTGGCCTCCGGGCTCGATCCGGCGCCGGCGGCCCTGGCGGCCTACGCCCTGTCGCGACCGACCGTCCTGGACGACCATCTGGAGGATGTCTTCGCAACCGAAGGTTTCGGCGAACCGGCGCTTTGCGAAATGGTGAGGGAAATCATCCGCCTGCGTCTGGAGTCGGACCACCTTGACTCTGACAGCCTGACGCGCCATCTCCGATCCTGCGGGTTTAATGCGCTGCTGACAGACATCGACCGGGCCGCTGCGAAATCGGGCGCGCCCTTTTTGAAACCGGATGTCTCCCTCGAAGCCGCGAATTCGCAGTGGTCGCAAGCCTTCGCTAGCCTTTCCAGGCTGGCGTCGCTCGACAAGGCTCTCGACGCCTCGAAGGGAAACCTTCGGGAGCGGTCGGATATGGAAGCCTTCGAGCGTCTCAAGGGGGAACGCGACGCACTCAGACGCGCGACCAGAGAGTGGAACGATTAAAGCCGGTCACGGGTCGTACTCATACGGCCGTTTCGGCCCCTGTTAGTCATGATCGGCCCGTTCCTTGCAGGAGAGGCGGCGGACCGAACCGGAGAATTCGATGAGCACCAATACGGCCGAAGCGGAAACGACCGAAGCCCAGACCAGCGATGGTCCGCTGCTCGACCTGACGGACGCCGCGGTCAAGAAGTTCATCAAGCAGGCCAAGACCCGCGGCTACGTCACCATGGACGAGCTGAACAAGGTCCTGCCGTCTGAAGAGGTGACCTCCGAGGCGATCGAAGACACGCTCGCCATGCTGTCTGAGATGGGCGTGAACGTCGTCGAGGCCGAAGAGGACGCCGAGGGCGGCGAGGTCGCGGTCCGCGAGGAGACGGCCGTCGTCGAGACGACCAAGGAGCCGGCCTACGACCGCACCGACGATCCCGTGCGCATGTATCTGCGCGAGATGGGTTCGGTGGAGCTCTTGTCGCGCGAGGGCGAGATCGCCATCGCCAAGCGCATCGAGGCCGGTCGCGACACCATGATCCGGGGCTTGTGCGAAAGCGCCCTGACCTTCGAAGCCATCATGGTCTGGCGCGAGGAGCTGGCCTCGGGCCGCATCCTGCTGCGCGAGGTCATCGACCTCGAACAGACCTATGGCGGCCAGAACACCGGGACCGAGGAAACCGCCGAAGCCAAGCCCGAGCCGGGCGCCGAAGGCGGCGAGGCCAAGGCCGAAGGCGAGGGCGACGACGACGACGACGATTTCGACGACGGCGCCGGCCCCACCATCAGCGCCATGGAGGCCGAGCTTCGCGACGGCGTCATGGAGACCCTCGACGCCATCGCCTCGGAGTTCGACTCCTTCCGCCGGCTGCAGGAAAAGCTGGTCGCCAAGAAGCTGGCCGGCGAGGACCTGGGCGATTCCGACCGCAAGGCCTTCGAGGCCGCGACCACGGTCATCGTCCAGCACCTGAAGACCCTGAAGCTCAACAACAACCGCATCGAGGCCCTGGTCGAGCAGCTCTATGCGATCAACAAGCGCCTGATGGGCCTTGAAGGCCGCCTGCTGCGTCTGGCCGATTCCTACGGCATCAGCCGTGTGGAATTCCTCAAGGCCTATTTCGGCGCCGAGCTCGATCCCGCCTGGACCGACAAGGTCAAGGAGCTGGGCGTCCGCTGGACCAAGTTCACCGAGAACGACGCCGGCCAGATCAGCGACATCCGCACCGAGATCGCCGCGCTCGCCACCGAGACCGGCGTGGCCATCGACGACTATCGTCGCATCGTCCAGACCGTGCAGAAGGGCGAGCGCGAGGCCCGTCAGGCCAAGAAGGAAATGGTCGAGGCCAACCTGCGCCTGGTCATCTCCATCGCCAAGAAATACACCAACCGCGGCCTGCAGTTCCTTGATCTCATTCAGGAAGGCAACATCGGTCTGATGAAGGCGGTCGACAAGTTCGAGTACCGCCGCGGCTACAAATTCTCCACCTACGCCACCTGGTGGATCCGTCAGGCCATCACCCGCTCCATCGCCGACCAGGCCCGCACCATCCGCATCCCGGTGCACATGATCGAGACGATCAACAAGATCGTCCGCACCCAGCGCCAGATGCTGCACGAGATCGGCCGCGAGGCGACGCCGGAAGAACTGGCCGAACGCCTGGCCATGCCGCTGGAGAAGGTCCGCAAGGTCCTGAAGATCGCCAAGGAGCCGATCAGCCTCGAGACCCCGATCGGGGACGAGGAGGACAGCCACCTGGGCGACTTCATCGAGGACAAGAACGCGATCCTGCCCATCGACGCGGCGATCCAGAGCAACTTGCGCGAAACCACCACCCGCGTGCTGGCGTCCCTGACGCCGCGCGAGGAGCGGGTGCTGCGCATGCGCTTCGGCATCGGCATGAACACCGACCACACCCTCGAGGAAGTGGGCCAGCAGTTCAGCGTCACCCGCGAACGCATCCGTCAGATCGAGGCCAAGGCCCTGCGCAAGCTCAAGCACCCGAGCCGGAGCCGTAAGCTGCGGAGCTTCCTGGACAGCTGACGGTCAGAAGTCCTCCCCCAATCGGGGGAGGGGGACCATACGAAGCATGGTGGAGGGGCCTGCCTGGAGCCGCACTCACCGCTGGCCGGGCTGCGGACGGCTTATGATGCAGCACGCATCCCCGGGCTCAGGCCACCTCGATGCGGTAGCTCTCGATCACCGTGTTGGCCAGCAGGGTCTCGCACATGCGCTTCACCTCGGCTTCGGGGTCGGCCACCTCGTCGGCCAGATCGAACTCGATCATCTTGCCGACGCGGGCGTTCGTGACGCCGGGCCAGCCCAGGCTGTGCAGGGCGCCTTCGACGGCCTTGCCCTGGACGTCCAGGACGCCGGGCTTGAGATAGACGTGAACCTTAACCTTCTTGGCCATCAGTGCAGGCCTCCCTGAATCACGGTGGGCATGTCCTTCATGATGCCGAGCCGGCGGGCCACCTCGGCGTAGCTTTCGATCACATCGCCCAGATCCCGGCGGAAGCGATCCTTGTCCAGCTTCTCGCCGCTGGTGGTGTCCCACAGGCGGCAGGAGTCCGGGCTGATCTCGTCGGCCAGGATGACCCGGGCGAAGTCGTTCTCCCACACCCGGCCGAACTCGATCTTGAAGTCCACCAGGGTGATGCCGACCGCGGCGAACATGCCCGACAGATAGTCGTTGATGCGCACGGTCATGGTCAGGATGTCGTCGATCTCCTGGGTGGTGGCCCAGTTGAAGGCGGTGATGTGCTCTTCGGTCACCATCGGGTCGCCGAGCTCATCCTTCTTGTAATAGAATTCGATGATCGAGCGGGGCAGGGCGGTGCCTTCCTCCTGGCCCAGACGCTGGGCCAGCGAGCCGGCCACCACGTTGCGGCACACGACTTCCAGCGGAATGATCTCCACCTCGCGGATCAGCTGTTCGCGCAGGTTCAGCCGCTTGATGAAGTGGTTGGCGATGCCCATGCCGCCCAGGCGCGTCATGATGAACTCGCTGATCTTGTTGTTCAGCACGCCCTTGCCTTCGAGGATGGCCTTCTTCTGGGCGTTGAAGGCGGTGGCGTCGTCCTTGAAATACTGGATCAGGGTGCCGGGCTCGGGTCCTTCATAGAGGATCTTGGCCTTGCCTTCGTAGAGCTTCTTGCGGTTCTTCATCACGGTTCCCGTAGGGGGATGCGGCGGCGCGGGGCCGAAAAAACGAAACCGCGCCCCCTCGAACCGGTCAGGTGGATCGACGGGCGGCGCGGGCGGAATCAGACTGGCGCCACTATAGCGCCCGGCGGTAGACTGCGCGGCGCCTATATCGCATGGGCGTGAAACGCACAAACGCCGCAGTCCCGCTGCGTCGGATTCGCAAGTGCCCGAGCCGGTCCAGTTCCTGTTGCGTTCGCGCCGGGGCGGGCTATAGACGGCGCCGCGACCCGCCGGGGGCGCGTCAGGAGTTGATGCCGCGTATGACCACCTTTGACGAACGCGAAAAGGGTTTCGAGAGCAAGTTCGCCCGGGACCAGGAACAGGAATTCAAGGCCGTCGCCCGCCGCAACAAGCTGCTGGGCCTCTGGGCCGCCGAGAAGATGGGCCTGTCCGCCGAAAGCGCCGAGGCCTACGCCGCCGCCGTGGTTCGCGCCGATTTCGAGCAGCCGGGCGATGAGGACGTGGTCCGCAAGGTGGCCGGCGACCTCAAGGGCTCGGGCCTGTCCGTGTCCGAGGGCGAGCTGCGCTCCAAGATGGACGAACTGATGTCCCACGCCCGGGAGCAGATCCGCCAGGGGGACTGATCCCGGTTGGCGAGAGAACCGCGTTAGGGTAAAAGCGCCCCTGGGATCTTGGGGGGCGTTATGCAAAAACGCGGTCTACTGGGGCTTTGTCTCGCGGTTGTCTGCGGCTGGTCCGCAGCGCCGGATCGCGCAAGCGCCCAGCCTGTTGAATACGTCCGCATCTGCGACGCGTACGGGTCCAGGTATTTCTACATTCCCGGCACGGACCGGTGCCTTCGCGCCGACACCGGCGAGGTGCGGTGGGAGACCGTCGAGGGCACGATGCGCAATGCGTACGGAGCCGGGGCCACCAGCCACGGGGCCTCCGCCTTCTCGTCCGGCGACGGCGCCACGGTGATCGGGGCCGGCGCCTGGGGCGGCGGCGATCCCACCACGGACAATCCGCCCTGGGACCCCCTGGGCGGCGCGACGCTGGAGCAGTGGCAGCAACAGCATCCGCGATCCGCCTTCAGCAATGAGGGCGCGACCGCAGTCGGCTACCAGGCCCGGGCCGGGGCGGGGGCGGACGGTCAGGACAACGCCACGGCCATCGGCCACTCGGCGTCGGCCAATGCGCTGAACGCCACCGCCCTGGGCCAGGGCTCCTCGGCCGGGGCCGCCGGCTCGGTGGCCATCGGCCAGGGCTCCATCGCCTCGGTCGCCAATACGGTTTCGTTCGGGTCCGTGGGCGCCGAGCGGCGGCTGATGAACGTGTCCGCCGGCGTGATGGGCACCGATGCGGTCAATCTCGCCCAGATGACGGCGGCCATCACCACGGCCGAGACCGGTCTGACCAGCGCCCTGGCGGCGGCGCAGAGCGCCCTCAACGACGCCATCGCCGCAGCCCGGGCGGAGTTCAACCAGTCCATCGCGACCCTGGGCGACGATTTCGACGTCGACCTGACAGCCCTGGACGCCGATGTCAGCGACCGCCTGGCGGACCTCCAGGACCAGATCCAGGATATCACGGCCGCCGGCGGCGGCTTCGCCAGCGGGGGAACGGGACCGGCGCCGACGGCTTCGGGACAGGGCTCGCACGCCTCCGGGCAGGGGGCGCAGGCCAACGGCGTCAACACCACCGCCTACGGAACCGGGGCCCAGGCCACCGCGGCGGGCGCGTCGGCTTTCGGCGCTTTCGCGACGGCGTCCGCCGGGGACGCAACCGCCGTGGGGCAGGGGGCGAACGC
>NZ_JBALUY010000107.1:0-8749 GCF_036963605.1 Phenylobacterium sp. | reverse complement strand
GGTTCATCCTTGCGAGGAGTCCGGGCCCATCTCGTCAGATGCGACGCTGGATCCAGCAATCCGCCTTCACCACGGCCGCCAGCTCCGGCCATTGAGCGGCGCGACGATCAGACATTGTCAGCGAAGATTGCTGGCGATGAAGTCGACGAAGACCCGCACCCTGGCCGGCATGTTCGCCCCGCCGACGAAGACGGCGTGAATCTGCTCGACGTCTCCGGGATTGAAGGCCTCCAGCAGCGGGACCAGCCGACCGGCCGCCAGGTCTTCGGCCACGCTGAAATTGCCGACGCGGGTGATCCCGACCCCTGCAATGGCCAGCTGGCCCAGAGTCTCGCCGTTATTGGCCTCGATGTTCCCATGGACGGTCAGGGCATAGTCGCGGCCCTCCTTGCGGAACGGCCAGACCGGCTCCGTCCGGCGGAAGTTGAAGTTGAGACAGTTGTGGTTATGCAGGTCCTCCGGGACCTGCGGCGTCCCGCGTCGGGCGAGATATTCGGGCGCCGCGACGATGGTCCGTCCCGTCTGACCCACCCGCAGTGCGGTCAAGGGACTATCGGCCAAGACGCCGAAGCGGATCGCGACGTCAGCCTGCCCGCCGTGGATATCGGCTATGGCGTCCGTCAGGCTGATGTCGACGAGGATATGCGGATAAAGGGCCGCGAACTCGCCCAGCAGCGGCACGATGCACTGGCGACCATGGGCGAGCGCCGCACTGACCCGCAGGCGTCCGCGCGGCGCGCCCTGGTCGGCGATTTCACGCTCGGCGTCGTCAAGGTCGGCGAGGATGCGTCGCGCTGCGCCCAGATAGACCCGGCCTTCCGCCGTCAGCGTCAGGACCCGGGTGGTGCGCAGCATCAGCCGCACGCCGAGCCGCGCCTCTATCCGGTCGATCGTGCGGCTCACCGCAGAGGGGGTCAGGCCCAAGACGCGGCCAGCGGCCGAGAAACTTCCGCGCTGGACGACAGCGGCGAAGACCTCGAGTTCGCGTGCTCGGTCGGTGCTGCCGATCTGCATCTGTGCGTCCGGATCAAAGGTGTTTGGTGCAGACCCTGCCTACTGCCGCACCTGTCGACTGTCCATCTGTGCTTCTGACATCGTGCGGGAGATCTTCATGGACTATCGTCAACTCGGCTCTTCGGGACTGCGCGTCCCGGTCCTCAGTTTCGGCACGGGCACGTTCGGCGGCACAGGTCCGTTGTTCGGCGCCTGGGGCACGAGCGACGCGGCCGAGGCGCGCCGGCTGATCGACATATGCCTGGATGCCGGGGTCAATCTGTTCGACACCGCCGACGTCTATTCCGACGGCGCCTCGGAACAGGTGCTGGGCGAGGCCATCAAGGGACGCCGCGACGCCGTCCTGATCTCCACCAAGATCGGCCTGCCCACCGGCGACGGTCCCGGCGACTGGGGCGTATCACGCGCCCGGCTGGTCGCCGCGGTCGAGGGGGCGCTGCGCCGTCTCGGAACCGACCACATCGACCTGCTGCAACTCCACGCCTTCGACGCCTCGACCCCGGTGGAGGAGCTGCTGGCCACGCTGGAGACGCTCGTCGCCTCGGGGAAGGTTCGCTACACCGGCGTGTCCAACTACCCCGGCTGGCAGCTGATGAAGGCGCAGGCCGCCGCCGACCGGGACGGCCGCCCTCGCTTCGTGGCTCATCAAGTCTACTACTCCCTGATCGGTCGCGACTACGAGGCGGATCTGGCGCCCTTGGCCGTCGACCAGGGCGTCGGCGCCCTGGTCTGGAGCCCGCTGGGATGGGGCCGCCTGACCGGCAAGGTCCGCCGCGACGCCCCCATTCCCGAGGGCAGCCGCCTGCACGAGACCGCCGCCTTCGCGCCGCCCGTCGAGGACGAGCACCTGTATCGCGTGGTCGATGCGCTCGACGCCGTCGCCGCCGAGACCGGGAGGACCATCCCTCAGATCGCCATCAACTGGCTGCTGCAGCGCCCGACCGTCGCCTCGGTGATCATCGGGGCCCGCAACGAGGAGCAGCTTCGCCAGAACCTCGGCGCCGTCGGCTGGAACCTGTCGCCGGACCAGATCGCAACGCTGGACGCCGCCAGCGCGATCACGCCGCCCTATCCGCATACCCCATACTATCGTCAGCCTGGCTTCGCCCGTCTGAACCCGCCGCTGGTCTGACCGATGAAGCCGAACCCCCCCATCCTGGCTCTGGCCGTCGGCGCCTTCGGCATCGGCGTGACCGAATTCGCCCCCATGGGCATGCTGCCCGTCATCGCCGGAGACCTGGGTGTCTCCATCCCGGTCGCCGGCCTGTTGATCAGCGCCTACGCCATCGGCGTCATGTTGGGGGCGCCGCTCCTTACTCTGACCACCGGACGCATGCCGAGACGGACCTTGCTGATCGGCCTGATGGCCATCTTCACCCTCGGCAACCTGCTGGCGGCGGTCTCGACTAGCTATGGCATGCTGCTGGCGGCTCGCTTGATCACCTCGCTGAACCATGGCGCCTTCTTCGGGATCGGAGCCATCGTCGCTGCGGGGCTGGTCCCGAAGAACAAGCAGGCCGGGGCGGTGGCGGCCATGTTCATGGGCCTGACCATAGCCAATGTTGTCGGCGTCCCTCTGGCGACGTGGGCCGGCGACCAAATCGGCTGGCGGACCTCCTTCTGGGGCATCGCCGCCCTCGGAGTCGTCGCCATGATCGCCCTGCGCCTGACCCTGCCCAGGGTCGCCGCGCCGGCCGGTGGAAATGCGCTGGCCGAGCTGAAGGTGCTGGGGCGTGGCCCCGTGCTGGCGGCGCTGGCCCTGGCGGTGATCGGCTCCAGCGCCATGTTCACGGTCTTTACCTACATCACGCCAATCCTCCAGGAGGAGACCGGGGCGTCGATCGGTTTCGTCACCGCCATGCTGGTGACCTATGGCGTCGGCCTGACCGTGGGCAACTGGCTGGGCGGCAAGTTCGCCGACCGGTCGCTGGACGGGACTCTCATCGTCACGCTGGGCGCTCTGGCCACCCTTCTCGTCGCGTTCGCCTTCGCCATGCCGTTCGCGGGGATTAGCGCGGTGCTGATCTTCCTCTGGGGCGTGGCCAGCTTCGCCCTTGTGCCGCCGCTGCAGATGCGGGTCATGGCCGCCGCCTCGGACGCGCCCAACCTGGCCTCGGCGGTCAATATCGGGGCCTTCAACCTCGGCAACGCCATCGGCGCGGCGCTCGGCGGCGCGGTGATCGGCTCGGGGCTGGGTTTCCCCGCCGTGGCCCTGGCGGGGGGCGGAGCGTCGGCCGCCGGCCTGGTCGTTCTTCTGATGATGATCCGCGGATCGCCGGCGCGGCCTGTCCCGCCCTTGCAAAGTCGCACCTGAGGATCGCAGGGCGCTCTCGGCCCTAGGCCCGCACGCCTAGCCAGATCACGTGTCGCGCGCCGCGGCCGCCCTTGCGGGCTGGGACGCGCACGACCTCGGTGGCGAGCCCGCTACGGCGCATCCGGCGGGTGAACCCCTCGTCCGGGGCTGACGACCAGACGGCCAGGACGCCGCCGGGGCGCAGGGCGGTCTGGGCGCGGGCGAGGCCAGGCAGGTCGTAGAGGCTGTCATTGGCCTTGCGGGTCAGGCCTTCGGGGCCGTTGTCCACGTCCAGCAGGATGGCGTCCCAGGCGCCCGGCGCCGCGGCGATCAGCGGGCCGACGTCGCCCTCATGAACGGTGACGCGGCGATCGTCCAGGCAGCCCTTGAAGACCTCGGCCAGGGGGCCGCGGGCCCAGGCGATGACGGCTGGCACCAGTTCGGCCACCGTGATGTGGGCGTCGGCCGGCAGGACGCCGAGGGCCGCGCGCAGGGTGAAGCCCATGCCCAGGCCGCCGATCAGGATGCGCGGCGCCGGGCGGCCGGCCAGTCGCTCCCAGGCCAGCGTCGCCAAGGCCTCTTCCGAGCCGCTGAGCCGGCTGTTCATCAGCTCGATCGACCCGGCCATGATCGAGAATTCAGTGTCGCGCCGCATCAGGCGCAGGTCGCCGCCGTCGTCGGGCATCTGGGCGGTGTCGAGATGGATCCAGGGCTTCATGGCGCTCGCATAGCCGTCGACGGGGCCAAGGCCAAAGCAAAACCCCGCCGTCCAGCCAGGACGACGGGGCCTTGCGACGCCCACCTGTAGCGATAGGTGCGATCAGAGCCGGGTGGGGATGATCACCTTCATGGACTCATAGCCCTTCACGAAGGTCGAGAAGACGCGCTTGGGCTCTTCCACCACCTGGATGTCGGGGAAGCGCTTCAGGATTTCTTCCCAGATGATCTTGAGCTGCAGCTCGGCCAGGCGGTTGCCCACGCAGCGGTGGATGCCGAAGCCGAAGGAGATGTGCTGGCGCGGGCGCTCGCGGTCGATGATGTAGCTGTCGGGGTCGTGGATGACCTCGTCGTCGCGGTTGCCCGAGACGTACCACATGACGACCTTGTCGCCCTTCTTGATGGTCTTGCCGCCGATCTCATGGTCTTGGGTGGCGATACGGCGCATGTGGGCCAGCGGCGTCTGCCAGCGGATGGTCTCCGACACCATGGAGGGGATGAGGTCGGGGTTCTCGCGCAGCTTCTTGTACTGGTCCGGGTTCTGGTTCAGGGCCAGGACCGAGCCGGTGATGGTGTTGCGGGTGGTGTCATTGCCGCCGACGGTCAGCAGTACGATGTTGCCGAAATACTCCCGGGGCGACATGTCCCTGGTCTCGGGCCCATGGGCCAGCATGGAGATCAGGTCGCCGCCGGGCTCGGCGTTCACCCGCTGGTTCCACAGCTCGGTGAAGTAGGCGTGGTACTCGATGAAGATCTGCATCTTCTCTTCGATCGTGTCGATCAGCCCGTGGCCCGGCACCGCGGTGACCACGTCGGACCAATAGGTCAGCTTGCGGCGGTCTTCCTGCGGCATGTCGAACAGGGTGGCCAGGGTCATGGCCGTGAGTTCCATCGACACCTTGTCGACCCAGTCGAATTCCTCGCCGATGGGCAGGCTGTCGAGGATCTTGGCCGCGCGCTCGCGGATCAGCGGCTCCAGGATCGCCAGGTTCATTGGCGAGACGGCCGGGCTGACGGTCTTGCGCTGCACGTCGTGCTTGGGCGGGTCCATGGCGATGAACATGGGCAGGGGGCCTTCATCGCCGTCCTGGGTGGCGATGGTGATGCCGCCCTCGGAGGAGAAGACCTGGTGGTTGGTGTCCACCGCCATGATGTCGTTGTACTTGGTGATCGACCAATAGGGGCCGTATTCACTCTCGGCGGTGAAATGGACCGGGTCTTCCTTCCGCAGCCGCTCGAAGATCGGCCACATGGTGTTGGACTGGAAGAGCCCGGGCTGCGCCGGGTTGAGGTCGGCCAGCGCCGTCGCATAGGCCTTGGCCCGTGCGTCCTTCAAGATGTCCACCGAACCGTCAGCCATGGGAGTCCTCCAGATTTTCGACCAGTCTAGTCTAAAGATGACGCCTGCGTCAACTTTTCGCGTTCGCTCAAGGCGCGATTTTACTTTGACAAGGGGGGCGGCGGTTTGATGGCGCAGATCGTGCGGATCGACGACCCGGCCGATCCCCGGATCGAGAGCTTCACCCAGGTGCGCGAGCGCGACCTGATCGGCCGCCACGGGCGGTTCATCGCCGAAGGCGAGGTGGTGCTGCGCCATCTGCTGGCCTCGCCCCGCTGCGAGCCCCTGGCCCTTCTGGCGGCGGAGGATCGGCTGGGGCGTCTGGAGGGCCTGATCGGCGAGCGTGAGGTTTCCGCCCCGGTCTATGTGGCGTCCCAGGCGGTGATGGACGCCATCGTCGGTTTTCCGATTCACCGCGGCCTGCTGGGCCTGGGAAGGCTCCGTGCGCGGCCGAGCGCAGCGAACCTCCTGGCCGGGCTAGGGGCGCAGCCCCTGGTGGTGGCGGTCCATGGGGTGGGCAACCACGACAATATGGGAGGTCTGTTCCGCAACGCAGCCGCCTTCGGCGCCGATGCGGTCCTGATCGATTCCACCTGCTGCGACCCCCTCTATCGCAAGGCCATCCGGGTCTCGGTGGGGGCGGCGCTGATCATGCCCTTCGCCCGGCTGGAGGCGGGGGAGGACCTGATCGAGACCCTGCGGGCGGCGAACCTTGAGCCGGTCGCCCTCACGCCCTCGGGAACGGAGACCCTTGCAGCCTTCGCTCCAGGCGGCCGCAGCGCAGTGGTCTTCGGAGCCGAGGGGCCGGGCCTGCCGCCCGCGCTGCTGGCGGCGGCGCGCACGGTGCGTATCCCGATGTCAGAGGGGTTCGATTCACTGAACGTGGCGACCACAAGCGGCGTGGTTCTGCATCACTTCGCCGCCGCTCGAGCAAGACCTCGTAAAGAGCGCCTGTAAGAGCCACCGGACCGGCAGCGGATTACGAAGCTCTCGCGGTGATCGTCAAAAAAGCAGGGCGTTCAGGCGGCTTGCGCCAGCTGGATGATCGCGAGCCACAGCAGGGCCGAGCAGGCCGTCACAAAGCTCAGGGTCTCCAGGGGGCTCCAGCGCCGGCTGCGCGTCGCATGGGCGCGGTGCATGTCGGCGGTATGGGCCATGACGGGTTCTCCTTGTTGTCCTTACCATTCCCAACGGCCACGCCGCCGCCGGGTTCCTTGTATCGGACGCGGGGCGCCCAGGCTCTGGACTTCCGGGACCGAGTGCGGCCCAATCGCTCGCACGTTTATCCAAAGGGTCGATTTTCGCTCCCATGGCCTGGTCCGACGCCGCCGCCCGCCGCCGCTATCATGTAGGCAATCTCAGAGCCCAACTCCTGGAAGAGGCCCGCGCCATCCTCGATCAGGGCGGGCTGGCGCAGCTCAACCTGCGCGCCCTGGCCTCCAGGACCGGGATCGCGCCCGGCTCGGTCTATCACCACTATGCCGGCAAGGCCGAGCTACTGGCCGAGCTGGCCGCCCTCGGGTTTCACCAGCTGGAGCTTGAACTCAGCGAAGCCATGGCCACCGCGCCCCAGGGCGGGCGCATTCGCACCCTGGCGCGGACCTACTTCGCCTTCTCCAAGGCCGAGGCCGCCCTGTTTGGCCTGATGTTCGATCCGGCCGTGGCGACCTATCCTGCTGTCGAGACCGCCCGGGATCGCTGCTTTGCTGTGCTGGAAGGGGCTGTCGCCGTCGCCCTGCCGGCCCGGGAGGACGCTGTCGAGATCAACAAGATCGCCCGCGCCGTCTGGGCCTGCGGCCATGGGGCGGCTTCCCTGCGCACAGCCGATCCCCACCGCCAGGACGAGCTGATGGAGGACGTGATCCAGGGCCTGGAGCTGATGTTCGGCCGTCGCTGAACCGTTGATCAGTGATCGCTGATCAGCAAGGTCTATCCAAACGATGTTTCAAGTCGTCTCCTGGCGTCCTGCTGTACCGGGAGGAACCAATGGCCGACGGCAATATCACCAAAGACGTCATGTATGACGCGGTGGCCCCTGACGACTTCGAATCGATGCTGGAGCTGGACCGCTACAACGCCCGCTCCACCGCTTTCGACAAGATCATCTCTGCGACCCACGACCATTTCTGGGACCCGCTCGACCCCAAGTACATCGACTTCTCCGAGCCCTGGGACATGGAGAACGAGGCCCTGCTGCCGGACGATCAGGTCATGGCGCTGGGCGTGCCCTATGTCCTCGACCACCTCGAGAAGACCGGTCAGAAGGTCAAGTTCATCAACGAGATGGTGCTCTGGAACTTCTCCTCCATCCTGCATGGCGAGCAGGGCGCGCTGAACCTGTCGGCCAGCCTCTGCCACGTGCTGAAGGACCAGGGGGCCCAGGAATACGCCGCCAACCAGACCCGCGAGGAAGCCCGGCACGTCACCGGCTTCGCCAAGTACATCAAGGCCCGCTGGGGTCGGCCGCGGCCCTGCGGCGCGACGCTGCAGCAGCTGCTGGTCGACATCATCGGCGCGCCGGAGGTCTACAAGAAGATCATCGGCATGCAGATGCTGGTCGAGGGCCTGGCCATGGGCGCCTTCGCCGCCGGCTTCCAGTACAACCGCGATCCCCTGGCTCGGAAACTCTTCCAGCTGGTGATGACCGACGAGGCCTTCCACCACAAGTTCGGCAAGATCTGGGCCGACCGCACCATCCCCAAGATGACGCAGGAAGAGCGCGACATTGTGGAGGACTGGGCCGCCCACTGCTTCCAGTCGCTGCTGTTCAACATGGGCTCGCCCGTGCAGCAGGCGGCCATCTACACGCAGTTCGGCCTCGATCCCGAGCGGGTGGTCGCCGAGATGCGCGCGACATACCAGAACGACGAGAGCCGTCGCGAACGCCTGAAGAGCCAGACCAACATCTTCCGCGTGCTCATCAAGACCCTGTTCAACGCCGGCCTCATCACCGACCGCACGCGGGCCTTCTACGCCACCTATGTGGATATGGATGAGCTGAAGGCCGAGGGCGAGAAGATGGTCGGCGACGACATCGCCGAGGAGGGCATCAAGTACCTCCAGGAGATCAACTTCAAGGACCGCTCAGCAGCGCCTGTGACCATCGCCGCCGAGTAGAACTGGAGTCCTGCGATGGCGCCGCTAGCTGCGCGGCCTCATCGCAGGATTTCCTCGCGCATCATGGCCAGGGCGGTTTCCAACGCACCCTGGCGCACCGGCCCCCGGCCGATATCGCCGAAGCAAACCAGCCTGTGCCGCGCGGGGCGGCCGCGCCGGGCGCTGGCGAAATGGACGAGACCCGCGTCATCGCCGGGGTTGGGGCCGGCCTCGGTGAAGCCGGTGATGGCGGCCACGATGTCAGCCTGGGAGTTCGCGATCGCCCCCTC
>NZ_JBALUY010000106.1:0-9240 GCF_036963605.1 Phenylobacterium sp. | reverse complement strand
CTTCTGACCCAACGTTTCTCAAGCATCCCGAAGGACGCCCAATTGGCATTGGTCTACGTATCTTGACGAGTTCCCAATCGTCGCCAAACCCTAAGGCTCAACGACGCATGGTATTGTCTTCAAGAGACCGCAGAGTTCGTCAGCGTCCAGACAGTTCCGAAGAACCATCGCCAGAACACCGCCGCCTGCGTTTCTCTTTCCAATTCAACAATGTCAAAGACCAAACCGGCTTCCGCCAGCCCCGCCAACCTTCCGGCCCCGGCGAGGAGCGGCGTATCTAGTCGCCACCCCCGAACCTGTCAATCGATCCTTTCGGACTTTCTTTGCGTCATCTTCCCGGAGGAATTTGGCGCAAAAATCACTTCGGGCCGCCGAGGGGCTGCCCTCATATGTCCGCAGCGATTCGATTGAAGGACCGGAACCTAACGACAGATTAAGAAGAGGTCAACAGCCTTTCGGCTAACGCCACGTCTTCGCCCGTCGTTTCGGCCAGGGGAGCGTATTTAGCGCGGCCTCCCCCTTGAGTCAAGGCGCTGTGCCTGGACGGTGTGACGCGGGCGCGCCAGCCGCCCCATGCTTGCCCACCGTGGCGCTCGGCCCCTATGGAGAAGATGGGCGCGCAAGGGAGGCGCCCCTGGCCATGCTATCGCAGAAGACCCGCTACGCCCTGCGCGCGCTTGTCGAACTGGCTCGGGCCGAAGGGGTCCAACTCACCTCCGGCGAGCTCGCCCTGCGGGCCGACGCCCCGCGAAAGTTCCTCGAGGCCATCCTGCTGGAGCTCTCTCGCAACCGGCTTGTGGTCAGCCGGCGGGGCAAGTTCGGTGGCTACACCCTGGCGCGGCCGGCCCAGGACATCGCCTTCGCCGAAGTCATCCGGGTGATCGATGGTCCCCTGGGCCTCGCCCCCTGCGTCAGTCGGACGGCCTTCCGAAAGTGCGACGACTGCCCCGATCTCGCCACCTGCACCCTGCGCGAGGCCCTCCTCCGCGCCCGCGATGCGACGGCCGAGGTGCTCGAAGGCTACAGCCTGGCTGACGCGGCGACCGGCGACGGCGGGGAAGTGTTCCAGGCCTGAGACCCCGCCTTCAGCCTTCCCCGGGCGCTTCAAGGATTCCGGTGACGTCAAACCCCGGCGAAGGCGCCCCCGGATTAGGCTCGATGCGCATCCCCAGCCGCCGCATCACGCCGATCGAAGCGGCGTTGTCGGCCTCCGTGCCCGCCAGGATGCGAGCCAAGCCCAAGGTCTCGAACAGCCAGGCGCTGACCAGTCCGGCCGCCGCCGTCGCATAGCCGCGCCCCTGACAGACCGGACGCACAGCCCAGAAGAGGCCGATCTCCGGCGTCCGGCGCGCCTCGGATCGCCCGCCCAGTCCTGGCAATCGCTCGAACGGCTCCAGCCGCGGCACGACGCCGACCAGACCGACGAACACTTGATCGTGGTCGATGATCGCCCGCTCTCCATATGGAGGCTGGTGAAGCGCCGCCAGTTGGTCGTAGCTGCGCAGGGTCCAGTCCAGCCAGTCGCGGCGCAGGGCCAGACTTTCGGCCGCAGCCAGGTCCGGATCTGACCAGCCGATTTCATCATAGAGATCATGGCAGGCCTGAAGATCGGACGCCTCCAGGGGGCGGACGGCGACCCTATCACCTTGCAGGCGGGGAAGGCGCACGTTCAGCCGGCGGCGATATAGGCCTTCAGGCCATCTGCCTCGGCGACCACTTCGGAAATCTTGTGCTTCACCAGATCGCCGATCGACACGATACCCAGCAGCTTGTCGTCCTCGCACACGGGCAGATGGCGCACCCGCCGATCGGTCATCCGCTCGAGCAGGGCGTCCACGGTCTCGCCAGGACGGGCGAACAGCACATCACTGGTCATGCAACTGGTGATGGGACGATCCAGGGCTGGCGCGCCCAGCTCGGCCAGGCTGCGGACCACGTCGCGCTCGGAGACGATGCCAACTACCTTGCCGGCGTCGACCACCACCAGAGCGCCCACGCGGCGGGCGTGCAGAAGGGCGGCCACCGCGCTGATCGTGTCCCCCGGCGTGACGGTGAAGACCAGGTCGCCCTTGGTCTTCAGAATCTGGGATACAAGCATAGGTCGTCTCGCTCTCATCCTACAGATGCACAGCCTGTCGCATAACGGCGGTTCTGGCAATCACCCCTCCGCCTCCGGCGGCGTTTCCTGGGGCTGGGGCGCCCCTCCGGCCGCGAGCCAGGCGGCCGGCCCCTCCAGGAGCAGGCCTGCCAGGAAACCGGCGATATGGGCCTCCCAGGCCACAGCGCCTTCCAGCCCCGGCGCAAAACCCAGGACGGCGATCATCAGGTTGAGGCCGATCCAGATCGCGCTCATGAACAGGACGCGCCGGTCGAAAATCGGGGCTAGCCGCCCGCCGCCCGCCAGGATGCGGGTGGCCGCCCCGATCAGGCCGAAGACCGCGCCCGACGCGCCGACCAGGAGAATCTCCTCCCCGGGGTGCAGCTTGGCAAAGGCCAGGTTGGCGAGGCCCCCGCAGGCCAGATAGAAGAGAAAGAAGATCAGGCCGCCCCATAGCCGCAGGCCGAACAGGCGCGCCACGGGGCTGCCAAAGGCCAGGGCGCCGGCCGCATTCATAGCGGCATGAACCACCCCACCATGGATAAAGAGCGCCGTGAGCAGGCCAGGCCATCCGCCCGCCTCGAACCCGGCCGGCGAGAAGCCGAAGCGGGAATAGGCCCCCTCCCCCAGCACGAAGACCTGCCAGGCGAAGGCGCCGAGTATCGCCCCCACCAGAACCATGGCTGGCCACGGGGCTTTGAAAATGGGTTCGCGGTTTTCGGACAACAGGTCTCCTCCAGCGGGCGTTCAGACTTGTCCGGCGCCAGCCTTAACGAATTTGCGAGGGTTGCACCCCTAGATAGGACGCCAGTGTCCATCTTTGGCACGTGGTTTGCTTAACGACGACTGACCGTCGTCGCTGTTTGGAGTCCGCCAAGTTCATGGCCATCGCCCCCACCGATACGAGGCCAAAGGCCCAGGCCCATCCGACGACGTGGGTCGCCCTGCTCCTGGCTGGCGTCCTGGCGGCCGGCGGCGCTCAGGCTCAGCAGATGACCACCAACTCGGCCGACTTCAATGCGGGCTGGGGCCGCTATGCGGGCAGCGAGAACCATCCGGTGGATGTCTCCACCCGTGACGCCAATGGCAACCGGGTCATCGTCGATGGCCTGATGCTCACCGGCGAGGACCAGTCCTCCTTCAGCCGCTCCTGGGGTTCGGCCGACGCCTATGCCGGCGTGGGCGCCAGCTCCGGCGGGTCCAGCGCCATCGGCAACAATCTCGTCGTGATCACCCAGGGCAGCTACAATACGGTGATCATCGACTCCACCCAGATCAACAATGGCGACGTGAACGCTGGCGTGCAGATGAATTCCGGTGGGGTCGGCGATGGAAACTAAGCTTCCCGTCCGCGTCCTGGGCGTCCTGAGCGCCGCGGCCCTGGCCCTCAGCGCCTGCGCCACCCCGGTGGCCGGCCCCGGCGGCAACTACAGCCGCCCGATCGGCGGCGCGCCGGTGACCTCGAACCCGACACCCTATTCCACGGCCCTCGTCTGCCTGGCCGGCTATGCGCGCACCGCCAATGTCACCGCGCCTCGCATCGCCATCGGCCGCATCGCCGACTACACCGGCAAGTCGGAATCCGACGGCAGCGGCCGCAAGATCACCCAGGGCGCGTCGCTCATGGCCATGTCGGCCTTCGCCAAGGCGGGCATGCCCCTGGTGGAGCGGTTCGACACCTCGGTGTCCGAGCTCGAGCTGAAATACGCCAACAACAAACTGATCTCCGACCAGCCCAATCCGGCCCCGAACATGCCGGCGGAGTACCGCCGCATCCTGGCGGGCCAGGTGCCGGGCTCGGACTTCTATGTGGCCGGCGGGCTGACCGAACTGAACTTCAACATCCGCTCGTCCGGTTTCGATATCGGCGCCGGCGATCCCGATCCGCGGGACCTGAAGGGCAACCTCAACGGCCGCCTGTTCATCATGAACATCGGCCTGGACCTGCGGCTGATCAACACCCGCACCCTGGAGGTGGTCGATGTCATCTCCTACCAGAAGCAGGTGATCGGCCGCGAAGTCGGCGTGGGCATGTTCGATTTCCTCGGCGGCAATGTCTTCGACATCTCGGCCGGGACCGGCGCCCTGGAGCCCATGCAACTGGCCGTCCGCTCGCTGGTGGAGCGGGCTGTCATCGAGATGACCGCCAACCTCTACGGCATGCCTGGTCCCCAGGCCTGCCTGTCCTCCGACCCCCTGGCCGGGACGACGGTGGGCCTCACGGGGGCCTATGTCCCCGCCTACAACAATCTGGGGACCAACAATGCGCAGACTCGCGAAGATCCTAATCGCTGGAACGTCAGCCGCGACCCTGACGTCCGCGGTCGCTACTAGCCAGACCCTCGACAGCGTCATCGTCAGCGATCAGGTCCAGACCGGAGACGTGTTCTCCGGCCAGACGCTGGACGTGGTCGAGGTCACCGAGGCGACCACGGCGGTCACCACCGCTACCGGCGCAGCCTTCGACGGCTCCGGCGAAGGCGTGACCCTGGACGTGCGCGCCAACCAGAACCTGCAGGCTGATGTCACCGCCGACACCCGGCTGGACGCCGCGGTGAGCTCTGGCGCCGTTACCAGCCTGACCACGGCCGCCACCGGCGTGACCAGCGAGTCCAACATCTACGAAGGCACGTTGACCGGGGTCTATAACCAGCAGACCGGCCCGGGCGTGATCTATGGCCACAGCCATATCGAGGCCCCGGACGCCGAAGTGGGCGATGTGACCGCCTCGGCCCAGGCCATCGGCGTCAGCCAGGGGTTCGGCGTCAGCTACAGTGTCGTCGGCGCCCGGGTGAACCAGACCAACCAGGCCGACGTCGTCGCCGACGGCGGCGGGACCTATGGCTATGTAGAAGGCGCCGCCACCTTCGCTGGCACGGCCACCGGGACCAATGTTACCAGTTCCGGCATAGGCGGATCGGGCGAGCGCTACATCATCGATCAGGACAATCAGGCCGGCCTGACCCAGGCCAGCCAGTTCACCGCTCACGGCAACGCCTATCTGAGCACCACCAGCGCCACGGCCAGTGGCAACAACATCTCGACCTCCAACGAGGGCGGGCTCCTGGATGTGACCAGCGCCCAGGAAAACCAGGCCTATGTCCGGGCCCAGAGCCAGGCTTCGGCCTATCAGTTCGGCTCGGCGGCCAGCATCGCCTACGGGGTCGGCAATTCCTTCATGGCCGGCAATTTTGGCCCGGAAACCCTGATCGACGCCGTTCAGCTGAACGAGGGTGGCGGCGTCGAGGTCATCGCCGACTTCACCGGCGGGGAGGGCTATGACGCCTCTTCCACCGCCACGGCCATCGGCAATGCGGCGACGGGCTATGCCTGCAGCGACTGCCAGGGGCGCATCGTCGCCACCAGCCAGCAGGTGAACAACACCGATGTGAGCGCCACCAGCTCGGTGAACGTCACCGGTTACGCCCGCTCGGCCACCGGGGTCGCCAATGCGGTCGGCAACACCGCCAGCTACTATGTGAGCCGCCCCTCCGGCCAGTAGGCCGGGAGGGCGTGAGCCCAGCGTCCGCCGCCACCTTCGCCTTGCCCTCGCCCCATCCGGCGGCGATGGTGGAGGCTATTGTCGTGAATTGCGGACGTCTCAATGATTTTTTTAAAGCGAGCGGCGCTTGCGCTTACCGCCGCCCTCGCCTTCGCCGGCCTTTCAGGTCTGGCGCACGCCGCCCTTCAGAACGCCGAACGCGCGCCGCATGTAGGCGCCCAAGCAATGGCGGCCCCGGACCTCGCGCCGGGCCAATGGCCTCAGGCCGTCTCCGACGTCGAGGTCGATCCCGAAATCCGCTTCGGCGCCCTGCCCAACGGCATGCGCTACGCCATCCGTCGCCAGACCATACCTGCGGGCCAGGCGGCGCTTCGCCTGCGCATCGACGCCGGATCGCTGATGGAGGCGGACGACCAGCAGGGCCTGGCCCACTTCCTGGAGCATATGGCCTTCAACGGCTCCGAAGCCGTGCCGGAAGGCGAGATGATCAAGATCCTCGAGCGCCTGGGCCTGGCCTTCGGCGCCGACACCAACGCCTCCACCGGTTTCGACGAGACCATCTACAAGCTCGACCTGCCGCGGACCGACCAGGAGACACTGTCCACTAGCCTGATGCTGCTGCGGGAGACCGCGATGAGCCTGACCATCGCCCAGGATGCGGTGGACCGCGAGCGCGGCATCGTCCTTTCGGAGGAGCGCGCCCGCGATGCGCCCGCCTACCGCACCTACAAGGACCGGCTGGCCTTCCTGCTCAAGGATCAGCGGCTGAATGACCGCTATCCGATCGGTGAGGTCGAGGTGCTGCGCAGCGCGCCGGCCGCGCGGATCCGGGACTTCTATGAAGCCTATTATCGTCCCGAGCGGGCCCTGCTGGTGGCGGTCGGTGACTTCGACGTCGACGCCATGGAGGCCCAGATCATCGAGGCGTTCGGCGGCTGGACCGCGCTGGGCGAACCCGGGGGGGCCCCCGAGCTTGGCGAGGTCCGTCGCCGCGGTCTGGAGGCCAAGGTGGCCGTGGAGCCGGGCGTCCAGGGCGCGCTTCAGATCGCCTGGGTCCGAGATCCGGACGTCGCCATCGACTCCGACGCCCGCCGCAGAGCCGATCTGATCGAACAGCTCGGCTTTTCAGTCCTTAACCGCCGGCTGTCGGTGATCTCGCGGGCGGCCGATCCGCCCTTCCTGGGGGCGGCCGCCTTTGTGAACGACGAGTTCGGAGCCGCCGAGACCACCAGCATCATCGCCAACGCCCAGGAAGGCCGCTGGCGCGAGGCGCTGCAGGCCATCGAGGCCGAGCAACGCCGCGCGCTGCTGCACGGGGTCCGCCAGGACGAGCTGGATCGGGAGATCGCCGAGTACCGGGCGCGCCTCAAGGCCAACGTGGCCGGCGCGGCCACCCGGCGGCCGTCGAGCCTCGCCCAGCAGATCCTGGGCGCCACGGCCGAGGACGAGGTGGTCACCAGCCCGGCCCAGGATCTGGCCCTGTTCGACGCGACGGTGGAAGGGCTCGAGGCCGCCACCGTGTCCCGCGCCCTGCGCGACGCCTTTCAGGGACAAGGGCCGCTGATCTTCCTGGCCAGCCCAACCGAGGTCGATGGCGGCGAGGCTGCGGTGCTGAGCGCCTATGAGGCCTCCCGCCGGATCGAGGTCGCTCCGCCCGAAGCCCTGAGCGTGGTGGAGTGGCCCTACGGCCAGTTCGGCGCGCCGGGCAAGGTCGTTGAGACTCGCGAGATCGCCGACCTCGACACGGTCTTCATCCGCTTCGACAACGGCGTGCGCCTGACCATCAAGCCGACCCGTTTCCAGGACGACGAGATCCTGGTCGCCGTGAATGTTGGGGATGGGCTGCAGAGCCTGCCGTCGGACACCCAAAGCCTCGCCTGGGCCAGCCAGGCCCTGGTCGAAGGCGGGCTCGGCGAGATTACCGCCGAGGATATGGAGCGGGTGCTAGCGTCCAACGTCTATGGCGCGCGCCTGCGGGTGAGCGACGACGCCTTCACCCTCTCCGGTTCCACGCGGCCCGAGGATCTCGACGTCCAGATGCAGGTGCTCGCCGCCTATCTGGCCGATCCGGCCTGGCGGACGGAGGCCTTCGCCCGCATTCAGGCCGCTGGCGCCACCATCCACGAACAGTATGAGGCGACCGCAGGGGGCGTCCTGTCCCGCGACCTGTCGGGCCTGCTGCATTCCGGCGACCGTCGCTGGACCTTCCCCAGCAAGGCCGACATCGCCCAAGCCGCCCCAGACGACTTGAAGGCCCAGTTGGCAGGGCCGCTCGCCAAGGGTCCGATCGAGGTGATCATCGTCGGCGACACCACGGTGGAAAAAGCCACAGACGCCGTCGCCCGCACCTTCGGCGCCCTGCCCCCTCGTGCGGAGGTCACCCGGCCCGAGGCCGCGCCGGTCGCCTTCCCGCCGCCCACGGACACGCCGGTCCGGCGCACGCACAAGGGGCGCGCCGACCAGGCGATCGGCTATGTGGCCTGGCCTAGCACCGACTTCTTCGCCGATCCGCAGGCCGCCCGCGAGGCCGCCATCCTTGGGGAAATCCTGCGTCTGCGCCTGGTGGAAGAGCTGCGCGAAAGCCAGGGCGCCACCTATTCCCCGTCGGTCAACTACAACCACTCCTATGTCTGGACCGGCTGGGGCTACGTCTCGGCGAGCGTGGAGATTCCGCCGGACGGGCTTGACGCCTTCTTCGCCGACGTAGCCGAGATCGCCGACGATCTTCGCCGCAACCCCGTGGGTGACGATGAACTGGAGCGCGCGCGTCAACCGAGGCTGGAGCGCATCGAGCGCGCACGGGTGGGCAACGACTATTGGCTGAGCGAGCTGGCTCGCACCCAGACGGACCCCCGCCGGCTGGAGGCCATCCGCGCTGTCATCCCGGGCACCGAACGGGTGAGCGCCGCCGACGTGCAGCGCGCGGCCGAGCGGATCCTTTCGCCCGACCGCACCTGGAAGATCGAAGTGGTCCCGGAGAGCTAAAGCCCTTTAGTAGACCGTGCCGCCGACGCCACCGTCGAGGCTCAGCGCCATGGAGGATGAGGACTCCGAATATTCCTCTTCCTCGCGATAGGCGGTGTAGGTCTCGGTGCTGACCATGGTCAGGATCTTGATGCCGGCTCCGAAGCGACGGAGCAGCGAGCGCTCGTTGCAATCGCGGGCCGGCTTCTGCGGACGGCAGGTCACCTGGCCGCCAGGGGCGTGATAGAGAGCTTCGCCCTTGGCGCAGACCAGCGACTGGCCGCCGGAGAAGTCCACCTGGCCGGAATATTCGGCGATGGTCGCCTGCAGGCGTGTGCCCGCCAGGCAGCGATAGAGTTCGCCATCGAAAATGTCGCGGACCTCACGCTCGGGAAAGAGCTGGGCGGCCGGGTGCGGCGACTGGCGATCGTCAATGCAGACGGCCTGGATCACCACGCGGCGGGTGCGCGAGCGGGTCGCCTCATAGGCCGTGCGCTTCATCTTGCGACCGCCCTCGACGTTCAGACCCTGGATGAGGCCGGTGGCCACGGGCGGCGAATAGTAGCCGCCACCGCCGCCACCGCCGTAATAGACGGCCGAACCTGCGCCGGCGCTGGCGCCGGCCGAGGCGCGCACGCTGGCGCTGGCGCTGGCGTTCACGACCACGGTGGGGGGG
>NZ_JBALUY010000105.1:0-9305 GCF_036963605.1 Phenylobacterium sp. | reverse complement strand
GTGAGATCGTCGCCGAAACCGGCGCCAAGGTGGACATCTCCGACGACGGCACCATCAAGATCGCGGCCTCGGAACAGTCCAAGATCGATGCGGCCCGCGACTGGATCAAGTCCATCGCCTCGGAGCCCGAGCTGAACGCCATCTACACCGGCAAGGTGGTCAAGGTGGTCGACTTCGGGGCCTTCGTGAACTTCTTCGGCGCCAAGGACGGCCTGGTTCACGTGAGCCAGATCTCCAACGAGCGCGTGGCCAAGGTCTCCGACGTCCTGACCGAAGGCCAGGAAGTGAAGGTCAAGCTCCTGGGCTTCGACGATCGCGGCAAGACCCGCCTGTCCATGAAGGTCGTCGACCAGGTGACGGGCGAAGACCTTTCCAAGAAGGAAGGGGCCGAGGCCGAGGCTTAATCAGCCTCATCCTCCATCCTGACGACAAACGGGGCGGCCGCAGCGATGCGGCCGCCCTTTTTCATGCGCGATTGGCGTTTACGGCGACCATCCCTTCGGTTCGGGCGCGCACCTCGGGTGGCGCAAGGCAACTGGCCAGCGCCTCGTAGCCCCGGGCCTGCGGGTCGGGGCGCACGCGGATGGGCGAGCTGTGATTGGCCGGGCAGAACAGCACGGTTTCGAATGAGGTCGCCAGTCCAAGGTCCAGCATCGCGCTGGAGCGGGTCATCAGAATCAGCGGCCGAGCCTGCGGCCCGCGCGCCCGCAACCAGGCGGCCAGGGCCTGCTGGGTGGGTTCATTCAGGCCGTCCTCGACCATGTCCACCACCACCGCGCCCCCCTCTGAGAGCACCGCCGCCAGAAGGCGGCGCAGCGCCTCGGTCTCCTCGGCGCCCTCCTCCCTCAGCCAGGCCAGGGCGCCCTCAAGACGCCCGCTGAGGCCAAGATCACCCTCGACGATGACCGGCGGCCGGGCCATCTCGACGAACACACTGCCAGGCAAGGCGTCTGCGATGGCGCGGGCCAGGCGGGTCTTGCCGCTGCCCAGGGACCCCACCAGCCAGGTCAGGGCCGGCAAGGCGGCGAGTTCGAACCGCTCTCCGCCCCAGGGCCAGGGCAGATCGAAGGCGCAGGCCGGCTTGTTTCCCGCGAGTTGCGCCAGCTGCGTCATCGTGGGCGGCTCGCCCTTGGCCAGGGCGCGGCGCAGGGCGGCGACCTGAGCCAGGGTCTCGGACAGGCGTTGGGTCTCGCCTTCCAGTTCGGCCTGGTGGGCGGCCAGGGCCGGGGCGAGATCGCCCGGATCGCCTGCGAGAACCCGCGCCACCTGGGTCAGCGACAGGCCCAGGGCCCGCAGGCTGGCGATCTCGCGGGCGCGCGCCATCTGGTCGGACCCATAGGCGCGCCAGCCAGCTTGAGTCCTCAAGGGAGAGAGGAGGCCTCTGGCCTCATAGAGGCGCAGGGCCTTTGGCGATACGCCCAGTTGGGCGGCGGCCTCGGCGGGGCTGAGATAGGGAGACACAGGCAGGACCCTCATGCGTTTTTCGAGACCTCCTCTATCCGACCGGCCCCTGGGGCCGGGTCAAGCGCCAAGACCTTGGCCGTGACGCCTCGCCCCGCGTGCGGACTTCCCCGGCCGCCGAAGCGGGGCTAAAAGCGGCCAGGGTCTGCAGTTCACCCAGGCGTCACCGCCCCGCACATCGGGGAGCTAAACCTGCCCTTGAGACGTCTCGCCCCGCTTGTCCCATCAAGCGCCGGGTCGAAAGTCGGTGACCTCGACGCCCCTGATCAGGGGATCGGCGCTTCCCGAGGATGAGTGATGCCCAGAACCGCCATTCCCTATGCGACCCCCGACATCTCGGCCCTGGCCAAGTCTCTGCGCGACCAGCTGGCGCGCCAGGGACCTGCGCCTGGCCATGTGGAGATGCTGAACATCCTGGCCCGGGCCGCCGGGGCGAAGAACTTCCAGCACTATCGCGCCCGTTCCGAGGCCCCGGAGGGCCCGCCAGCGCCCGCCGCCGACCTGGCGCGGGTGGGCAGGGTCGCCCGCCAGTTCGACGCTCAGGGACGGCTTCTGCAGTGGCCGGCCAAGCCGTCGCACCAAGACCTGGCCCTGTGGGCTCTCTGGGCGGCCCTGCCGGCCGGCGACGCCGTCAGCGAGGCGGTGTTCAATGGAAGGCTCAACGCCCTGCACGCCTTTGGCGACCCGGCCATCCTGCGCCGCGCCATGGTCAGCGCAAGGCTTGTCTCACGCACCCTGGACTGCCGGGACTACCGCCGGATCGAACAGCCGCCGCCGCCGGACGCCCAGGCCCTGATCGGGCGGCTGCGGCGAGGGACAGCGGCTTAGACGTTAGAGCCGCTCGACATCCAGCGCCCCCGTCACCCTCGCGCTTGACGCGAGGGTCCATGAACACCGGGCTGGCCGAGGTGTTCATGGATGGTCGGATCAAGTCCGACCATGACGGAGAGAGAGGCGTCAGCGGTCGCCTCAGCCTGGATCAGCAGTGACGATCGGCCCGCGCCCGCCGAAAAAGCGAAAGGCCCGCCGGGGGTGGCGGGCCTTCAGGCTTGCGGACCTTGAGGTCGGCTGGGAAGCTCAGCCGCGCAGCTTGCGCAGCAGGACGTCGAGATCGCGGGCCAGCACCGGGTCATCGGCCTTCAGGGCTTCGATGCGGCGCACGGCGTGCAGGACGGTGGTGTGGTCGCGACCGCCGAACCGCCGGCCGATGTCGGGCAGGGAGCGGGTGGTGATCTGCTTGGCGATCCACATGGCCGCCTGGCGGGGACGGGCGACGGCCCGGGCCCGGCGCTCCGACAGCAGGTCGGCCTGGGTCAGGCCGTAGTGCTCGGCCACCGCCTTCTGGATGTGGTCCACCGTCACCTTGCGCTCCGGGGCCGACAGGTGGGGCCTCAGGATGCTCTGGGCCTCGTCCAGGCTCAGATGGGTCAGCTCGGCCCCCACACGGGCCACCAGGGTGTTCAGGGCCCCTTCCAGCTCCCGCACGCTGTCGCTGAAGCGGTCGGCGAGGAACTGGAGCACCTCAGGCCGCGCAGCGGCCGGGAAGCCCCCCTGGCGGGCCAGCATGTCCAGCTTGCGCTCCAATATGCCCTGGCGAAGGTCCCGGTCGGCCGGCTCGATGCCGCAGACCAGGCCCGCCTGCAGGTGAGACCGCAGGCGCGGCTCCAAATCCGACAGCTCATGCGGCGGGCGGTCGGCGGTCATCACCACCCGGCGGCCGTCCTGAACCAGGGCGATCAGGGTGTGGAACAGCTCCTCCTGGGTCGAGGTCTTGCCGGCCACGAAGTGCACATCGTCGATCAGCAGCAGGTCGGCGTCGCGCAGCTCGTCCTTGAAGGCCGCCGTCTGGCGATCCTGCACCGCCTTGACGAAGGTCTGGGTGAAGCGTTCGGCGGTCAGATAGACCACCTTCTTGTCCGGGCAGTTCCGCTGGGCTTCCCAGCCGAGCGCGTTCAGCAGGTGGGTCTTCCCGAAGCCGTAGGGGCCATGGAAGACCACCGGATTGAAATGGCCGTCGGCCCAGCAGCCCACCCGCCGGGCGACGGCGAAGGCGAACTCGTTGGCCGGGCCCGGCACGAAGGTGTCGAAGGTGAAGCGCTCCTGCAGGCCGGCGCCGGGGCGCGGCGCCCGCGACCCCGCCGAGGGCGCGGCCGGCTCTGAGCCAGAGACGGACGCCGGCGCGGCGCCATGATGGATGGTCAGGACCGGGGCGGCGGCCAGGGTGACCTCGGCGATCACCGGCTCGGGCGCGCCGGCGGCCTCGAACTCCATACGGGACTTCAGGTCCAGCGCGCGGCCTTCGGGGTCATTCTGCGCCCAGAGCTCGCCGATGCGGCGCCAGGCGTGTCGGCGGATCCAGTCGCGGGCCACGCCGGTGGCGGCCACCAGACAAACCTCGTGATCCGACCGCTCCCGCAGGGCCGCATGACCCAGCCAGGAGCCGAAGGTGGCGTCGCCCAGTTCGCGTTTCAGGGTCAGGCACGTCTTGGTCCAGACCGCGCCCGCAGGCGTCGCCGCCGTCCTGTCCGCCAATCCTCCAGAAGCCATTTCGCCAATACCCCCAACATCCGCCATCATTGGTCGCAACCCCACGCTGCGGCCACGTTTTAGTCAACAAACACAGGCTCTTAATCGGAGGGCGCATAGAGTCCCGCCCCCCGCTTTTTCATCCGAATTCAGATGGAAAACACGTCTGTGTTGAAGCCCCAGAGACTAGTCCGGGACGGGGGGGGGTCAACGGTGATTCTTCGCGGCGTCCGCGGATATTTTCGTTGACTCAAGCGCGCGCCCTCACGCCACAAGGGAATTCTCGGAATGACCCTCCGCCGACTGAGAACATTGGTCGCAGGCGCGGCAAGGCCAAGCTTCAGGCAAGACAAAGCCCGCACACCGAAAAGGCGTGCGGGCTTTGTCATTTGTCCAGAAATTTCAAGCGACTAGCCCGCCCGGAGGCGGCGCAGGTCAAGCTTTAGGCAACCGCCAGCTTCTTCAGCCGGGCGGCCAGGCGCGAGACCTTCCGCGAGGCGGTGTTCTTGTGGATCACGCCCTTGGTGACGGCCCGCATCACCTCGGATTGAGCCTCCACAAAGGCGGTCTTGGCGACGGCGGCGTCGCCGGCCGCAATGGCCTCTTCGAAGCGTCGGAGATAGGTCCGGACGCGCGAGCGGCGAGCGGTGTTGACTTCGGTGCGACGGGCGATCTTGCGGATCGCCTTCTTGGCGCCGGGCGTGTTGGCCATTCTAAAAGCTCTCGAATAGTAGCGCGCCCGAACTCAGGTCCGGGCGGTGAAAATCGGAGGCGCGGATATACGGGATGGCGGAGAGCCGGTCAATGGCGCCTGGACCTCATGTCGGGATTCCCTCGACCCCGGTGAAGCGTCGCCAGGCCGGATGGGCGGCGATCAGCTCGGCCATCTGCTGGTAGCCCGCAGCGCCCGGATGGGCGCCGTCCCCAGCCCGGGCCTCGGCCAGCCAGGTCCCGCTGACCGCCAGGGGGCGCAGGACGTCGATATAGGGCGTCCTCAGGCGGGCGCAGAGGGCCTTGAAGGCCTCGTTGAGCCCTTCCACCCGCGCCGCCAGCCCGGGCTCCTCGGCCGGCGGCGGGCCGACCATCAGCACGGGCGCGCGGGCCGCGCCCTGGGTCAGAAGCTGATGGGCCGTCTTCAGGCTTTCAGCCGCCGACAGGCGCGGACGCCCGTCAGCGGCGTTGGCGTCATTGCGCCCGAAGGCGAAGACTAGGCCACAGGGCTCGTCCGGGCTCAGCCGGGCCTCGGCCTCCGCCGACCAGCGCCGGAGGATGTCGGCGCTGGTGTCGCCCCGGACGCCCAGATTGTAGGCGGTGACCTCGGGGCGTCCGGCCAGGGCGCGGCCCAGCCAGCCCTGGTGGGCCGGATCGCCGGCGCCGGCCACGAAGGAGTCCCCGAAGGCAAGAATCCGCAAGGCTTAGCGCCCCTTGAAGTCTGGCCGGCGCTTCTCGACGAAGGCGGCCATGCCCTCCTTCTGGTCCTCGAAGGCGAACAGGGAGTGGAACAGCCGTCGCTCCACCGCCACGCCGGCGCTGAGCGTGGTCTCGTAGGCGGTCTCGACCAGTTCCTTGTTCATCATCACCGCCACGGGCGACTGGCCGGCGATCTTGGCGGCCGCCGCCAGGGCCTCGGCCACCAGGGCCTCGGCCGGCACGACGCGCGCGACCAGCCCCGCCCGCTCGGCCTCGACGGCGTCCATCATCCGACCGGTCAGGATCATGTCCATGGCCTTGGACTTGCCCACATAGCGGGTCAGGCGCTGGGTGCCGCCGATGCCCGGCATGACGCCGAGATTGATCTCCGGCTGGCCGAACTTGGCCGTGTCGGCGGCGATGATGAAGTCGCACATCATGGCCAGCTCGCAGCCGCCCCCCAGGGCGAAGCCCGAGACCGCGGCGATGATCGGCTTGCGGCAGGCCTCGATCCGCCGGGCGCTGCGGGCGAAGGTGTCGGCCAGGAACATGTCGGCATAGGACTTGTCGGCCATCTCCTTGATGTCGGCGCCGGCGGCGAAGGCCCGTTCCGAGCCGGTGATCACCAGGCAGCGGGCCTCGGAATCGGCTTCGGCGGCCTCCAGGGCCCCCTCCAGGTCGGCGAGCAGCCGGGCGTTGAGGGCGTTCAGGGCCTCGGGCCGGTTGAGGCGGATCAGGGTGACGGGGCCGTGGGCCTCGATGAGCAGGGTCTCGTAGCTGGGCGCGGACATGGTGGCCTCCTCTTCAGACACGCGCCTTGCCGCTTAAGGCCCCTCGACCTCATAGCCAAGGGCGCGCAGGCGCGCAGGCAGCCCATCCTGGCCGAGCAGATGGCCGGCCCCGACCACGACCACAGAACGGCCGGAGCCCTGCAGCCGGGCCTGAAGCTGTTCGAGCCAGGCCGTGTTGCGATCGACGACCATGCTCCGATAGAGGCCGGGCGCAACCTCGCGCATGGGGTCCAGGGCCTCGGCCTCCAGGGCGTCGAGGTCGCCGGATAGCCAGGCGGCGATCAGCCGGTCGTACCCCTGGGGGTCGTCCTCCAGCTGCTCCAGGGTGTCGATCAGATTGGCCAATTGCTCGTCCATGGGCACGGCGTCGAACAGGGCGATCTGCTGCTCGGCGCTCTCCAGGGCCCGGCGCTCCAGCCCAGGCGGCGCGGTCAGGCTGACCTGTTTCTCCACCCCCTGCTCCACATCGGCGCCGGCTGCGGCGAAGACGGCCGAGGCCAGCAGCACCTCGGCGAACCAGGGCTTCAGCCGGTCCAGCAGGTTGGGCGGCAGGCTGTGGCGGGCCGCCAGGCGAGTGAGACGCTCGCGGCTCTCCGGCGGCAATTGGGCATAGAGGGACTGGCCCGGCGGCAGGGCGCCGTAGCGCAGGGCCAGGCGCGCCGCTTCGGCCTCCGTGTCCGGATCCACCGGCAGCTCGAACCAGAGGTCGTCAGCCTGGGCCAGGGCCGCGTCCAGCGCCTCGGGCCGCCAGGGGAGGCCGGGCTGCAGGAGATGCATGGAGCCGAACAGCACCATCTCGGAATCGGCGTCGCGGACGATCCACAGGGCGGGCTCGGCTCGGGCCGGCTGCGGCGCGCAGCCCGCCAGGGCGATGAGCAGGCCCAGCAGGCCGATCAGACGGGTCATCGCTCAGCCTTTCTGGCAGACGGGGCAATAGAAGGTCGAACGCCCGGCCTGAACCTCCCGGACGATGGTTCCCCCACAGCCGCGATTGGGACAGGGCTCGCCCTCCCGCCCATAGGCGCGGAAACTGTGTTGAAAATAGCCCAGCGCGCCGTCGGCGGCGGCGTAGTCGCGCAAGGTGGATCCCCCGGCGGCGATGGCCGCCTCCAGAACCTGGCGGATGGCCTCGACGAGGGCCTTCAGCCGCGGCCGGCTGATCTTGCCCGCCGGGCGGAACGGCGAGATGCGGGCCATGTGCAGGGCTTCGCAGACATAGATATTGCCCAGCCCCGCCACGATCCTCTGGTCCAGCAGCAGGGTCTTGGGGCCTTGTTTGCGGCCCTCGAAGGCGCGGGCCAGATGGGCGGCGTCGAAATCATCCGACAGGGGCTCTGGCCCCATGCCGGCGAACCAGGGATGAGCAGGCAGCGCCTCTGTGGGGATCAGGCCCATATAGCCGAACCGCCGGGGGTCGTAATAGGTGACCCGGCCGCCGGCCTCGGTCTCGAAGACCACATGGGCATGTTTCGGGTCGGGATCGGCGGCGTAGACGAACTGGCCCGGCCGGATCGTCCCCTCCGGCCGGGCGATCTCGAAGCGCCCGCTCATCCCCAGATGCATGACCAGGGTGTCGCCGCGGTCGGTGGGCGCCAGGACGTACTTGGCCCGCCGGGCGAGCGTCTCGATCCGCGCCCCGGCCAGCCGCTGGACGAAGCCCTCGGGGAAGGGAAAGCGCAGATCCGGCCGGCGCAGCTCCACGCGGGTCAGGCGCTGGCCGTCCAGGACAGGCGCCAGGCCGCGGCGGACGGTCTCGACCTCGGGAAGTTCGGGCATGGTCCATCGCTTGGCAGAGGCTGCGCCTGCGATCAACTTCAACCGCGCTCTGCGGCCTGACGCTGGCGTGCGATCGCGCGGGAGGCTATGAGGCGAGCCATGACCGGACCTGCCGCCACCTTCGGCTTTCGCGACGTTGCGGCCGACGAGAAGCCGCGCCTGGTGCGCGGGGTCTTCGACCGCGTCGCCCGCCGCTATGACCTGATGAACGACCTGATGAGCGGTGGCGTCCACCGCCTCTGGAAGGACGCCGTCGCCGCCCGCCTGAACCCCCAGCCCGGCGAGGTCATCATCGACTGCGCCGGCGGCACCGGCGACATGGCCAGGCGGTTTGCGAAGATGGCGAGGCGCGCCCAGCAGCGCCGGGGCGGCCCCGACGCCACCATCTTCCTGATGGACTACAATGCCGAGATGATCACGGCGGGCCGCGAAAAAGGCTCCGAGCCGGAGATCTGCTGGAACGTCGGCGACGCGCAAAGGCTGCCCCTGCCCGACGCCTGCGCCGACGCCTATGTGATCTCGTTCGGCATCCGCAATGTCACCGACATTCCTGCGGCCCTGCGGGAGGCCCGGCGGGTGCTGAAGGCCGGCGGCCGGTTCCTGTGCCTGGAATTCTCCCGGCCGGTCACCGAGCCCCTGCAGAAGGCCTATGACGCCTATTCCTTCAAGGTCATCCCTGCCGTGGGCGAACTCGTGGCCAAGGACCGGGAGTCCTACCAGTACCTGGTGGAGAGCATCCGCCGCTTCCCCGACCAGCAGAGCTTCGCCCAGATGATGCGCGAGGCCGGCTTCTCGCGGGTGAGCTACACCAATTTCACCGCCGGGGTGGCGGCCCTCCATCAGGGCTGGGCCATCTGAGATGGCGCGTCCCGCCGCCTATGGCCGGCTCTTCGCCGCCGCCTGGACCCTGGCCCGGCACGACGCCCTGCTGCCGGTCGAGCTCGAGGCCCAGTATCCGCCGCCGATCCGCGACCTGGGCCGGGCGCTGCGCCTGCTGGCCGGCAAGCAGGCCCGCGAGGGCCGGCCGGGCGAGCGTCTGGCCCGCGCGCTTGTTCAGCTTGGCCCCGTGGCCATCAAGCTCGGCCAGCTTCTATCCACCCGGGCCGACATCTTCGGCGCGCCTTTCGCTGAGGATCTGTCACGGCTGAAGGACCGGCTGCCGCCCTTCCCGGCCGAGATCGCCCGCGCCCAGGTGGAAGCCGCCCTCGGCGCGCCGATCGAGACGCAGTTTTCCGAATTCGGCGAGGCCGTCGCCGCCGCCTCCCTGGCCCAGGCCCACGATGCGCGCCTGCGCGACGGCCGCCGGGTGGCGGTCAAGGTGCTGCGGCCCCATATCGGCGT
>NZ_JBALUY010000104.1:0-9481 GCF_036963605.1 Phenylobacterium sp. | reverse complement strand
TGCAGGGCCACCAGCCGATAGAGCGCGGCCAGCTCCACCCGGGCCTGCCACTCCTCGGTGGACACCTTGCCTTGCAGCGACATCACGCCAGCAGATCCGTCGGCCATGGCGGCCTCCCTTCGAGTTCTTGTTCTGTCCCTTAAGAGTCCCCCTCAAGCCGGCGATCGTCAAGGGCGAGGGTGTTCAACCATGGCCGAGAACCCGCCGCACGGCGTCGCGCCAGCGGGCCTGGCCAGCTTGGCGCTGGTCAGGATCCAGGGCTGGGGTCGAAGGCTCGGTGGTCGGCCGAGCCGCGGCGGCGGCCTCGACATCGGGATAGAGACCGGCCCCGAGACCGGCGAAGAGCGCCGCGCCCAGGGCGGTGGTCTCCTCGTAGCTGGCCCGGGCGACCCGCTGGCCGGTGAGATCGGCCAGCCGCTGGGCGAACCAGGGGCTGCGGGACATGCCGCCGTCGATCCGCAGTTCTGAGCCTTCGCCAAAGGCTTCCGGGGCGTCGGAGGCCATGGCCTCGATCAGGTCGGCGGTCTGATAGGCGCTGGCGTCATAGGCCGCCGCGGCGATCTCAGGCAGGCCGGCGTCCCGGGTCAGGCCGCTTAAGGACCCGCGGGCCTCGGCGTCCCACCAGGGCGCTCCAAGCCCCGTGAAGGCAGGGACCAGCACCACGCCGTGGTCGGGCCGCGCCTTGCGGGCCAGGGCCTCGGCCGCGGCTGGAGAGTCCACGCCAAGCCCCTCCACCAGCCACTGGATGGCCGCCCCGGCGATGAAGATGGCGCCTTCCAGCGCATAGGTGGTGCGCCCGTCTATCCGGGCGGCGACGGTGGTCAGCAGGCGGGCCTGGGAGACCGGGGCGGCCTCACCCGTGTTCACCAGCAGGAAACAGCCGGTGCCGTAGGTGGCCTTCATCTGGCCCGGCGCCACGCACCCCTGCCCCATCAGCGCCGCCTGCTGGTCGCCGGCGACGCCGCAGATCGGGATGGCGCGGCCCAGCAGGCCGGCGTCGGTCTCGCCAAACAGGCCGGCGCTGTCGCGCACCTCCGGCAAGATCGCCCGGGGGACCTTGAACAGGTCGAGCATGGCCTCGGACCAGGCCTGGGCGCGGATATCGAACAGCAGGGTGCGCGAGGCGTTGGTGGCGTCGGTGACGTGCGCCTTGCCGCCGGTCAGCTTCCAGATCAGCCAGGAATCGATGGTCCCGGCCAGCAGTTCTCCGGCCTCGGCCCGCTCGCGGGCGTCCGGCACATGGTCCAGCATCCAGGCGAGCTTGGTGCCGGTGAAGTACGGATCGATCAGCAGCCCGGTGACCTCGGTCACGTGGGTCTCGGCGCCCTGGCGACGCAGGGCCTCGCACAGGCCTGCGGTGCGACGATCCTGCCAGACGATGGCCCGGTGGACGGGGGCGCCGGTGGCCCGGTCCCACAGCACGACGGTTTCCCGCTGGTTCGTGATGCCGATGGCGGCGACCTGGGCCATTTCGGCGCCGGCGTTGGCCACGGCCTCGGCCATCACCATTACTGCGGCCTCATAGATTTCCTCGGCGTCGTGCTCCACCCAGCCATCGGCCGGATAGTGTTGAGCCAGGGGGCGGGACGCCTCCCCTAAGGCCTGACCTGCCAGATCGAAGAGAATAGCCCGGGTGCTGGTGGTGCCCTGGTCCAGGGCCAGGATCAGGGGGTGGGCCATATCGATCTGCTCCTCACGTCACTGTCTGCTGAAACTGCAGCGATTTGGTTGGCGCCGGTTTAAGCATGTTTTCATTTGCAGCCATCAGATTCGCCCCAACGAACGACTCGTAGCCGGAGGTCGCCTTGAGCGCGCTCGCGAGGACCGAAGAGATCCTGAGTCTGGCCAAGAGCCGAACGCCCGGGGATCGTGAACGGCTGCTTCTGGCCGTGGTGGATCTGTGCGACGTCGCCGAGAGCGGCCAGATCATGTCTGCGCCAGCCGTCCAGGACCTGCTGAATTCCATCTTCATGAGCCTGGTGGTGGAAGCCGAGCGGGACATTCGCAAGCGTCTCGCCGAAAAGCTGGCCGGCGTCGACTGGGCGCCCATCGCCCTGATCAATGTCCTGGCCCTGGACGATATCGAAATCGCCCGACCGATCATCGCCGCCAGCCCGATCCTTCAGGATCATGACCTGATCCGCCTGCTCATCGAAGCCACGGTCGAACACCAGATCGAAGTCGCCCGGCGCCCAGGCCTCGGCGCGCCTGTGGTCGCCGCCATCCTGCGGCAGGCCGAGCCGGCTGTTCTCACCGCCCTGTCGGGCAACACCCAGACCGCGCTCGGCCCGGACGACATGGCCCTGCTGGTCAAGGCGTCGCGTCGGGTGGCGGCGCTGCGCTCGCCGCTGACCCGGCGCGCTGAGCTGACCGAGGATCTGGCCCAGGAACTCTATGCCTGGGTCGGCCAGGCCCTGCGCCAGGCCCTCACCCTGCGCTTTCGCCTCGACACCGAAGCCCTGGACGCCGCCCTCGGCCAGGCGGTCGGCGACGCCCATGCCGGCGCTATCGTCGAGAACGGCGACGCCATTGTCTGGCAAAAGGATGACGAACGCGAGGAGATGGAAAAGCGCCTGATCAGCAAGCTGGTGGCGGCCGGCCAACTACGGCCGGGCTACCTGTTGCGCGCCCTGCGCGAAGGCAAGCTTTCCCTGTTCGTCGGCGTCCTGTCGACCCTCGGCGATTTTCCCTTGGACATGCTGCGCCAGGCGATGGACAGCGAACAGCCCGAACATCTGGCCCTGGCCTGCGCAGCGGTGAGCATCGACCGCAGCGCCTTTCCCACGATCCTGGAACTGGTCCGCGACCTGAACGACAACAGGCCTGGCGGCGGCCCCGAAGGCGCCCGGCGCGCCCTGGCCGCCTTTGGTCCTTTCGCGCCCGACCTGGCCGCAGCGGCCTTCCGCCAGACCATGAGTTCGCGCCCAGCCTGACGCAGGGATGCGATCGGCGTTTGACAAGGCGCCTGCCCTGCCGGCTTTTGCACGCCCATGTTCAAAGCCGAACCCTTCGTGACCCGGGTGGCCTTCGCCGCCAGCGACCGCCCCGAGGCGCAGGACGCGCTGAAGGACCTGACGGCGCGCTATGGCCAGGTCCCACAGGATCAGGCCCAGGTGATCGTCGCCCTCGGCGGCGACGGCTTCATGCTGGAGACCCTGCACGGCAATATGGGCGCGCCCAAGCCGATCTATGGGATGAACCGCGGCTCGGTCGGCTTCCTGATGAACGAGTACAGCGCCGATGGCCTGCTCGACCGGATCAACGCCGCCGAGCGGGCGTTGATCCACCCCTTGAGCATGGTGGCGGTGGACGCCCGCCGCCGCCAGCACCGCGCCCTGGCGATCAATGAGGTCTCCCTGCTGCGCCAGACGCGGCAGACGGCCAAGCTGCGCATCTCGGTGGATGGCAAGGTTCGGCTGAACGAGCTGTCCTGTGACGGGGCTCTGGTGGCCACCCCGGCCGGCTCGACGGCCTACAATCTCTCGGCCCATGGCCCGATCATTCCCCTGGACGCCAAGGTCATGGCCCTGACGCCGATCAGCGCCTTCCGCCCCCGCCGCTGGCGCGGGGCGCTGCTGTCCCACGCCGCCCGCGTCACGTTTGAGATTCTCGAGGCCGACAAGCGGCCGGTCAGCGCCGTGGCCGACAACTTCGAAGTGCGCGACGTGGTCGAGGTGCATGTGGCCGAGAACCGGGACATCAGCCTGACCATGTTGTTCGACGCCGGGCGCAGCCTGGAGGAACGCGTCCTGGCCGAGCAGTTTTCCGCCTGACGGCACGTCTCATTCGTTGTTAAGATTCGCTCACTACGGTTGGGTCGTGCGTCCCCGAGGAGATGGCCGTGAGTGAGCAGAATACGGGTCAGGTGATCCAGGTCCCCAATACGCTTCGCCTCAAGGTCGGCGGCCGGTTCGGCGCTGTCGACGCCAGCGCGATCGCCAAGGCCGAAGCGGCTCTGAAAAGCCTGTCGGGCAATTTTGGCGCCTGGCTTCAGGACGAGGTCACCAAGCTCGAAGCCGCCCGCCAGCAGGTGAGGACCGAAGGCGCCACGGCCGAAACGCTCGAGGCCCTCTACCTGCGCGCCCACGACCTGAAGGGCCTGGGGACCACCTACGAGTTTCCGCTGATCACCCGCATGGCCGCCTCGCTCTGCAAGCTGATCGACGACAAGGACAAGCGCATGCAGGCGCCGATGGTCCTGATCGACGCCCATATCGACGGGGTCAAGGCCGCCGTCCGCGACGGGATCAAGACAGACGACCACCCGGTGGGCAAGATCCTGGTGGAAGAGCTCGAGCGTCGGGTCGCCGCCTCGGGCCTCGTCTGAGCGACTACATCCCCGGGACGAAAGGCTCGCTGACCGCGCCATAGCCGGCGCTTTCCGGCAAGACCAGCCGCGCGCCCTCGGGACCTCTGTGAATTTCCGGCTGCACCGCGACCAGGGGCCGAGCCCGGGCCGTGGCGATGGCCGCCGCAGCGCTGGCCGAGGTCGCCAGGCGGCCCAGATTCATGCGGGTCGGAAAGACCAGCTTCCGCTCCCCCCGCGCTCCGGCCTCCAGGGCCGCCTGAGGTGAAAGCCAGCAGGCGTCCACTGTCTCCCGTCCATCGCACACCGCCAGCTGCCCCGTCGGGGCGTGGGCGGCATAGAACCAGGTGTCGAACCGCTTGGGCGTCACCGGCGGGGTGATCCAGCGGGCGAAGACGGTCAGGGCTGAAAGGTCGAGCCGCGCGCCGGCCGCCCGCACCACGTCAAGGAACGGGGTCTCACCCCGATCGACCGATTGGCGAAGCTCCAGCGGCGCAGGCTCGATCTCAAGCGGGCCGCCATCACGACGCGTGGCGAGCAACAGGCCGGCTTCTTCGAACACTTCCCGAATGGCGGCGATCCGCAGGCCCCTCTGCTCTCCATCGTGAGCCGACCAGCCGGAGACGTGATCGGCCCAAGCGTCCTCATGATCGCCCGGATGGGACTTGCCGCCCGGAAAGACCAGGGCGCCGGAGGCGAAGTCGATCTGATGATGGCGCTCGACCATCAGCACTTCGAAGGTGGGGTCGTCGCGCAGCAGAAGAAGGGTGGAGGCCGGCCGGATCTCGCCGCCGTCGGTTGGCGTGCTCATGGGCGAAATCTGGAGCCAGCCGGCCCATTCGCCAAGGAAAAGCTGGTCAGGCGGTCTGCAGCGTCAGGGCGGCCTTGTCGGCGAGACGATCCATGCGGTCGAGGAGATAGTCGGCGTCATCCCGGGCGCCCACATGGGGTTGAGTCAGGAAGCGTTCGAGCATCTTCTTCTGGAACTTGTCACGATCGCGGGTGCCGCCCTCGAACTCCATGGCGTGGAAGGTGTCGACGCCGGCGCGGAAGGCCGGCAGCAGGCGCGCTGGCAATCCCGCCCGCTCGTAGATGGCCTTGAGGCCCAGAGGCCCGGCGTCGTGGATCATCAGCCAGGTGCGGTGGTGGGGCACGCCGGCGAGCTCGGCCAGCCCCCACTCGAAGAAGGCCATGTGGCCATGCGCCAGCCCTCGCAGAAGCAGGGAGGCGGTCAGACGCTCGTTGCGATGGAGATGGGCCACGAAGGCCTTCAGGTCGGCCGAGCGGCCGGCCTGGTCCACCAGGTCGAGGGTGGCGCGCTCCTTGGCGCCGGTGGCGATCTGCAGGGCCAGTTCGGGCGACACCGGATGGTGGGTCAGCAGGTGGTCGCGGACCTGATCGCCGACCATGTCGATCAGCTTCTCGGTCACCGCCAGGGGGAGGGTCTGGCGATAGGCCACTGCGGCCAGGACGCGCTCGGACCGCTCGAACCGCGCCAGGACGTTCATCAGTGTGGCGTCGGCGAAATCGGCGTTATCGTTGGCGCAGGCCACTTCGACCGCCCGCTCGGCCCCGGTTTCCACCAGCACGTCAGTGACCCGGCGCGAAAGACGCGGGCGTTTTGCGATGGCCACCTGGCGCACGGGGCCTCCCAGCCGAACAATTTCGGCCAGTTCCTCGTCGGTGAAGACGGGCGAGAAGCTCAGGATCGGCTGGCAGACGCTTTCCACATCCCGGGCCAGGGTCAGGGCCACGTCGTGCGGGATGAGCGGCGAACTTTTGAGCGTGACCGCCAGGGCGCGGCGCACCAGTTCGGCGGCGTCGGCCGCCATGACCCGTAGAATATCCTGCGCCAGCGCCTGTTCCTCAGGTGTCAGCGGCAGGGTGTCGATGCGGCGGCAAAGCTTGTGGGCGACCAGGGCGCGCTCGTCGGGGGTCGCGCCCTTCACCAGGGTGCGGATGTCATCCTCGGTCAGCGCCGCCCGCGTGGTCGTCATAGGACCCGTCCCCCTCCGTCGAGACTTCCATCCCGTTCGGCGACAATGATTGGTTAGGCTTAACGGACGGTTTCGCAGTCGCCTGTGGATTAACGCTATCGCGTAACGTCCCGCCAACCCTGAGCCGCTACCTTCGCGGGCGTCGCCGCAAAGGATAAGCCTGTGTCATCCAAAGCCGATTCTGTGCGGTTCGCCCCCCGTGGCGCAACGTCGCTGACGCTTCAGGCCCTGGACGCCCAGACGGCGCTGCTGCCCTATGCCCTGGTGGCCTTTCTGGTCAGCCTGCCGATCTTCGTCTGGGCCGGCTCCTTCGCTCCGAACGCAGCCTGGATGACGGTCAGCTTCGCCCTGTTCGCCATCGCCTGCGCCGCCACCTACGCCGCGGTCGGCTGGCTGCGTACGCCCGCCGCCCAAGACCTTGTGAAGCGCGGCCGGGTTCATGTGGTCACGGGCCTGGTCTGGGCCGGCTGCGTGGCCCAGATCGCCGCCTTCGCCGACAATGCCGGGCCGATGCGCGAAGCCCTGCTGCTGATGGCGACCGCCGCCTCGGTGGTCTGCATCTTCTTCACCGCCCCCTGGCTGCCGAGTCTGCTGATCGTCGGCGCCGCCGCCGCGGCCGGTCCGCTGATCGCCCTGTTCGCCACGCCTCAAAGCCAGAGCGCCGCAAGTCTCGCCTGGGGTGGCGTGGCGCTGGCCTTCGCCCTGGCCCTGATCCTCAACCGCATTCTCCGCCGCCAGTTCGCCATGGCGGCCGAGCGGGAGGAGCTGATCGCCGATCGGGCCGGCAAGGTCGAGGAGGCCAGCCGCCTGGCCCGCTCAAAATCCGACCTGGTGGCGACCCTCAGCCACGAGATCCGTAACGGCCTGACCGGCGTCGCCCATGTGCTGGCCGCCGCCGCCGGGCGCAATGGCCGCGCGGCCCCCTCGCGGGATCAGCTCTCGGCGGCGTTGGACGCCGTCAGCGACCTGATCGGCGTGCTCAACACCACCCTAGATTCCGAGACCGCCGAGGCCGGGCGACTGGCGATCGACATCCGGCCAATCGACGCCGCGGGCCTGGTGCGCGATCTGGTCCTGCTGAACCGCCCCCATGCCGCAGCCAAGGGCCTGGAGCTCGACGTGTTCGTTGCGCCGGAACTGGACGGCCGGGTCGGCGCGGCGATGGCGGACCCGACCCGGCTGCGCCAGATCCTGGCCAATCTGCTCGGCAACGCCATCAAGTTCACGGTTCGGGGCCGCGTCGAGGCGCGGCTGGAGCTGACAGAATCCGGGCGGTTGGCCATAGAGATCGCCGATACCGGCCCTGGCCTCTCGCCCGAGGAGCTGGACCGGGCCTTCGAGGCCTTCCTCAGGGTGGAACGCACCAGCGCCGGCGTGCCTGGCGCAGGTCTTGGCCTTTCCCTGTCGCGGCAACTCGCCCGGCTCATGCAGGGCGAGCTGAAGGCGAGCAGCGCGCCAGGGGTCGGCAGCTGCTTCCGCCTGGAGCTGCCCTTCGACCGGGACGCCGCGCCGCAGATCGATCTGATCGTCCAGGACGCCACGGATGACCCTGCCGAGGGTCGCAAGCTGCGCATCCTGATGGCCGAGGATGACAGCCTGAACGCCGCCATGATGCGCGCCGTGCTCGAACAGCTGGGCCACCAGGTGGTCCATGCCCAGGACGGCCGCCGGGCGGTGGACCTGGCCAAGGTCTGCGACTTCGATCTGGCGCTCATCGACGGCCGGATGCCCGGCCTGGACGGCCCGGAGGCCACCGCCGCGATCCGCGCCCTCGAGGGACCGGCCGCCCACCTGCCGATCATCGCGGTGATCGGGGGGGACGCCGACGAGGCCCAGGCCTGCACGGAGGCCGGCGCTGACGCCGTCCTGCGCAAGCCGGTCAGCGTGACCGCCGTCGCCCGGGCCGTGGCCGACGCCACTTCAGCCCCCCGTCGCCTGGCTGCCGGACGCAGGGTCGCCTGATCCCACGGCTTGACCCCGCGGCAGGGGCAAGCTCCGCCTTTCCCCCCTCGCCCGCCCCGGTCACTATGGAACCAAGCGGACCGGCGCCGAACAAGGCGCGGCCAGGGCGGAGGACGAAGTTCAGTGATACTCAAGGGTCTGAAGGTGGTGGAGTTCGCCACCTATATCGCTGCGCCCGGCGCGGCCGGCATCCTCGGTGACTGGGGCGCCGAGGTGATCAAGATCGAGCGCCCCGGCGGCGATGACATGCGTCACGTCTTCGCCGACGCCAAGAGTGACCTGGGGGCCAATCCGACCTTCGAGATGGACAACCGCGGCAAGCGCTCGGTGGTGCTCGACATCTCCAAGCCAGAGGGGCGGGACGCCGTCGCCAAGCTGGCGGCCGGGGCGGACGTCTTCCTCACAAATGTGCGGCCAGCCTCCCTCAAGCGGGCGGGCCTGGACGAGGCCAGCCTGCGGGGCGCCAATCCCCGGCTGATCTACGCCTTGGTCACCGGATATGGGATGGAAGGGCCGGACGCCCACAAGCCGGGCTTCGACGTCACCGCCTTCTGGTCCCGGGCCGGGGTGGCGCGGATGACCACGCCCAAGGGGGACGATCCCTTCCTGCTGCGCACCGGCTTTGGCGACCACATCACCTCGCTGGCCACCACCTCGGCCATTCTGGCGGCGCTTTACGAGCGGGAGCAGACCGGCGTCGGACGGATGGTGCAGACTTCCCTGCTGGCCACCGGCGTCTATACGGTCGGCTCGGATCTCGCCGTTCAATTGCGGTTCGGGCGGTTGTCGTCCAACCGGTCCCGCCGCGAGCCGCTGAACCCCCTGGCCAACTTCTTCCAAAGCCGGGAGGGCCGCTGGTTCGTCACCAATCCCCGGGGCGGTTCGGCGGACTGGGCGGCGATGACCAGGGCCGCCGGCCGGCCGGAGTTGCAGGAGGATCCGCGCTTCGTCAGCGGGCGGCTACGCAAGGAGAACACCACAGCCCTGACGGCCGAGTTCGACGCTGCATTCAGCGCCCTGGACTGGGACGAGATCACCGCCCGCCTCGACGCGGCCGATCTCGTCTGGGCGCCGGTCCAGACCCCGGCCGAGGTGGCCGCCGATCCTCAGGTGCGCGCCGCCGGCGCCCTGGTGGAGGTCGAGGATGGCCGCGGGGGCTTCGGCGATTCGCCCGCCGCTCCGGCCCAGTTTCCGGGGGTCGAAGCATCGCGCCGGC
>NZ_JBALUY010000103.1:0-9573 GCF_036963605.1 Phenylobacterium sp. | reverse complement strand
GTGGTGGACGGGGGCTGGAAGCGCCAGTGCCCGGTCTGCAAGGCTGAGCACTTCCCCCGCACCGATCCGGTGGTGATCATGCTGCCCTATCTGGGGGACCGCTGCATGATGGGCCGCCAGGAGGCCTGGCCGCCGGGCATGTTCTCGGCCCTGGCCGGCTTCCTCGAGCCCGGCGAGAGCATTGAGGAGGCCTGCGCCCGGGAGCTGGCCGAAGAGGCCGCCCTGAAGACGGTGAGCGTGCGCTACCACTCGACCCAGCCCTGGCCCTATCCCTCGTCCCTGATGATCGGCCTGCTGGCCGAGGTGGAGAACGACCAGGCCGCCCCGGACCAGACCGAGCTGTCGGAGGTTCGCTGGTTCACCCGCGCCGAGGCCCGCGACCTGCTGGCCGGCAAGATCGAAGGCGTCTTCGCGCCGGGGCCGCTCGCCATCGCCCACCAGCTGCTGAAGGCCTGGGCCGAGGAGGGCTGAGTCCTTTCAGGAGCCACGCGCCACCCTCTCCGCCGTCATGGTCGGGCTTGACCCGACCATCCATGAACACCGGGGCGGGCCAAGTGTGCATGGACCTTCGGGTCAAGCCCGAAGGTGACGACCTCGGGAAAGGTGGCGAGCTCGGGAGAACCCAGCCCGCCTAGACCCGGGCGCGGAAGGGGTCGGCCGGATAGACGCCGAGGATCTCGAACTTCTCGGAGAAGAACTGCAGCTCCTCGAAGGCCAGGGCCAGGCCGCGGTCTTCGGGGCGGCCGTCGACCTCGGCGTAGAAGAAGGTCGCCGTCCAGGCGCCGTCCTCCATGTAGCTTTCCAGCTTGGTCATGTTGACGCCATTGGTCGCAAAGCCGCCCAGGGCCTTGTAGAGGGCGGCCGGCAGGTTGCGCACGCGGAAGACGAAGCTGGTGATGCAGGGGCTGGTGAACGGCGGGGCGGGCGGATCGCGATCGGCGGTCATCACCAGGAAGCGGGTGGTGTTGTGCCGCTCGTCCTCGATATCGCGCAGCAGGATCTCCAGGCCGTAGATCTCGGCCGCCAGGGCCGGCGAGATCGCCGCCCGGGTCCGATCCGGCGTCTGGGCCAGCATCCGCGCCGCGCCGGCGGTGTCGCCCACGGTCTCGGCCTTGAGGCCCAGGCGCTTGACCGTCCTGCGGCACTGGCTGATGGCGATGGCCATGGACTGGACGGTGGTGACCTCCTCCAGTTTCACGCCGGGATTGACCATCAGCTGGAAGCGGATCGGCTTGAACTTCTCGCCGATGATCTTCAGGCCGGAATTGGGCAGCAGGTGGTGCACATCGGCCACCCGGCCGGCGATGGAGTTCTCCACCGGGATCATGCCGAGCTGGCAGTCGCCGGTCTTGATGGCCTCGAAGGCCTCGTCGAAGGTCGGATGGGGGACGGGCTCGTAGTCCGGGAAGTAGGCGGCGCAGGCCTCATGGCTGTTGGCGCCCAGCTCGCCCTGGAAGGCGATACGTCCCTGGCTCATCGAAGTCCCTCGGTCATGGCTCGGGCGTGGGCCCGGGCGCGTTCCAGATCGGCGGGGTTGTCCACCGAGATCGGCGCGGAGTCGATCACCGCCGCCCAGATGCTCATCCCCATCTCCAGGGCGCGGAGCTGTTCCAGCCGCTCGCGCTGCTCCAGCGGCGAGGGCTGTGCGGCCGTGAAGCGGATCAGTGCCTCGCGCCGATAGCCATAGACCCCATGGTGCAGCCAGACCGGCCCGTCGCCATAGAGGGGCGAGCGGGTGAAATAGAGGGCCCGGCCAGAGCGGCCATCCGCCGCCATGGCCAGCACCGCCTTGGGGATGTCGGGGTTCGAGCGCTCGGAAACGTCGCTATCGGCCACCACGATGGTCGAAATGTCGCAGGAAGGCTCACGGGCCAGCAGATCGGCGCAACCCTGCACCACGCCGGGCGCCACAAAGGGGATGTCGCCCTGCAGATTGATCACCACGTCGTGGCGGCCCTGGGGGTCGAGCACCTCCAGGGCGCGGAGGATACGGTCGGACCCTGAGGGCAGGTCCGGGTCCGTCAGCACGGCGCGGCCGCCGGCGGCTTCCACCGCTTCGACGATCTCCGGATCGCCCGCCGCCACGGCCACCGGACCCACACCGGCCGCCTGCGCCTGACGCAGAACGCGCACGATCATCGGCACGCCTTCGATGTCGGCCAGGGGCTTTCCCGGGAGGCGGGTGGCGGCCATGCGGGCGGGTATGAGGATGATCGGCGTCATGGTCCGGATGAAGACTGCGCGCGGCAGCGCTTGACGCTCCCAGCGACGAACTGGCCGGTTGCACGAGCGCCGGTAGCGTGTAAGAGACGCGGGCGCAATAAGGGGCGGGAGATTCCCGCGCGTCTGCCGGTTTCGATGACCGGCCTCAAAGAGGGCCGAATCCAAGACTATGAGCGACCTTACGTTCAACAAGGTCGCCGGCGCAGTGCTGGCGACAGGCTTGGCCATTGTTGGCCTGCGTGAAGCCTCCGCTATCGTGTTTGCGCCGCATGCGCCCGAGACCGCTGGCTATGCCATCGACATTCCTGAAGTCGCCGCCGGCGGCGCGCCGCCTGAGGCGCCCATCGACTGGGGCACGGTGCTGCCGACCGCCGACGTGGCGGCGGGCGAGGCCAGCTTCGCCAAGTGCGTGAGCTGTCACTCCATCGCCCAGGGCGGCGCCAACGGCACTGGCCCGAACCTGTTCGGCGTGGTCGGCGCCCATCCGGCCGTCCATCCCGGCTTCTCCTATTCGTCCGCCATGGTCGACCACGGCGCCGAAGCGCCGGTCTGGACCTTCGAAGAGCTGGGCCACTTCCTGGAAGCGCCGCAGCGCTACATCCCCGGCACCAAGATGACCTTCGTCGGCCTGAAGCGCCGCGAAGAACTGATCAATGTGATCGCCTATCTGCACTCCATGGGCGGCTCCTTGTCCTTCCCGGCGCCGAATCCGGTGGAAGAGCCCGCCGCCGAGGAGGCTGCCCCCGCTGAGGGCGAAGAAGCCGCGCCGGCTGAAGGCGAAGCCGCCGCCGAAGCGCCGGCCGCTGAAGCCGAGGCGACCGCCCCGGCCAACTAGGCCGACGGCGCGCACCGAAGAACGATCAGGCCCGGCGCCAGCGCCGGGCTTTTTCGTGTCTGGTGGTCTGAAGCCTGGCTCGCGGCTCAGGGGCGGCGATAGCTGGTGGGTTCGCCCGAGCCCGCCGCCTCGATCCGCGCGATGGCGGTGTTCAGCGGCTCGATCGCCACGGCCATGTGGTGGGCGTTGGCGTGGATGATCTGGTCGGTGTCCAGCATCATGGCCACATGGCCCCGCCAAAAGACCAGATCGCCGCGGCGCAGGGCCTGCGGATCGGCGTTCTGGGTGAAGCGCGCCTCCTGCATGTCAGTGTCCCGCGGGCAGGCCCGGCCGCAGGCCAGCATCGCCTGTAGAATGAGGCCCGAGCAGTCGATGCCGAGGCTTTCGCGACCGCCCCAGAGATAGGGCGTCTCCAGATGGCGCTCGGCGACCGCGGCCGGATCGCTGGCGAAGTCGAACCCGACAGGGGCGAGGTGGCGTTCGACGAACCATGCGCCGTCGGCGTCGCGGACAAAGCGCCCTTCCCGCTCGACTTCGCTGACCAGGGCGTTGAGGCTGAAGGGGCCGAGGGCCGGCGCCTTGATGCTGGGCGCTGCGAAGGCGTAGGTGCGCAGGGCGCTCACCCGATGGGTGGTCCGCGACGGGGTCCCAAGAGCCTCCAGGGCGACAAAGCCCACATAGCCGTCCCGCCGGGCCTGGCCCCAGGCGAAGCCATCGGCCTCGTCCAGGACGTCGAAGATCTCGCCAAACAGCAGTTGGTCGGCCTGCTCGGCCCCGGCCGAAGGCGCGGTGCGAATGGCGCTCGCCGCCACCCGACAAGCGTAGGCCCTCGGGTCTGCGTACCGCCCAGCCGCCACCAGGCCTTGGAGATCGCGCGCGGCCAGGTCGGGGCGCGCCAGGGTCAGGCGTGGATCGCGGCTCACCGGTAGCGGTCCTGCAGCATGCGCAGCAGCGCACGGATGGCCATGACCTCGCCCCCAGCCGGCACGCCGGGGCGGCCCTTGGGATTCCAGGCGAAGATGTCCAGGTGAACCCAGGCGCCCTCCGGCGCGAACCGCTGCAGGAAGAGACCCGCCGTCACCGCGCCCGCCTGAGCCCAGGCGTCGGGATCGTTCTTCAGGTCGGCCACGTCGCTGTCCAAGGCCTCCACGTAACCCTTCCAGAGCGGCAGGCGCCACAGGGGGTCCTCCACCGCCTCGGAGGCCGCCATGATCGCTGTGGCCAGCGCCTCGTCATCGGTCATGAACGGGGGAAGCTGCGGTCCCAGCGCCACCCGGGCGGCGCCCGTCAGGGTGGCCAGATCGATCGTCAGGTCCGGCGAAAGCTCGGCGGCGCGGGTCAGGGCGTCGGCCAGGATCAGGCGGCCCTCGGCGTCGGTGTTGCCGACCTCGATGGTCAGGCCCTTGCGCGAATCGATGACGTCGCCCGGCCGCATGGCGTCGCCGGAGATGGCGTTCTCCACCGCCGGGGTCAGGACCAGCAGCCGCACGGGCAGGCGGGCGGCCATGACCATCCGGGCCAGGGCCAGGGCGTGGGCGGCGCCGCCCATGTCCTTCTTCATCAGCCGCATGCCGGCCGAGGGTTTGATGTCGAGGCCGCCGGTGTCGAACACCACACCCTTGCCGATGATCGCCACCAGCGGATGACCCTCCTGGCCCCAGGACAGCTCGATCATCCGCGGCTCGCGGCTGGCGCCGGCGGCGCGGCCGACTGCGTGGACGGCGGGATAGTTGGCCTCCAGCAGGCCCTCGCCGGTCACCACCGTGATCGTCGCCCCGTACTGCTCGGCGATCTCCCGGGCGATGGTCTCGATCTGCAGCGGTCCCATGTCGTTGGGCGGCGTATTGATCATGTCGCGGGCCAGCGCACAGGCATGGGCCATGGCGCGCACGGCGGCCACATCGGCGCCCTTGGCCACAAGGCGTGGACGCTCGTCGGACTTCTTCTTGTAGCGGTCGAAGCGATAGCTCCCGAGCGCAAAGGCCAGGGCCGCCTCGTCAGGGGTGATGTCCTGCGGACTGGTGGCGATCTGATAGGTTCCCTGGGGCAGCTTGGCGGCGAGCGCACGGACCCCGGAAGCCCGCGCCTGGCCCAGGCCGAACAGCACCTGTTCGAGCCCGCCCTCGGCGTTGGGGACCAGCAGGATCTGACCGGCCTTGCCCGTGAACCCCTGGGCCGCCGCCAAGCCGCGCCCTTGCGGGCCGAGCTCCGCCACGGCGGCCTCGGCGTCGGCCTCCCGCAGGAGATGGACCGGGACGATGACGCCCTCGGCGGCGTCCAGGATCACGTCGGACATGGCGGCTGGCCCTTCGGCTTATGCTTAACGCTTCCTTTAAGGCGCCCGGTCCAGTCTGGCCGGAACCTACGGAGGCTACCCTTGGTCATGTGTCGCATGTCGGCCCTCGCCGCAACCGCCCTCGCGCTCGGCCTGGCCTCGGCCCCGCCGGCGCACGCCCTCGGGTTCAAGGCCAAGGCTGAAACGCCGGCGCCGGCGGACGCCCCGGCTCAGCCGACAGCGGCCCACAAGGCCAGCGCCGAAGAGCGCGCCCTGTCGGCGCGCCTCGATCCCCTGGCTCAGGCGGCCTTCTGGGCCCGCGAAGTCAATCTTGACGCCACCGATCTGGAGGCCGGGATCGGGCTGGCCCGCGCGCTACGCAACATGGGCAAGCCCGATGACGCCGCCGCCGCCGCCGAGCGGCTGGCCGTCCTGGCGCCCCATAATGTTGAGGTGATGCTGGAGTTGGCCCGCGCCCACCTGGCCCGCGGTCAGGGCTTCTACGCCGTCGAGCCGGGGCGCAAGGCCCAGAGTCTGGCGCCAGAAGACTGGCGCGCGCCCTTCCTGCTGGCCATGGCCTATGAGCAGGCCGAACGCGACGCCGAGGCGCTGGCGGCCCATCGCCGGGCCGTGCAGCTCGCCCCCGACAATCCCTCGGTGCTGTCCAATCTCGCCATGTTCCAGGCTGCGAGGGGCCAGACCGCCGAGGCCGAGGCGCTCCTGCGCCATGCCGCGGCCTTGCCGGGCGCCACGGCGGTCGCCCGCCAGAACCTCGCGCTGATCCTGGGTCTGCAGGGACGTCTCGCCGAGGCCGAGGCCCTGGCGCGCCAGGATTTGCCGCCGCAACTGGTGGCCAACAACCTGGCCTATCTGCGCGCTGCAGCGGCGTCGGGCTCCACCGGCGGCGCCGGTCGGTCCTGGAGTTCCGTGGGTTCGGCCCAGTAGCGGGCCGATTGCGTCAGGCGGGGCCGTTGGCCGCCATCATGTCCATGACCCTCAGGATCGCCGGTCCCAGGATCACCAGGAACAGTACGGGCAGGAAGAACACGATCATCGGCACGGTCAGCTTGGCCGGCAGCTGAGCGGCCTTCTTTTCCGCCGCGGCCAGGCGAAGATCGCGATTCTCCTTGGCCATCACCCGCAGCGCCGTGCCGAGCGGCGTGCCGTAGCGCTCGGCCTGGATCATGGCGGTGGTGACCGACTTGATGCCCGGATGGTTGGTCCGCTTGGCCAGGCCCTCATAGGCCTGCCGCCGTTCCGGCAGGTAGGAGAGCTCAGCGGTCAGCAGGGTCATTTCCTCGGCCAACTCGATGGAGGAGCCGCCGATCTCCTGGCTGACCTTCTGGATGGCCGCCTCGATGGACATGCCGGATTCCACGCAGATCAGCAGCAGATCCAGGGCGTCGGGAAAGGCGCCGACGATGGATTCCCGGCGCTTCTGGGCGATGTTGCTGATGTAGATATTGGGCGCGTAATAGCCCAGGGTGAGGCCCGCAACTGTGGCGGCGACGCGCGTCATGGAGGTCAGGCCAAAATCGTTGACCACGAAAAGATAGAAGCCCACGCCTGCCGCCAGGACGAAGGGCGATACAAAGCGGAAGAAGTAGAAGGTGCTGACCGGCCGCGGCCCGCGGAAGCCGGCCTGAGCCAGCTTTTCGACCACCTGGGGGTCCTCCAGAAGCCGCGAAAGCTGCAGCCGCTCGACCACCTTCTTATAGAGCCCCTCGTCTGTCTGGCGCAGGGAGCCGCCCTTGGCGGCCACCAGGGCCTCGCGGGACTTGCGCCGCAGCTCCTCGCGCCGGCTGGAGACGGATTTGAGCCGCGCCTCGAGGTTGCTGCGGTTCATCAGGGGTCGGGCGATGGTCACGATCGTGGCGAAGGTGACCACGGCCACAAAGACGGCCAGCAGGTTGTCGGGGTCGGTAAGAGCGCCCAGGTTCATCGCAGCGGCCCTAGATCTTCATCCGGATCATGCGGCGCATCACCCAGATCCCCATGCCCATCAGCAGCGCGCCGCCCAATAGGATCAGCCGGCCCCGCACGTCGGTGAACAGTGGCGCCATGTATTCCGGGGCCATCAGGGTGATCATGATCACCACCGCCGGGGGCAGGGAGCCGATGATGAAGGCCGAGGCGACGGCTTCGCCGGACAGGGCCTTGATCTTCTCCCGCATCAGCTTGCGGGCGCGGATGACGGTGGAAAGATTACCCAGCGCTTCGGCCAGATTGCCGCCGGTTTTCTGCTGGATCGCCAGGACGATGCCGAAGAAGCGCACCTCCTGGGCCGGCATGCGCTCGTACATGCGGTCGATCGCCTGATCGATCGAGACGCCCATGCCGGTGTTCTCGGTCATGGATTTGAATTCGCTGGCCAGGGGTTCGGGCGCCTCGGCGCCGATGATCCGCAGGCTGTCATTCACCGGCAGGCCCGACTTGATGCCGCGAACAATGATGTCCATGGCGTCGGGAAAGGCGCCGATGAACTTCTTTATCCGCCGGGCGGCCATCATGGCAACGATCCAGCGGGGCAGGCCTAGCCCCGCGGCGAAACCCAGGCCCAGCGCGACATAGGAAGCCTGGCCGACCATCAGGACCAGAAGGAAGACGGAGATACCGAGCCCGGCGCTGATCAGCCAAAAGGTGCGGACGTTGATGCTCAAGCCGGCCTGTTGCAGACGGGCGCCGAGGGAGAGCGAGGCCTTGCGCTGCTGGCGATCCTGTTCCTTGAGGCTCTGAAGGATCTGCTTGCGCCGCTGATCCTGGCTGGAGCCGCTGGCGCGGCGGGCCTTGGCGTCCCGCGGCTCGCGGCCCAGGATCGCCTGGGTTCGCTTGGCCGCCCGGGCCTGGGCCGGAGACGGGCCGGCCAGGGCGAAGCCGAAACCCGCCACGACGATGAAGCCGAGCACGGCGGCCAGGATGGCGAGCAGGGTGGCGCTCATTCGGCGGCGTCCAGGGCTTCAGCCAGTTCGCGCTCCAAGCCATAATAGCGGGCGCGGTCCCAGAACCGGGGACGGGCGATGCCGGTGGAACGGTGTCGGCCTACGACCCGGCCCTCGGCGTCCTCGCCGGTGATCTCATAGAGCATCAGGTCCTGGGTGATGATCACGTCGCCTTCCAGGCCCACGACCTCGGTCACGTGAGTGATGCGCCGCGAGCCATCCCGCAGGCGCGCCGCCTGGATGATCACATCGATGGAGCCGACGATCATTTCACGGATGGTCTTCGAGGGCAGGCCATAGCCGCCCATGGTGATCATGGACTCCAGACGGCTGACCGCCTCGCGCGGGCTGTTGGCGTGCAGGGTGCCCATGGAGCCGTCATGGCCGGTGTTCATGGCCTGTAGCAGGTCGAAGGCCTCAGGGCCGCGGACCTCGCCGACGATGATCCGCTCAGGCCGCATCCGCAGGCAGTTCTTCACCAGGTCGCGCATGGTGATCTGACCCTGGCCCTCCAGGTTCGGCGGACGGGTCTCAAGGCGCACCACATGGGGCTGCTGCAGCTGCAGTTCGGCGGCGTCCTCGCAGGTGACGACCCGCTCGGTGGGGTCGATGAAGGCCGTCAACGTGTTGAGCAGGGTCGTCTTGCCCGAGCCCGTGCCGCCGGAAATCAGGATGTTGCACCGGCAGGCGCCGATCACACCCAGCACCCTGGCGCCTTCGGAGGTAATGGAGTCGTACTCCACCAGGTCCTTCATGGTCAGCTTATCCTTCCGGAATTTCCGGATGGTCAGGGTCGGGCCGTCCAGGGCCAGAGGCGGGGCGATCACATTGACCCGGCTGCCGTCGGGCAGGCGGGCGTCACAGATCGGCGAGCTTTCGTCGACGCGGCGGCCGACCTGGCTGACGATCCGCTGGCAGATGTTCATCAGCTGGGAGTTGTCGCGGAAGCGCACATTGGTCAGCTGAACCTTGCCGCCCACTTCGATGAACACCCGGCTGGCGCCGTTGACCATGATGTCGGCGATGTCGTCCCGGGCCAGCAGGGGCTCGAGCGGGCCATAGCCAAGGACATCGTTGATGATGTCCTGGACCAGGGTCTCCTGTTCGGAGATCGACATGGAGACGTTCTTGATCGCCACCAGTTCGGCGACGATGTCGCGAATCTCCTCGGCCGCCGCCTTGGCGTCCAGCTGGGCCAGCTGAGCCAGATCGATGGTGTTGATCAGGGCGTTGAAGATGGTCGTCTTGGTGGCGTGGTAATAGTCCGACTGCTCGCGCACCACCTGGGTGGCGGGCGCCGG
>NZ_JBALUY010000102.1:0-9677 GCF_036963605.1 Phenylobacterium sp. | reverse complement strand
GTGATGTCCGAGCTTGGCCCGCTGAAACTGGATAAGGCCCGCTTCCGCGCCACGGTCGAGACCCTGGCGTTTGAAAAGGCCGGTCCGCAGGGCCAGGACCGCGTGGCCTTCGAGATTTCTACCAATCCCGGCGCGCCGTTCGGGGAGCTGGGTCAGATCGCCTCCGGCGGCGAGCTCGCCCGCCTGGCCCTGGCGCTGAAGGCGGCCCTGGCCGGGCGCGCCGAGGGCGCCCAGCCGCTGATGATTTTCGACGAGGTGGATCAAGGGGTCGGCGGCGCGGTGGCTGACGCGGTGGGCCTACGCCTGCGCCGTCTGGCCTCGGACGCCCAGGTCCTGGTGGTGACCCACAGTCCGCAGGTGGCCGCCCGGGCCGACGCCCATTGGCGGATCTCCAAGGCCGGCGACGCTGAGATGGTGCGCACCGCCGTGGAGGTGCTCTCCTTGCCTGATCGCGAGGAAGAGATCGCCCGCATGCTGGCCGGCGCCCAGATCACCGATGCGGCCCGCGCCGCAGCACGAGCCCTGATGGATGCCTGATTTCCCGAGCGCCAAGCCGGCCGCCGACCTCACCGAGGCCGAGGCCGCCGAAGAGCTTACCTGGCTCGCCGACACCATGGCGGCCTATGACATCGCCTATTATCAAGACGATGCGCCCAAGGTTTCCGACGCCGAGTACGACGTGCTCAAGCGTCGCAACGCCGAGATCGAGGCGGTGTTTCCCGACCTGGTGCGCGAGAATTCGCCCAGCCTGAAGATCGGCGCGGCGGCCTCGGCCCAGTTCTCGCCCGTGGAGCATGGCGTGCCCATGCTCAGCCTCGACAACGCCTTCTCCGACGAGGAAGCCGTCGAGTTCGAGGCCCGGGTGCGCCGCTTCCTGCGGCTTGACGACAGCCCGATCGCCTATACGGCCGAGCCCAAGATCGACGGCCTGTCAGCCTCGATCCGCTACGAGAACGGCCGGCTGGTGCGCGGCGCCACCCGCGGCGACGGTAGGGTGGGGGAGGATGTCACCGCCAACCTGCGGACCCTCTCCGACATTCCCGAGCGATTGGCCGGCTCCGGCTGGCCCGAGGTCATCGAGATCCGCGGGGAGGTCTATCTGGAGCATGAGGGCTTCAAGGCGGCCGGCCAGAAGACCTACGCCAATCCCCGCAACGCCGCAGCCGGCTCCTTGCGCCAGCTGGACCCGAAGATCAGCGCCCAGCGGCCCCTTCGCTTCTTCGCCTATGCCTGGGGCCTGGTCAGCAGTCCCTTCGCCCAGACCCAGTGGGAAGCGCTGGAAGCCCTGAAGGCCTGGGGCTTCCAGACCAATCCACAGTCCCGTCGGGTGGAGGGGGCGGATGGCCTTCTGGACGCTTATCGCGAGATGGAGGGGCTGAGGCCCCGCCTGGGCTTCGACATCGACGGGGTGGTCTACAAGGTCGACCGGCTGGACTGGCAGCAGCGGCTGGGCTTCGTCTCACGCTCGCCGCGCTGGGCCATCGCCCGCAAGTTTCCCGCCGAGCAGGCCCGCACCATCCTGAACGCCATCGACCTGCAGGTGGGCCGCACTGGCGCCGTCACCCCCGTGGCGCGGCTGGCGCCGGTCACGGTGGGCGGCGTGGTGGTGGAGAACGCCACCCTGCACAATGGCGACGAGATCGCCCGCAAGGACGTCCGCATTGGCGATACGGTGATCGTCCAGCGGGCCGGCGACGTGATCCCTCAGGTGGTCGGGCCGGTGCTGGAGGAACGGCCCGAAAGCGCCGAGCCCTACGTCTTCCCTGATACCTGCCCCTGTCCGCTGAAAACGCCCCTCGCGCGGGAGACCACGGCCTCGGGCGCCGAGACGGTGGTTCGTCGCTGCACCGGCGAGCTGGCCTGTCCGTTCCAGCGCATCGAACACCTGAAGCACTTCGTCTCTCGCCGGGCCTTCGACATCGAGGGCCTCGGCGAAAAGCAGCTCCAGGCCTTCTTCGACAAGGGCTGGGTCAAGGAGCCGGCCGACATCTTCCGCCTGGCCAAGGACGAGGCCAAGCTGGATGAACTGCGCGCCGCCGAAGGCTATGGCGAGACCAGCGTCACCAATCTGAAGGCCGGGATCGACGCCAAGCGGGCCATTCCGCTGGACCGCTTCATCTATGGCCTGGGCGTTCGGCACATCGGCGAGACCACGTCTCTGGCCCTCGCCCGCCACTTCGAGACGGTGGAGTCCTTCCTCGCTGCCGCCCGCGCCGCCGCCGCCCAGCGGGCCGGGGACGGCCACGAGGTCTTCGCCCAGCTGGACGGGGTGGGGCCCACGGCCCTGGAGGCGATCCTGGGCTGGGCGGCAGCGCCGCACGAGGTGCTGGTCCCGGAGGGCGCGAGCTTCGATACCCGGCTGAAGGCCAGCATCCCGAAGCTCAACAAGACCGCGCGGGAGGCCCTGGAGCGACGCTTCGAGGAGTGGACCAGCTTTGAGCGGGCGGCTGCGGCGGCCGCGGCTCAGCGCCCCGGCGAGGACTTCGGCGAACTCGCCGCGGTGGATGGGGTCGGCCCGGTGGCCGCCCGGATGATCGCCGAGTTCTTCGGTGAGGATCACAACGAGGCCACCGTCGAAAACCTGCTGGCCGAGCTCCAGGTCCAGCCCGCCGAACGACCCAAGACCGACACCGCCGTGGCCGGCAAGACCATCGTCTTCACCGGCGCGCTCGAGAAGATGACCCGCGACGAGGCCAAGGCCCAGGCTGAGGCCCTGGGCGCCAAGGTCTCCGGCTCGGTGTCGAAGAAGACCAACCTGGTGGTCGCCGGCCCCGGCGCCGGCTCAAAGCTCAAGACCGCCACCGACCTCGGCATCGAGGTCATCAGCGAGGACGACTGGCTGGAGCTGGTGGGACAGGGGTAGGGGGGCGCGAGCCACACCCCGACACGTCACCCTCGGGCTTGTCCCGAGGGTCCCTGTCGAGGGCGGGCGCAAGCGTCGAGAGGGATCCTGGGCACAAGGCCCAGGATGACGCCGCTTTAGGCGAGCGCCCTAAAGCGGCGCGCAGGCCTCTTCCAGCCAGGCCTTGACCTCAGCGTCCACCAGCGGGCCGATCTCGCGCAGCACCCGGGCGTGATAGGCGTCCATCTGGGCGCGCTCCTCGGCGGTCAGCATCTCGACGACGATCAGCCGGCGATCGATAGGCGCGAGGGTCAGGGTTTCGAAGCCCAGCATGGGCCGCTCGCCGCCCTCGATCTCGTCGGCGGCGGTGACGAACTGCAGGTTCTCGATGCGGATGCCATAGGCGCCTGCCTTGTAGTAGCCCGGCTCGTTGGAGACGATCATGCCCGGCTGCAGGGCGACGCTGTTGGGGGCCTTGGAGATCCGCTGCGGACCTTCGTGCACGCCGAGATAGCTGCCCACCCCATGGCCGGTGCCGTGGTCATAGTCGAGGCCGGCCATCCACAGGGGCGCGCGGGCGAGCGCGTCCAGGGCCGAGCCGGTGGTTCCGGCCGGGAAGCGGATATGGGCCAACGCCAGATGGCCCTTCAGCACCAGGGTGAAGCGCTCGGCCATCTCCCGGCTGGGCTCGCCGATGGCGACGGTGCGGGTGACGTCGGTGGTGCCGTCCAGATACTGGCCGCCGGAATCCACCAGCAGAAGGGAGCCGGCTTCCGTGCGCTTGTTGAGGCGCTCGGTGGGCCGGTAGTGGACGATGGCGCCGTTTGAGGCCGCGCCGGCGATGGTGTCGAACGACAGGTCCTTGAGCGCGCCGGTGGCTTCGCGGAAGCCTTCCAGGGTCTGAACCACGGTTTTCTCGTCCGGCAGGCTGGTCTGGGCCTCGGTGGCCAGCCAGTGGAGGAAGCGCGCCAGCGCTGTCCCGTCGCGAACGTGGGCCTTGCGTGCGCCTTCGATCTCGACAGCGTTCTTGCAGGCCCGGGGCAGGGCGCAGGGGTCGTCGGCGCGAAGGGGCTCGGCGCCGGCGGCGTCCAGAGCGTCGAAGTACCAGGCCGAGGATTGGCCCGGATCGATCATCACCTTCTGGCCCTTCAGGTCGGCGAGGGCGCCGGCCAGGGCGTCGGGCGCCTCCAGGCTGACCTGGTTGCCCAGCCAGGCCGGGAGCTCCTGGCTGACCTTCACGGGGTCCAGGAACAGTCGGGCGCGACCGTCGGCGCCCAGGATCGCCTGGGCGAGCGGCAGGGGGCTGCGGATCACGTCGCCGCCGCGAATGTTGAACAGCCAGGCGATGGAGGCCGGGGCGGTGATGACGGCGGCCTCGGCGCCCTTGGCGGCCAGGGCCTTGCCGATGCGGGCGCGCTTGGCTGCGGACTCCTCGCCCGCATAATCCAGCGGATGAGGCAGCGCCGGCGCCTGGGGCTGGGCCGGGCGCTTGGCGCCCCAGGCGGCGTCCAGGGGGTTCTGCTCGACCGGCTTCAGTTCAGCGCCGGCCTTCTCCACCGCCGCGCGGACCCGAGCGAGGCCGTCAGGGCTGTGCAGGCGGGGGTCATAGCCGATGGCTTGGCCCTTGCCCGCGGCGCTCTCCAGATAGGCCGGCACGCCGCCTTCAACCAGGTCGCGGATCTCGAACAGGCTCTCATCGACCTGGTCGCGGACCTGCAGGGTATAGCGACCATCGACGAAGACCGCGGCTTTATCCTTCAGGATCACGGCGGCCCCAGCCGAGCCGGTGAAGCCGGTGGCCCAGGCCAGACGGTCGTTGGCCTCAGGCAGGTATTCGTTCTGGTGCTCGTCCTCGTGCGGGACAAGGAAGCCGTCCAGCTTCTGCTCGGCCATGGCCTGGCGGATCAGGGGCAGGTGGCGGGCGCCAAAGGCGCGCTCGGTGGTCTCATCAAAGGTCTGGCGCATGCCCTAGAAATAAGCCCGCCTGCGCCCGAGCGCCATGGGGATCGTGCAGCCTAAAGCCGGCGGTAGATCATGGTCGAGCCGTCCTCAAGCTTGCCGCGCAGGCCGGCCCAGGCGCCGGCGGCGTCGTACCAGTTGTCGATCTCGGCCTCGCCGCGGATGGTCCAGCGGGTGGCCGGTATCGCCCCGCCGTCGGCCAGCTGGACGCTCTCGCGGCCCGCCCGGGCGGTGCGGACCTTCATGATCTTGCCAAGCTGCGGGTTGAACAGCGGGCCATCGAGGGCGGCGGCGTTCCAGTGGGTGAGGGGCGCGGCCGTGGCCGGGGCGGTGAGACGCCCGGCTGGCCCTTCGATGGCGACGCCGGACCTGCTCGCCTCGGCCTTGACCTGCTCCACCTTCCCATTGGTGTCGGTGCGGGTGGTCAGGCTGGCGAAGCTGTCGTCCCGCCAGCGCTCGGTGGCGGTGTGGGCGTAGCGAAAGACCGGGATCGGGCCGAGCTTCACCCGCATCTCGACCTCGGTGCTGACCAGGAGGCCCGCCCCGCTGCGGCTGAAGCGCATGATGTGTTCGCCAACCTTGTTCTGACCGCGGAAGACGGCGAAGGCCAGGCGGCTGCTTGCCGGCACGGCGGCGAAGGCGGCGGGCGCGGCCAGGGCGCCGGCTCCCGCGATGATCAGGCTCCTGCGGCTGAGGGTCATGGGATCGACTCCGGACGGGGCCCGTGACGGGGCTCTTGAGGAGTCTACGGCGGTGCGCCGGCGCCGGATGCCTCGCCGCTCGCCCAGGAAAAAGGGCGGCCCCATTCGGAGCCGCCCTTCGGTCGTTCGGGCCAGGTGTGCGGCCAGGCCTTACAAGTCTTACATGCCGCTACGGTCAGCGGCGTTATCGGCCGCGTCAGCAGCGCCCTCGGCGGCGTTCTGGGTCGCCGCAGCGGCGTTGTCGGCCGCGGCCTCGGTGCTTTCAGCGATGCTGTCGGCGGCCTGGCGAGAGCTTTCGGCGGCCTCGGAGGCTGCCTGCTGGGCGCTGTCGGCGGCGTTTTCGATCATGGCTTCGGCGCGGCCGGTGTCACGGGCCATTTCCAGATCGGCGTCGTCGGTCCCGTTATTGCCGAAGATAAAGAACATGCCGACCAGGGCGACGATGGCGACAATCCCGGCCACCCACCAGCCAGCAGAGCCGCCACTCTTGTGGACGACTTCACGCTGCACCGGCGGGGGATCGGTACGGGGGGTGTTCGGATCATAAGTCATGTCGTTCTCCTCGGACGGAGCGGTTGGCCGCTTCCTGTCGCGCTTGAGAACGTGGTTCGCCGCCGGTCGGTTCCGGCGAGCTTAGCCGCGGCGGATGACCAGGGTGGTCCAGGCGTCGCGGTTCAGGCGGCGGACCAGCACAAAGCCTCGGCTGCGATAGGCGGCCAGCACGCGGCGGGCCTGGGAGCGGAGGAGGCCAGACAGGATCGCCGTCCCGCCCGGCCGCAGGGCGCCCTTGATGTCCTGGGCCAGCATGACGAGCGGCGCAGCCAGGATGTTGGCGAAGACCAGATCATAGGGCGCGTGCGCCCGCACCAGCCGATGGCCTAGACCGGAGGCGTGGACGAACCGCGCCTTGGCCTGGTTGAGGCTGGCGTTCTCGCGGGAGATGCGGACGGACGGCCGATCGATATCGGTGCCGACCGCCACCGGTGAGCCGGTCTTGGCTGCGGCGATCGCCAGCACGCCCGTGCCCGCGCCGACATCAAGCACGCGGGCGAAGCGACGCTGCTTGAGAAGCGCGTCATAGGCCAGCAGGCAGCCGACCGTAGTCCCGTGGTGGCCGGTGCCGAAGGCGGCGCCCGCCTCGATCCGCAGGTTCACCGCGTTGACCGGCGCGAGGCCCCGATCGTGCGCGCCATAGATGAAGAACCGGCCGGCGCGAACCGGCGGCAGACCCGATAGGGCCATGGCCAGCCAGTCGGCGTCGGCCAGAACCTCGGTGCTTGTGGTCAGGCCTTCATGGGCGCCCAGCACGTCGCGCAGGGCGTCGGCCTCCTCGGCGGTCGTGGGGAAGGCGTCGATCCGCCAGATCTCGCGATCCTCGTCTTCCTCCAGGATCGAATAGGTGACGCCCTCCAGCAGGGGGTGCTCATCGATGGCGACCGCAGCGGTCTCAGCGATGTTGCGGGGGCCGCGGGCGATGATCTGGAAGGCGTCTTGCGTCATACGCCTCCTCTAGAGGCGCGGGGCGCGTTAGGCGAGAGGCAAGGGCCTATTCGGGCGGCGCGAAAGCCACCGGGGTCGGGCGAGCCGGCGCGGACTCCTCGGCGATGGCGAACAGCGAGGCCGCAGGCCGGCGGGGTGGGGCGATGTCGCCGTCCATCGAAGGATAGGAAACGGTGATCTCGACCGGCGGCGGCTCCACACGGGCCACCCGTAGGGGGCGCTGCTGCCGAACCGGTTCGACATAGACCACCGGCTCATAGTCCGGCTCAGCGAGGGGGACGGGCCCATAGTCGACCGCCATCAGGGCGGACTCGTCTGGCCGAACCCAGTCGTAGCCGATCACATAATCTGGGACCTGGCCGGAATAGGCCCGCGCCTGAACCTGGGGCTCGTCACGATCCAGCCGATCGCCTGCGGCAGGCAGGTGAATCTGCGGACCCAGCATGGCCTCTCCATAGGTGAGGTCGGGCTTGAACGCCGCCCCCAGTAGAAGCCCGCTGGCCGCAGCCAGTGTGATGCCATGAAACAGCGCCTGCATATCCAGCCTCCTTGGGCCGATAAGCGCGCGAATCGCCCAGTAGGTTTCATCGGCAGATCGGAGCGGCGCCCAAGGCTGTGTCCATCTCCCGCAACAGGGCTCGAATTTGCGTGTTACGCTTAAGCCGAAGGAGGAGACCGATGAGCAAGTACAAGCCCCTGTCCGATCGCCTGGCCCGGCACGAGGCCGACGACTGGAGCGCCAGCTTCGCCGAGCTCGAAGAGGTGCTGGGTTTTCCCCTGCCCAAGAGCGCCCGGGACCAGAACGCCTGGTGGACGGGCGGCGAGAAGCCTCACCACGAGGCGTGGAAAGGGGCGGGCTGGCGGGTCGAGACCGTCGATCGCAACGCCCAGAACGTCGTCTTCCGCCGTGACGACGGCGTCGAGGCTTCCGGGCCGACCCCGATGGAGGTCGCGATGGAGCCGCCGGCCGCCCCCGAGGCCAAGGCCCCCCGGAAAGGCGTCGTCTCGGCCGCCGTGGCCGGAGGGGCCGCAGCGCTGCTGGCCGGCGGTGTTTCCGTGCTGGCCAACTTCCTGGCCAAGCGCAAGGGCGAGCCCTGGCGCTAGGGCGCGTTCCGATAAGTGGGAACCGGTTATCGGATCACAACGCGCTCAAGGCTTAGGGTTTAGAGCCTGATCGCATCAGGCCTAGGAGGCCTCGGCCTTCTCCACGAAGGAGTCGATGACCTTCTTTTCGCCGGCTTTTTCGAAGGCGACGGTCAGCTTGTTGCCATCGATATTGCGCACCTGACCATAGCCGAACTTCTGATGGAACACCCGGTCTCCGCGGGCAAAGGCGCTGCTGGAGGCGGACGGGTCGGACACGGCCACCAGCCGGCCCTCGCCCTCGATCACCTGCTGCCGGCCCGGATGGCTGCCATGATAGCCGCGGTCCTGGGCGCGGCGCCAGCCGGGTGAGGAATAGCCGGAGCCGAAGCTGGGGCTCTCGTCCCAGCGGCTGCCGTGTTGCTGCATGCCCGGGCCGCCACCGTAATAGCCGGTGTCCGAGGCCGCCTCCACATGGGCGATGGGCAGTTCATCGACGAAGCGCGACGGCAACTGGCTGGTCCAGCGGCCATAGACTTGGCGGTTGGCCGCGAAGGAGACATGAGCCTGCTCGCGGGCGCGGGTAATGCCCACATAGGCCAGGCGCCGCTCCTCCTCGAGGCCCTTCTCGCCGCTCTCGTCCATGGAGCGCTGCGACGGAAAAACCCCTTCCTCCCAGCCCGGCAGGAAGACCAGCGGAAACTCCAGGCCCTTGGCCGAGTGCAGAGTCATGATCTGCACGGCGTCCTCGCCGGCCCCGCGGTCCAGATCCATGACCAGGGAGACGTGCTCCAGATAGGCGCCGAGCGTCTCGAAATTGCCCATGGACTGGACCAGTTCCTTGAGGTTCTCGAGGCGGGTCTGCGCGGTCGGCGTCTTGTCGAGGCGCAGGGCGTCGGTATAGCCGCTCTCCTCCAGCACCATCTCGGTCAGCCGGCTGTGGTGCTGGGTCTCCCCCTGCGCCCGCCATCGGTCGAGGTCGCGCAGGAAGTTGGCCAGGGATGTGCGGGTTCGCGCCGCCAGTTCGTCGGTCAGCACGATCTGCCGCGCCGCCGTAGCGGCCGAGACGCCGTTCAGCCGCGCGATCTGAAGCAGCTTCTGGACGGTGGTCTCGCCAATGCCGCGCTTGGGGACATTGACGATCCGCTCGAAGGCCAGATCGTCGTCCTCGGACTGGATCAGCCGCAGATAGGCGTGCGCATCGCGGATCTCGGCCCGCTCGAAGAAGCGCGGCCCGCCCACCACCGTGTAAGGGATCTGCAGCAGGACGAACCGTTCTTCGAAGGCGCGCATCTGGAAGGAGGCCCGCACCAGGATGGCCATGTCCTTGTAGGGCCTTGGATCACGCTCGGTGGTCCCCTTGCGAGCGCGCTCGATCTCGTCGGCGATCAGCCGGCTCTCGGCCTCGCCGTCCCAGACCCCGCGGACCACCACTTTTTCGCCGCCGTCCGCCTCGGTCCAGAGCGTCTTGCCCAGGCGGGACTTGTTAGTGGTGATCAGCCCCGAGGCCGCGCCCAGAATGTGGCTGGTGGAGCGGTAGTTGCGCTCCAGCCGGATGACCTTGGCGCCCGGAAAGTCCCGCTCGAAGCGCA
>NZ_JBALUY010000101.1:0-9831 GCF_036963605.1 Phenylobacterium sp. | reverse complement strand
CCTGCGTGGCCGAGACCATTTCGGTCGTCTACGGCGCCTGATCTCAGCGACCCGAGTGTAAGAAAGGCCCGCGTTTCGACGCGGGCCTTTTTTGTGCCTGGGCGCCGGGGCTCAGTAGTCTGGCGACACCGCCTCCAGCGCCGAGGCCGCCTTGGCGCCGCCGACGCTGGAATCCCCCTGCGCCACCGTGATCTCGGCCAGGGGATTATCCATCAGGGACAGGGTCTCACGGATGTAGCGGGCGTGGGTGACGATGCCGATCTCCAGCCGTTCGCTGTTCAGTTCCACCTGCTGGGTCAGCAGGCCCGCAATGAACTGAACCTCCTGGGACTCGCCGCCGCCCGGCCTGCGCCGCACGCCTTCGGCCATGAAGACCGGCCCGCCGGAATTGCCGGGGAAAACCGTGAAGTCGAGCAGGAAGGTCGGGAAGGCCGCCGCCGGCGCCAGGGGGAAGGACGCCACGCGCCCTGAGCGCAGGATGGGGAAGCCGGCCGGATTGGCCGACAGTCCTCGAGGGAAGCCCAGCGCCATCATCTGGTCGCCCGCGCCCACGGCGTAGCTCGAAAAGGTATCATCGGCGGCCAGCCAGTCGGTGGGTATCGCCGCCTTGGCGAATTCGGGGGGCGCGGTGATGGAGATGGCGGCCACGTCGCGGCTGGGATGCTGGGTCCAGCGCGGATTGCCGTCGGCGTCGCGGATATCGAACTTCTGCGGGGCATAGCTCCAGGAGCCATCGGCGTTGGCGATCCGGTAGCCGATGCGGGCCTGCACGCCGGGCATCCGTTGCAGGACGTGGTTGGCGGTCACCAACACCGTGCGCGGCTGGCCGTCCAGGGTCGGCGCATTGATCAGGAACCCGGTGCCCACCGTGCGCGTTCCATCCCCCAGCGGCTGCTCGATCTGAACCGTGGCGTGGATCAGTTCGACAGCAAGATCCGCAATCATGGACGCCCCTCGACTTCTTAGACCCGACGATGGGGCCAACTGAATCAGACCCGCCGCAGTGCGGCAAGACGCGAGGGCGTGAACGTCCGCGCTCTATTGCCGCGCGCCTGTCCTGGAGGCGTTGGGTGGTCCCTCCCCTCCGGATTTGTCTGCATTCTCACACCGCGCCTTGAGAGACGCTGCGGTTCGTCGCATCTAGCTGGAATGACCCAGCGCCCCACGCCCCCCGTCGCTCCCAAGCATCCTCAAACCACCGAGCAGCTCGGCCGTAGCCGCACGGACGAGTACGCCTGGATGAAGGACGAAAACTGGCAGAAGGTTCTGCGCGACCCCGCCACCCTGCGGACCGACATCGCCGAGCACCTGAAGGCCGAGAACGCCTATACCGAGGCCATGCTGGCGGGCACCAAGGACCTGCAGGCCGCCCTGTTCGCCGAGATGAAGGGGCGGATCAAGGAGGACGATTCCAGCGTGCCGGCCCCCGACGGCCCCTGGGACTACTATGTCCGCTATCAGGAAGGCGCCCAGCATCCGATCCGCGCTCGGCGTCCCCGGGGGGCGGAGATCGGCGAGGAAATCCTGCTGGACGAGGAGGCCCTGGCCAAGGGCAAGGCCTATTTCCAGGTGGGCGGCGCCGGCCACAGCCCCGACCACCGGCTCTATGCCTGGGCCGCCGACGAGCAGGGCTCGGAATACTACACCATCCGCATCCGCGATCTCGTGACCGGCGAGGATCTGCCCCACGCCATCGAGAGCGCCTATGGCGACTTCACCTTCTCGCCGGATTCCGAGTGGCTGTTCTGGATCTGGCGGGACGAGAACGCCCGTCCGGCCAAGGTCTTCCGCCGGCCCGTCCGCGGCGGCGAAGACGTGCTGGTCTATGAGGAAAAAGACGACGGCATGTTCCTCGGCGTCGGGACCACCTCGGACGACGCCTATGTCGCCATCCATGTGGGCGACCAGGAAACCACCGAGATCTGGATCATCCCGGCCGCCGAGCCCACTGCCGATCCGGCCTGTGTCCAGCCCCGCGAGACCGGCGTCCGCTATGAGCTCGACCACTGGACCGACCGGTGGGTGATCCGCACCAACGCCGACAGCGCCGTGGACTTCAAGCTGTGCGTGTCGACCGAACCCCTGCCCGCCCGGTCCACCTGGCGCGACTTCGTCCCGCACCTAGCCGGCCGCTACATCACCGGCTTCGCCGCCTATGCCGGCCATCTGGTGCGGATGGAGCGGGTCAATGCGCTCGACCAGATGGCGGTGATGACCCGGGACGGCGACGAGCACGTGGTCGCCTTCGACGAGGAGGCCTACGCCCTGCATCTGGAAGGCGGGCTGGAATACGACACGACCCTGACCCGCTTCGTCTACCAGTCGCCGACCACGCCCCGGCAGTGGTTCGACTACGACATGGCGAGCCGCCAGCGGACCTGGCGCAAGACCCAGGAAATCCCCTCGGGCCACGACCCGGACGCCTATGTGGCCCACAGGCTCTATGCCCGCGCCGCGGACGGAGAAGAGGTGCCGATCACGCTCTTGATGCGCCGCGACACGCCCCTCGATGGGAGCGCGCCGCTGATGCTCTACGGCTACGGCTCATATGGCCACGCCATGGAGCCCAGCTTTTCGATCCGTAATCTTTCCCTGGTGGACCGGGGCTGGATCTGGGCCACGGCCCACATCCGCGGCGGCTCGGACAAGGGCTGGGGCTGGTTCATGGATGGCCGCAAGGCCAAGAAGACCAACACCTTCACCGACTTCATCGCCTGCGCCGAACACCTGGTGGCCGAGAAATACGCCACCAAGGGACGGGTCGCGGCCTATGGCGGCTCGGCTGGGGGAATGTTGATGGGAGCCGTGGCCAACATGCGCCCCGACCTCTGGGGGGCGATCATCGCAGCCGTCCCCTTCGTCGATGTGCTCAACACCATGAGCGATGCGAGCCTGCCGCTGACGCCGCCGGAATGGCCCGAATGGGGCAATCCCCTGACCGACGTGGCCGCCTATGACGCCATCGCCGCCTACAGTCCCTATGATCAGGTGGGCGCCAAGGCCTATCCGCCGATCCTGGCTACAGGCGGGCTCTCGGACCCGCGGGTCACCTATTGGGAGCCGGCCAAGTGGGTGGCGCGCCTGCGCGAGCACACCACCGGCGAGGCGCCCATCCTGCTGAAGATCAATATGGAGGCCGGCCACGGGGGCGCCTCTGGCCGGTTCGATTTCCTCAAGGAGATCGCCCTGGACTACGCCTTCGCCGTCTGGGCCGTCGACAAGGGTTGGACCAAATGATCGTCCGCCCGGCCGAGGCCGCCGACATGGCCCCCCTGGCGGAGATCTATGGCCACCACGTCCTGCACGGCTTCGGCACCTTCGAGGAGGTTCCGCCCTCGGCCGACGAGCTGAACCAGCGGCGCGAGGCCATCGTCGCCCGCGGCCTGCCCTATCTGCTGGCGGAAGATCAGGGGAAGGTGCTGGGCTTCGCCTATGCCGGCCCGTTCCGTCTCCGGGCGGCCTATCGTTACACGGTGGAGGACAGCGTCTATGTGGCGCCGGACGCCCAGGGCCGCGGGGTCGGCCGCGCGGTGCTGTCGGCCGTCATCGAGGCTTGCGAGGCCATCGGCATCCGCCAGATGGTGGCGGTGATCGGCGACAGCGGTAACGCCGGCTCCGTCGGCCTGCACACGGCGCTGGGCTTCACCCACCAGGGATCAGGCCTCGGCCTCGGCTACAAGCACGGCCGCTGGGTGGACATCGTCTGGATGCAGAAGGCGCTGAACGGCGGAACCACCCACGACCCGGACGCGCCGGGACTGGCGCTCAGCGGGGTCTAATCGGCCGCGCCGTCGAGGGCGACGTCCAGAAACCGCGCCAGCGTCGGAGTAAGGTCGTCCTGGCGCCAGACCAGGCCGGTCTCCAGCGACGGCGCCTCGCCGGCCAGCTCCACATAGCGCACGCCGGTGCGGGCCAGGTTGCGCAGGGAGGCCGGCGCCAGGGCCACCCCCATCTCGGCCGAAACGAGGCTGATGATGGTCTGCATCTGGATGGCTTCCTGGGCGATGCTGGCCGCGCCGCCATGGGCGGTGAAGTAGTCCGTCACCAGGTCGTGGAAGGCCGGCGCGGCGCGGCGCGGAAAGAGGATCAGCGGCGACTGGACGATAAGTTCCGGATCGAGCTTCCCCGCCCTCAGAGGCAGGCGACCCTCGATCAGCCACGCTTCCGGCACGGCGGCCACCAGGGGTTCGACCAGCAGCCGGTGATAGGCGAGACCCGTAGGCAGGGCGCCGCTGGGAGCGATGACGACGCCGGCATGGCCTTGCCCCTCCAGCAGGGCTGCGATCTGCACCTCACTGGTCGCCTCGCGCAGGGCGATCTCTACGTCGGGATAGAGGGCGGCGTAGCGCCGGACCAGGGCCGGCAGGACGCTGTAGTCGGCGGTGCTGACGAAGGAGAGCTCCAGGCGGCCGGCCTCACCGTCCCGCAGCGACCGGGCGATATCGGGCAGCGCCGCCAGTTCACCAAGGGCGGCGCGGACATGGGTCAAAAACTGCGCCCCAAACGGCGTGAGGGCGACGCTGCGCTTGGTGCGGGCGAACAGGGCCGCGCCCAGCTCCCGCTCCAGGGCCTGGATCGACTGGCTGAGCGGCGGCTGAGTCATGTTCAGCCGCGCCGCGGCCCGGCCAAAATGCAGGGTCTCGGCCACGGCCTCGAAGTGTCGGAGCTGACGGACATCCATCGCTCATATCTACTGCGACCTAAAACGGCTTCAAAAGTATATTTCTCTCGCCAGACGCCTGAGGCTATGCCGGGGGCGATCCAAAAGGACCCTGCCCATGCCCGCCTATCGCTCACGCACCTCGACCCACGGCCGCAACATGGCCGGCGCCCGCGGCCTGTGGCGCGCCACGGGCATGAAGGACGGCGACTTCGGCAAGCCGATCATCGCGGTGGTCAACTCCTTCACCCAGTTCGTGCCGGGCCACGTGCACCTGAAGGACCTGGGCCAGCTGGTCGCCCGCGAGATTGAGCGCGCCGGCGGCGTGGCCAAGGAGTTCAACACCATCGCCGTCGATGACGGCATCGCCATGGGTCATGACGGCATGCTCTACAGCCTGCCGTCGCGCGAGCTGATCGCCGACAGCGTCGAATACATGGCCAACGCCCACTGCGTGGACGCGCTGGTCTGCATCTCCAACTGCGACAAGATCACGCCGGGCATGCTGATGGCGTCGCTGCGCCTGAACATTCCCACCGTCTTCGTCTCCGGCGGGCCGATGGAGGCCGGCAAGGTCGTCCTGGGCGGCAAGGAAGTGGCGCTCGACCTGGTGGACGCCATGGTCGCGGCGGCCGACGAGTCGGTCAGCGACGAGGACGTGGCGACCATCGAGCGCTCGGCCTGCCCCACCTGCGGCTCCTGCTCGGGCATGTTCACCGCCAATTCCATGAACTGCCTGACCGAGGCGCTCGGCCTGTCCCTGCCCGGCAACGGCTCGACGCTCGCCACCCACGCCGATCGCGAGCGCCTGTTCCTGGAGGCCGGCCACCTGATCGTCGACATCACCAAACGCTATTACGAACAGGATGACGACAGCGTCCTGCCGCGCAACGTGGCCAGCTTCCGGGCCTTCGAGAACGCCATGAGCCTGGATATCGCCATGGGCGGCTCGACCAACACGGTCCTGCACCTGCTGGCCGCGGCCCATGAGGCCGAGGTGGACTTCACCATGACGGACATCGACCGCCTGTCACGCAAGGTGCCGTGCCTGTCCAAGGTGGCGCCGGCCAAGGCCGACGTGCATATGGAGGACGTCCACCGGGCCGGCGGGGTCATGGCCATCCTCGGCCAGCTGGAACGCGGCGGCCTGCTGCACACCGACCTGCCGACCGTCCATTCCAAGACCATGGGCGAGGCCCTGGAGCGCTGGGACACCAGCCGCACCGAGAGCGAAGCGGTCCAGACCTTCTTCAAGGCCGCGCCGGGCGGGGTGCCCACCCAGGTCGCCTTCAGCCAGAACAGCCGCTGGAAGGAACTGGACCTCGACCGCAAGGACGGGGTGATCCGCAGCGTCGAGCATGCCTTCTCCCAGGACGGCGGCCTGGCCGTGCTGAGTGGCAACCTCGCCGAAGACGGCTGCATCGTGAAGACCGCCGGCGTCGACGACAGCATCCTGGTCTTTTCGGGTCCCGCCCGGGTGTTCGAGAGCCAGGACGACGCCGTCAGCGCCATCCTGACCGGCAAGATCGTGGCCGGCGACGTGGTGGTCATCCGCTATGAAGGCCCCCGCGGCGGGCCGGGCATGCAGGAGATGCTGTATCCCACCAGCTATCTGAAATCGAAGGGCCTGGGGAAGGCCTGCGCCCTGATCACCGACGGGCGCTTCTCGGGCGGCACCTCGGGCCTGTCCATCGGCCATGTGTCGCCGGAAGCGGCCGAGGGCGGGCTCATCGGCCTGGTGGAGAATGGCGACCGGATCGAGATCGACATCCCCAACCGTACTATCCGCCTGGCGGTGGACGACGCCGTCCTGGCGGGCCGCCGCACGGCCATGGAGGCCCGAGGGGCAGACGCCTGGCATCCCGGCCCGCGCAAGCGCAAGGTCACCCCGGCGCTCCGCGCCTATGCCACCTTCACCACCAGCGCCGCCCGCGGCGCCGTGCGGGACGTGGACCAGAAGCGCTGAGCCGCCCTTATCTGGCCCGCCCTTATCTGGCCATGTCCGGGGGTGAAGCTTGCGCCATGAAACCCGCCGCCCTCGCCACAGCCGTGTTCGTCGCCGCCTTCGCGGGGCCCGCCTTCGCTGATGAAGCGCCCATTGCGACTAGCCGCTCCGACACTCCGCCGGCCCCTTCGACGGCGTCAACTCCGATCGGCCAGGGTGTTGGGCCGAGCCTGCGGCCCGAAGCGCCCGGCGACTGGGCCAGGCGGGTCATGGCCGGCGAACCTGCCCCCGAAGAGGTGGCCGAGGCGCAGCCAGGGCGGTGCGCGCCGCGAATGGATACGCGCGCCCACGGCGAGGTCTGGGGCAGCGTGGGGACCGGCGGCTATCGCGAGGTTGGCGGCGTCGTCACCCAGCCCATCGGCGACTGCGCCACCGTGACCATTGGCATGAGCCGCACCGAGGGTCGGTTCGCCGGACCACGTCACCGTTAGGCGCCGGAAATGAGCGCCTCAGGCGCCTCCCCCGCAGAGTTGACTCATTCATAGCCATCAAGTTATGAGATTCTCATCACCTATTGGTTATGAGTTTCGATGTCCGGCGCCCCCGACCTGATCTTCCGGTCCCTGGCCGATCCCACCCGGCGCGGTCTGTTCGAACGCCTGTGCCGGGAAGGCGAGCTGACGGTCGGCGCGCTGACCGTCCAGGCGGGTGTCTCCCAGCCAGCGGTCTCCAAGCACCTGGCGGTCCTCAAGCAGGCAGGCCTGGTGCGGGATCGCCAGGAAGGCCGTCAGACCCACTATCGCGCCGAGGCCAGCGCCCTTGGGCCTCTCGCCGATTGGACAACTCAACAGACCGCCTACTGGCGCGCACGGTTCGACGCTCTCGAAGACCTGCTCAACCGGATGGACCAGTGAAGTGGACAACCGCTGCGTTGAAAGGACAGCCATGAGCGAAACCCAGACTGAACGGCGTGACATCGTCATAGAGCGCGACCTCGCCCATCCGCCCGGCCGAATCTGGCGCGCCCTGACGCAGCCCCACCTGATGGCCGAATGGCTGATGCAGACCGACTTCCAGCCCATCCTCGGCCAGACATTCAGCTTTCGCGCCGAGTGGGGCGCCCTGACCTGCCAGGTCACCGAACTCGAGCCCGAGCGGCGGCTCGCCTACACCTGGGGTGATGGCGTGCTCGACACCGTCGTCACCTGGACGATCACCCCGACCCGGTCCGGCGCTCATCTGCGCATGGAGCAGACCGGCTTCCGCAAGGATCAGCCCCGCTACCTGATGGGCGCCACCGCGGGCTGGCCGCGCATGCTCGACACCCTTGAACAGGTCCTTGCCAGGGAACCCTCCTGATGCCGCTCAACCTCCGTGTGCGACAGATCCACCGCTGGCTGTCGATCGCCTTCACCCTCGCCGTCATCGCCAACCTCGCCGCCATGGCGGCAGGGCTGCAGGCGGCATGGATCGGCCTTCTGGCGCTCGTCCCGCTGATCCCCCTGCTGGGGACGGGGCTCTACATGTTCGCCCTGCCCTATCTCGGGCGCCGCGGGGCCGGACGCGCCGCGGAGGGCACATGACGCAGAAGGACGGCGCCTCTCCGCGGCTCTTGTCGGGCGGCAATCCACAGATTCCCAAGGGTTACGGCGATGAGCCCGTGCAAGCCTACATAGCCGCCCTGCCCGGCTGGAAGCGCGAGGCGGGCGCACGCCTGGACGCCTTGATCGTCGCGACCGTGCCGGACGTGCAGAAGGCGGTGAAGTGGAACTCGCCGCTCTACGGGATCGCCGACCAAGGGTGGTTCCTCGGCGTCCATGCCTTCGCCAAGTACTTGAAACTCGCCTTCTTCCGCGGCGCGAATCTCGACCCGCCGCCGCCCGTCGCCTCCAAGACCGAGGGCACGCGCTATCTCCACATCCGCGAGGGCGAGGCGCTGGACGAGGCGCAGCTCGCCAACTGGATCTCTCAGGCCGGTCGGCTGCCCGGCGAGCGCATGTAACTGCCTGGTGATTCCGTTGCGCAGGCCGAGGGGGTAGGCTTGCGGTTCGCAACGCAGGAGCCGCCATGTCCCCCCGATCGATCCCCCGCCGCAGTCTGGTTCTCGGCGCCGGCCTCGTCATGGCCGCCCCCCAGATGGTCCTGGCCCAGGGCGCCAGGCCGCGGGTGACCATGACCACCAGCCAGGGGACCATCGTCGTCGAGCTGGAGGACAGGAAGGCGCCCCTGACCAGCGCCAACTTCCTGCGCTATGTGGACGCCAAGGCCTATGACGGCGGCAGCTTCTTTCGCGCCGCCCGCAACGATTGGGCGCCCACCGAAGGCACCATCGTCGCCCAGCCGCCGGCCAAGGCCCGGCCGTTTCCGCCGATCCGCCACGAGAGCACCACCAAGACGGGCCTGAGCCACGTCCACGGGACCATCTCGCTCGGTCGATTCGCGCCCGGCACGGCGACCAACACCTTCTTCATCTGCCTGGGCGACCAGACCTTCCTCGACGCTCAGCCCGAGCAGCCGGGCGACAATCTGGGCTATGCGGCCTTCGGCAAGGTGGTGTCAGGCCTGCCCACGGCCCAGAAAATCCTCGCCCAGCCCACCGGCGGCGAGACCAAGTTCGCCGACCAGAAGGACCAGTGGCTGAAGAAGCCGGTCATCATCGAGACCATGCGCCGGGCCTGAGGGCCTGCAGCGGCGCCGAGCCGGCGCTTACGTCAGATGAGGGAGGATGTGGCTGGGGAACTAGGACTCGAACCTAGAATGACGGTACCAAAAACCGCTGTGTTACCATTACACCATTCCCCAGCAGGAACGGCAGCGGGGCTTATCCCCCCGCGGCGAGGGCGTGGGAATAGCAAAAGCCGATTCCAGATGCAACGGCCGTGCAGTCGCTTGCGGGCCTGAAATCGCTCCTCTATAAGGCCGCCTCCAAGTCGGAGTGTGGCTCAGTCTGGTAGAGCACCGCGTTCGGGACGCGGGGGTCGCAGGTTCGAATCCTGCCACTCCGACCATTATTCCCGCCTTGGCGCCCAGCGCGCGGCGCTTCGCTGCTTGAGGGCGGGTGTTTTCCCGGATCATGAAACGCAAACGGCCCGGTCGACGCCGGGCCGCTGCCTTGTGCGGGCTGAATTCAGCGATACAGGACCAGCTCGCCGTCCTCGTGGGGCGCGGTCATGCGGTCGCCGCGGCCGCGGAAGATGGCCACGGCGTTTCCGCCGGCGCGGTACAG
>NZ_JBALUY010000100.1:0-9845 GCF_036963605.1 Phenylobacterium sp. | reverse complement strand
GAGCGCCGCGCCCGCGAGGAAGCCGAGATGCAGCGCCAGGCCGAAGATCTCGACCGCGCCGAGGCGCTGGAGGCGGCTCTGGGCCAGGACGCCGAGTTCCTCGCCGCGCGTGACCTGGTGCTGGAGCGACGTCGCTACACGGTGACCCTGGACCATGCGGATTATCGCATCGCCGCCTATTTCGAAGACGGCCGCGTCAGCGTCACCGCCGCCGACAAGCGCAACGCCACCACCTCGGCGGCGCCCCGCAAGCAGCAGTTCGCCGAGAGCGTCGAGGACGCCCTGCTGATCATGGCCCAATTCCTGGCTGACGAGACCCGCTGATGCTGTCGATCAACAACCTGCACGCCCGCGTCGCCGAGGCTGAAATCCTGAAGGGCCTGACCCTCGACCTGCCGGCCGGCGAGGTCCACGCGATCATGGGCCCCAACGGCGCCGGCAAGTCGACCCTGTCCTACGTCCTGACCGGCCGTCAGGGCTATGAGGTGACGGAGGGGACGGCGACCCTGGACGGCGAGGACCTGCTGGCGCTCGAGCCGGATGAGCGGGCCGCCCGCGGCCTGTTCTTGTCGTTCCAGTACCCGCTGGAGATTCCCGGCGTTCCGGCCATGACCTTCATCCGCACGGCGATGAACGCTCAGCGCAAGGCCCGCGGCGAGCCAGAGGTCAGCGCCCCGGAGTTCCTGAAGCGCGCCCGCGAGGTGGCTGGCCAGCTCAAAATCGACTTCGACATGCTCAAGCGGCCGTTGAACGTCGGCTTCTCGGGTGGTGAGAAGAAGCGAATGGAAATCTTTCAGATGGCGATGCTTTCGCCTCGCCTGCTGATCCTGGATGAGACCGATTCCGGCCTCGACATCGACGCGCTGAAGATCGTCGCCGACGGCGTCAACGCCCTGCGCAGCCCAGATCGCGCGATGCTGGTGATCACCCACTATCAGCGGCTGCTGGACTATATCCGCCCCGACAAGGTCCACGTCCTGGCCGCGGGTCGCATCGCCGCCTCTGGCGGGCCGGAGCTGGCCCACGAGTTGGAGCGCGAAGGCTATGACAAGTATGCGAGGGCCGCTTGACCCTCGCCGCCGCCCTCCGCGACCGTGACGTCGCCCAACTGCCCAGCCGTCGTGACGAGGACTGGCGTTGGACCGACCTGCGCGCCCTGATCCGCGAGCTGCCCGCGCCGTCGCCGGCGGTGGCGGCGCCGGCTAAGCCTGGTCCGTTCGGCGACCTGGGCGAGACCGAGATCCTGGTGGTCAACGGCCGTACGCTAGGCGATGAAGCCCTGCTACGACTGGCGCCGGGCGAAACCCGCATCGTTCGGCTGCGCTTCGTCTCGGCCACGGCGGCGACCGCCCATGGGGCGAGCCTGTCGATCAGCCTGGACGCCGGCGCGCGCCTGACCCTGCTGGAGTCCTATGAGGGCCTGGCGGCGAGCTACCTCGCCGATGCGAACCTTGCGATCACCCTTGCCGAGGACGCCGTGCTGGAGCGGATCATCCTGGCCCAGGATGACGAGGACGCCGTCAGCGTCAGCACCGCCACGGTAGACCTCGCCCCACGGGCGCGACTGGCCCAGACCACGCTGACCGCCGGCGCCAAACGCCAGCGGCTGGAGACCCGTGTCACCCATCCCGGCTGCGACGCCGCGGTGCGGATGGACGGCGCCTATCGGGTGCGCGGCCGCGGCCATGCCGACCTGACCAGCGCGGTGAATCACGCCGGCACGGACGGGACCACCGATCAGCTCATCAAGGGCGTGGTCGATGATCAGGCCCGGGCGGTCTTCCAGGGCCGCATTACGGTCAGCCCCGGCGCCGACCGCACCGATGCGCGCATGGGCCACCATGCGCTGGTCCTGTCGGATCGGGCCGAGGTGGACGCCAAGCCCGAGCTGCTGATCTTCGCCGACGACGTGGCCTGCGCCCACGGCAATACGGTGGGCGCCCTGGACGAGGACGCCCTGTTCTACGCCCGCCAGCGGGGCATGCCCGAGGATGTGGCCCGGGCCATGCTCACCGAGGCCTTCATCGGCGAGGTCATAGACCGGATCGAGACTGAGGCTGTGCGCGAGCACCTGCGGTCCTGGGCGCAAGATGGGCAGATCGCCTGATGGCCTTCGACGTGGAAACCGTGCGGGCCGAGTTCTCCATCCTGCAGCGACAGGTGAACGGCAAGCCGCTGGTCTATCTGGACTCTGCGGCCTCGGCCCAGAAGCCGCGGGCGGTGATCGAGGCCATGACCGGGGCGATGGAGCATTCCTACGCCAACGTTCACCGGGGCCTGCACACGCTGGCCAATGAAACCACTGAGGCCTATGAGGCCGCCCGCCGCTCGGTGGCGCGCTTCATCAATGCCGACGAGGGCGAGGTCGTCTTCACCAAGGGCGGCACCGAGGCGATCAACCTGGTGGCCGCGGGCCTGGCCGGCACGCTGGCGGCTGGCGATGAGATCCTGCTCACCCAGATGGAGCACCACGCCAATATCGTCCCCTGGCACTTCCTGCGCGAGCGCCTGGGCGTGGTCCTGCGCTTTGCGCCGGTGACGGACACGGGCGAACTCGACCTGGACGCCTTCCGGCAGATGCTGGGGCCGCGCACCAAGGTCGTCGCCTTCAGCCACATGTCCAACGTGCTTGGGACCGTCAATCCGGCGATGGACATGGCGCGCATGGCGCACGAGGCCGGGGCCCTCGTCCTGGTCGATGGCTGCCAGGCCATCGTCCACCAGCCGGTGGACGTGAAGGCCATCGACGCCGACTTCTATGTCTTCTCCGGCCACAAGCTCTATGGCCCGACCGGCATCGGCATCCTCTATGGCAAGGCCGAGCGGCTGGCCGACCTGCCGCCCTATCAGGGGGGCGGGGAGATGATCGCTCTGGTGACCGAGGAGGCGATCACCTATGCCGATCCGCCCCACAGGTTCGAGGCCGGCACGCCGCCGATCATCGAGGCGATCGGCCTGGGGGCGGCGATCGAATGGATGAACGGCCTGGACCGTCCCGCCATCGCCGCCCACGAGGCCCGGCTCTACGATCGTATGATGGAGGGGCTGGCCGGCGCCAACTGGCTGCGCGTGATCGGCGAGGCGCCGAACAAGGGCGCCATCCTGTCCTTCATGATGGAGGGCGCCCACGCCCATGACGTGGCCCAGATCCTCGACCGTTACGGCGTCGCCGTCCGCGCGGGGACCCACTGCGCCGAGCCGCTGATGCGGCGCTTTGGCGTGACTTCCAGCGCCCGAGCCTCGATCGGTCTCTACAATACCGAGGCCGATATCGATGCTTTCGTCCAATCCCTTTCCAAGACTCAAGCTTTTTTCGCGTGAACGCCATGGATGACGCCCCCACCCACACCGAGGACGCAGCGCCGCTGTCAAAGGCGGAGCTCGACGCCCTGACCGACCAGCTGATCGACAAGCTGAAGTCGGTCTATGACCCGGAAATCCCGGTCGACATCTACGAGCTCGGCCTCATCTACAAGGTGGATGTGTCCGACCAGAAGGATGTGGCCATCGACATGACCCTGACCGCGCCGGGCTGCCCGGTGGCTGGCGAGATGCCCGGCTGGGTGCAGGACGCGGTGATGGAGATTCCCGGCCTCAAATCCTGCAATGTCGAGCTGGTCTTTGATCCGCCATGGGATCCCTCGCGGATGTCGGACGAGGCCAAGCTTCAATTGAACATGTTCTGACCCCATATTCTGATCATGGAAAACCTCAGCATCACGCCAGCCCCCCGCGCGCGCCGTCCCCGGCCCCAGGTGGTCTCCCTGACGGAGACGGCTGCGGCCCGGGTGCAGGAGATCATGGCGCGGGCGGAAAAGCCCTATGCCGGCCTGCGGGTCGGGGTGAAGAACGGCGGCTGCGCCGGACAGGAATACGTCCTGGAATATGCCGAGACCGCCGATCCCATGGACGAAGTCGTGCAGGACAAGGGCGTGACCATCCTGATCGAGCCCAAGGCCGTGCTGTTCCTCATCGGCACGGTGATCGACTACGAGACCACCAAGCTGTCGTCCAAGTTCGTGTTCCGCAATCCCAACGAGACCGACGCCTGCGGCTGCGGTGAGAGCGTCACCATCGTGCCGCAGGACGCCGAACTGGACGCTTAAGCCTTAGCGGCCCTGGAACTTGGCGGGCCGCTTTTCCAGGAAGGCGATGACGCCCTCGCGGGAATCCTCGGTGCGTCCGGCGTCGCGTTGCGTGACCCGCTCGGCGTGGAGCTGTTCGGCCCATTCGGCGTCCAGACCGTCCCAGACCAGCTTGCGGATATAGCCGAGCGCCTTGGGCCCGTCGGCCAGGGCGCGGGCCAGCTCCATGGCGGTCGCCATCAGCTCGGCGTCGGGCACGCAGCGGTTGATCAGGCCCCATTCCAGGGCCGTGCGGGCCGGCAGCTTCTCGCCCAGCAGGGTGAGCTCCATGGCCCGGGCCTTGCCGACCATGCGGCTGAGCAGATAGGTCGCCCCGCCGTCCGGCACGAGGCCGATCCGGCGGAAGGCCTGCAGGAAGTAGCCGCTTTCACCAGCCACGATCAGGTCGCCCATCAGGGCCAGCGAACAGCCGATGCCGGCCGCAGCTCCATTCACCGCCGTGACGATGGGGATCGGATAGTTCCGAAGGCCGGTGACGAAGGGGTTGTAGATTCGCTCCAGGGCCGAGCCGGAATCCGGCGGCTCCTTGCTGGCGGCGGCCGGCGCAGGATCTGCGCGGCCCGACAGGTTGGCGCCTGAACAGAAGCCTCGGCCCTCACCGGTGATGACCACGCAGCGCACGCCGGAGTCCGGCTTGGCGAAGCCGTCCATGGCGTCCTGGAGTTCTGCCATCAGGTCGAGGCCAGCGGCATTCAGCGTGCCCGGATCGGACAGGGTGACGACGGCCACGCCCTCGGCGACCGAGGTCTTGATCTTCTGATAGGTCATGGCGTCCTCCGTACTGCGTCGCGTTGGCCGCGATCCTGGAGGAACCTACGCGGCGTCAGCCAAGGAGGGAATGGCCGGCGCCGGTTCAGGCCGCATTGGGGATGGGATCGGCCATGCTGACGAGATTGCGTCCGCCGTGCTTGGAGGCATAGAGGGCGCCGTCGGCTCGCTCCATGACATTATGTCCGCTCTCGCCCCGTCGACGTTCGGCGAAGCCGGCCGAGACGGTGATCTTGCCCAGATCTTCATTGGTCGAACGCCGCTTAAGCACCCGCGAGGCGATCTCCTGACGGATTTCCTCCAGGGTGGCGAAGGCGGCATGGTGATCCTCGCCCGGGAAGATGATCGCGAATTCCTCGCCGCCGTAACGCGCCGCCAGACGCGGCGTAGCGCCCAGCCGACCGATGACGCTGGCGACATAGCGGATCACCTGGTCGCCGGTCTGGTGGCCCCAGGTGTCATTGAAACCCTTGAAATGGTCGATATCGATGAGGGCCAAGGTCAGGTTGTGACCGGTGGCGTCGGCCTCCTGGCAGGCGCGTTCGAGCTCGTCGTCGAAGGCCTTGCGGTTAGCCAGGTTGGTCAGGCCGTCGGTGGTGGCGTCCCGGCGCACCTGCTCGAGGTGTTCGCGAAGCCGGGCCACCTCGCTGGAGGATTCGCTGAGGCGCCGTTCCAGGGACTTGTTCTCGGCCTCCACCCGTTGGGTGGCGCCGGCCAAGGTCTTCACCGTGGCCTCCAGGCTGGCGATGCCGGCTTCGGCGGTGAGCGATTGCGAGGCGGTGGCCAGGGTCAGGCCGTAGGCTTCGCTGGATTTCTTGGCCGAGTTGATGGCCGCCGAGACCGAGGCCAGTTCGCGGCTCAACTGATCGCCCGTGTCGCGGATCTGGTCGTTGAGCTTCGCCTTGGGCAGGTAGAGGGCGGCCAGTCCTTCGCTGACGGAATCGGTGAAGGCGTCGCCGATCTGCAGCAGGCGGGTGATTTCCTGGCCCAGCGCCCCGTCTGGGTCAGCCAGATAGTTGACCCAGAGTTCAAAATTGACCGCTGTAGGCCAGATTCCATGGCGCTCCATCTGCTCGATGGCCTTGCGCGCCAGAGTGAAGCCTTCCGGCCCTCGGAGCTTGGTCTCGACTTCTTGAGACATTTGTCGTGTTCCCCGCCCTCCGCTGTCGCCTCTCGGGACCGCAGATATTCCCCTTATTCGTCGAACAGAGGTTAGCGGGCAGAGCCGAACGAGCCGTTAAAGCCGAGCTCGGCGTGCGCTGATATCAGTCGTCGCGGGTGGGCGTGGGGCGCAGCAGGAAGGCCGGCGTGTCGGAGCCGAAGCCGCGGACGCCGTTGCGGTTGTCATCAGCCTCATCGCGGGTCTTCACACCCCGGATCGGGCGTTCAGCCCGACCTTGGCGAGGCGCCGGCGTGGCTTCTGGCGGCGTTTCAGCCTTGCGGGCCGGGCGTTCGCGGCGGGCGGTCTCCCGGGGCTTGGCCTCCGGTTCGACGGGGGACGCCTGGGCCGGCGCAGCGGCTGGCGCCTCAGCCGAACGGCTGCGCGAGCGGCTCCGGCGGGGCTTTTCCTCAACCGTTTCCGAGATGGCCGGGGCCGGCGCTGCGGCCTCGACAGCTGGGGTGGGTTCGGTTGCCGGCTCTGTCCGTTCCGGACGGCGGCTGCGGCTGGAGGAACGGGATTCGCCCCCACGGCCGCCGGCGCTGCGACCGCTGCTGCTGCGACCGCCGCTGCGTCCGCCGCGCTCGTCGGTCAGGCTCGCCCAGTCGAGGTCGAGATCGACCTTCTGCGGGGTCTGGCCGATCAGCTTCAGCACCTTGTCCAGGGACTTGGAGTCCGCCGGGGTGACAATCATGTAGGTCTCGCCAGTGCGGCCGGCACGGCCCGTACGGCCGATCCGGTGCACATAGTCGTCGGCATGGTGCGGGACGTCGTAGTTGAAGACGTGGCTGACGGCTGGGATATCGAGGCCGCGTGCGGCGACGTCGGAGGCCACCAGCAACTTCAGCTCGCCCTTGCGGAAGCTTTCCAGAGTTCGCGTGCGCGTCGCCTGGTCCAGGTCGCCATGGATCGGGGAGGCATCAAAGCCGTGGGTCTTGAGCGACTTGGCGACGATATCGACCTCGGTCTTCCGGTTGCAGAAGACGATGCCGTTCTTGACGTCGGCCCGTTCGGCCAGGGCGCGCAGCGCTGCGCGCTTGGCCTTGGAGTCCGAGACCGGCAGGTCGCAGATGTATTGGGTGATGGTCTCGGCCGTGGTCGCCGGGCGGCTCGCCTCGATCCGGGTCGGATCGTTGAGGAACTGCTTGGTCAGGCGGGTGATCTCCGGCGGCATGGTGGCCGAGAAGAACAGCACCTGGCGGCGCGGCGGCGTCATCTTGAAGATGCGTTCGATGTCGGGGATGAAGCCCATGTCGAGCATGCGGTCGGCTTCGTCGACCACCAGCATCTGCACGCCGGTGAGCAGCAGCTTGCCGCGCTCGAAATGGTCCAGCAGACGGCCCGGCGTGGCGATGAGCACATCGACGCCCCGGTCGAGCTTGGCTTCCTGATCGCCGAACGAGACGCCGCCAATCAGTAGGGCCCAGCTCAGGCGATGATACTTGGCGTACCGCTCGAAGGAGGAGGCGACTTGGTCGGCCAGCTCGCGGGTCGGCGCGATGACCAGCGCCCGGGGCATGCGGGCCTTGGCCCGGCCCGCAGCAAGGCGGTCGATCATCGGAAGGGTGAAGGCGGCGGTCTTGCCCGTGCCTGTCTGGGCGATGCCCAGGACATCGCGACCGGCCAGGGCGACCGGAATGGCCGCCTCCTGGATGGGCGTGGCGTCAGTGTAGCCGGTTTCGGCGATGGCCTTCAGCGTCGAATCCGACAGGCCCAGAGAGGAAAATTCAGTCATTCATCGGCAAATCAAGATCAGCGGACGTCAAGTTGCGCCCCCGATCGACAAGCGCGGCGTGATCGACGCGCGCCGCGGAACATAGGCGGAAGCGCTTTCAAGTCAACGCATGACACGGCGCCGCGGGTCCATGGAGCGCCGATTGTTCGCACAATGCGGCAGGTCTCAGACATCGAGATCTTCGGTGGCGAATTCCGCATTCTCCTGAATGAAGCGGAAGCGAAGTTCGGCCTTGCGGCCCATCAGGGCCTCGACAAGGTCGATGACCGACTCCTCGGCCCGCGGCAGGGTCACCCGCGCCAGGATGCGCTTGGCCGGGTCCATGGTGGTTTCCTTGAGCTGGGCCGGCATCATTTCGCCCAGGCCCTTGAAGCGGCCGATCTCGGGCTTCTTGCCCTTGAAGTCAGTGGCCATCAGCTCCTCGCGGTGGGCGTCGTCGCGGGCGTAGACCGTCTTGCCCCCATGGCTGATCCGGTAGAGCGGGGGGAGGGCCAGGAAGAGTCGTCCGGCCCGGATCAGGTCGGGCATGGTGCGGTAGAAGAAGGTGATCAGCAGGGATGCGATGTGGGCGCCGTCCACGTCGGCGTCGGTCATGATGACGATGCGCTCATAGCGCAGGTCTTCCTCGCGGAACTTGGCGCCGGTCTGGACGCCCAGCGCCAGCAGGAGATCGCTGAGCTCCTTGTTGGCCACCAGCTTGTCGGCGCCGGCCGAGGCCACGTTCAGGATCTTGCCGCGCAGGGGCAGGATGGCCTGGGTGCGGCGGTCGCGGGCCTGCTTGGCCGAGCCGCCGGCCGAATCGCCCTCGACCAGGAACAGCTCTGTGCCGGCCGAGGCCTGGATGGCGCAGTCGGCCAGCTTGCCGGGCAGGCGGAGCTTGCGGGTGGCCGAGGACCGCGCCACGTCGCGGTCCTTGCGCCGCTTCAGCCGCTCTTCGGCGCGGTCGATGACGAAGGCCAGCAGGGTGCTGGCGGCCTTGGGCTGGGCCGTCAGCCAGTGGTCGAAGGGATCGCGCAGGGCGGCCTCCACCAGGCGCTGGGCGTCGCTGGAGGACAGGCGCTCCTTGGTCTGGCCCTGGAATTCGGGGTTCTTCACGAACACGCTGATCAGGGCGCCGGCCTGGGCGAGCACGTCCTCGGCGGTGATGACTGCGCCGCGCTTCTCGTTGGTCAGCTCCGCATAGGCCTTGAGGCCGCGGGTGAGGGCGGCGCGCAGGCCAGCCTCATGGGTGCCGCCTTCGGGCGTCGGCACGGTGTTGCAGTAGGACCGCATGAAGCCGTCGGCCTCGCCGAAGCCCTCGGCGGTCCAGGTGATGGCCCATTCTACGGCCCCCGCCTCGCCCTGGCGGGCGAAGCGCCCGGCGAAGGGTTCGGGGGTGACGGTCTCGACCTTCTCCACCTGCTCAGCCAGATAGTCGGCCAGGCCGTTGGGGAAGCGGAACACGGCCTCGGCCGGCGTCTGGTCCTGGATACGGGCCGGATCGCATTTCCAGCGGATTTCCACCCCGCCGAACAGATAGGCCTTGGACCTGGCCATCCGGTACAGCCTGGCGGGCTTGAAGGCCGCGCCTTCGCCGAAGATCTGCGGATCAGGCAGGAAACGGATCGCCGTGCCGTGCTTGCGGGTCGGTTGGCCCTTCTCGATCGATCCCAGTGGCTTGCCGCGGGCGAAGGCCTGGCTCCATTCGAAGCCGTCCTTCCAGGCGGTGACCTCCACCCGTTCGGACAGGGCGTTGACCACCGAGACGCCCACCCCGTGCAGGCCGCCGGAGGTCTCATAGGCCTTGCCGGAGAATTTCCCGCCCGAGTGCAGGACGGTCATGATGACTTCCAGGGCTGACTTGCCTGGGTGCTTGGGGTGGGGATCGACGGGAATGCCGCGGCCATCGTCCCTGACGCTCAGATAGCCGTCCGCGTCGAGATGCACCTCGATGAACTTGGCGTGGCCGGCGACGGCCTCGTCCATGGCGTTGTCCAGCACCTCGGCGAACAGGTGGTGCAGCGCCCGCTCGTCGGTGCCGCCGATATACATGCCCGGC
>NZ_JBALUY010000099.1:0-9972 GCF_036963605.1 Phenylobacterium sp. | reverse complement strand
CCTCGCGGCAGTCCTCCAGCCGCGCGCCGCCCAGCCGGCGGTTCTGGCGGGCCGTGACGATGGGCGCAAAGCCGTCGGGATTGGCCAGGGCCAGCTCGTACCAGACGGCCGCCTCCACCGGGTCATAGGTCTTGCGGGCCTCCGCCTCCCGGCCGCCATAGCGCCGCGCCAGGTCGACCTGGGCGAAGAAGTCGCCGGCGAAGGCCTGCTGACGCAGGGCGCGAAGCTGCTGTTCCTGGGCGTTGAATTCCTGGGTGGTGAGGAAGGCCTGCGGGCGTGGACAGGCCAGGCCTGCGCTTCTGGACCCCGGCGCCGCGCCCCGGGGCTCGCACCCCATGAGCGGAACGAGGGCTACGAGCAGGGCGAGGGTCAAACCCTTGCGTACGCCTTCGCGCAGCGGTCGGTCCGAGTGCTGGACCATGCCCTTGGCTCCCCTGGTTCAGAACTCATTAACCATAGTTATTCTGGAAGTAGCCGCACCGCACGCCCTACTGTCAAGCTCACCCCGGCGGAGACCGTTGTTTTCCCACACGAGCGGTTGCGCGCCTGAGGACGACGCTCGACGAACGGGGATCGTCTATTTTTTGCCCTAGTGCAGCGCTCAAACTCCAGGTTGAGGCCCCTGAGACGAGGACCCCGACATGGCGCTGCCTGCGACACGCTCCGTTTTCACATTCGGCCTCGCGGGGCTTGTGGCGCTGGCGCCGCTCTCGGCCAGCACAGCGCCGCGGGTTCGCGACGGGGTCCCCACGGCGGAGGCCTGCGCGGCCCTGGGCTTTGCGCCGCCGCGAGAGGACCGGCGCAATCGCTCGGGTCAGATGCTCAGCGCGCCGCCGCCTCGGCCAACCGTCGCCATCCCGCCCTTGCCCGCGCCCACGGTCCGGCAGAAGTCGGGGGCGCCCAGCGTCCAGGAGAGTGTCGTGGTCACGGGCTCCCGCATCGCGCCGCAGCCGGGCTTCACCGTTTCCCCCCGCGACACCGAGCGTTACCCCAACGCTACGCCCAACCCGGTCAGGCGCACGGCCGAAGAGCCCGTCTCGACCTTCTCGATCGATGTGGACACCGCCAGCTACGCCAATGTCCGAAGGTTCCTGAACGATGGTGCAAGGCCGCCATCGGACGCCGTTCGGGTCGAGGAACTGATCAACTATTTCGACTATGGCTACGCCCCGCCCCGCCGCGGCCAGGCTCCCTTCGCCGCCAGCGTCAGCCTCGCCCCCTCCCCCTGGTCGGCGGAGCGAGAAATTCTGCATATCGGCCTGCAGGGCTATGAGCTGGCGACAAGCGCGCAGCCGCCGCTCAATCTGGTCTTCCTCATCGACACCTCCGGCTCCATGTGGAGCGAGGATCGCCTGCCGCTGGCCAAAAAGGCGATGAATGTGCTGATCGACCAGCTCGGGCCGGAGGATCGCGTCGCGATGGTCGCCTACGCCGGGTCGGCTGGCGCGGTCCTGGCGCCCACCGAGGGGACCCAGAAGCTGATGATGCGGTGCGCGCTCGGCGCGCTGGAAGCCGGCGGCTCCACCGCAGGCGGCGCAGGCCTGACCCTGGCCTACGACCTGGCGGCCCAGAACTTCGACCCCGAGGCGGTCAACCGCGTGATCCTGATGACGGACGGGGATTTCAACGTCGGCGTGGCTGACCCCGAGCGGATGAAGGACCTGGTCACCGAGAAGCGCCGGAGCGGCGTCTATCTGTCGGTCTACGGCTTTGGTCGCGGCAACTATAACGACGTGATGATGCAGAGCCTGGCCCAGAACGGCAACGGCACGGCGGCCTATATCGACACCCTGGCCGAGGCTCGGCGGCTGTTCCGCGACGACCTGCCGGCCAGCCTGTTCCCCATCGCCGACGACGTGAAGATCCAGGTGGAGTTCAACCCCGCCACGGTCGCCGAATACCGCCTCATCGGCTACGAGACGCGGCTCCTGAACCGGGAAGACTTCAACAACGATCAGGTCGACGCCGGCGAGGTCGGCTCGGGCGCCTCGGTCACCGCCCTCTATGAGATCACCCCGGTCGGGGCTCGACCCTCCAGCGATCCGTTGCGCTATCAATCGAGGACGTCTTCGCCGGCCGGCGGAGACGAGCTCGCCTTTCTCAAGGTGCGATACAAGGCGCCCGGCGAGACCGAGTCCCAGATGATGAGCCGCCCCATCACCCGGGCCGACCGCGCTGCGAGCCTCCCCCGCGCGCCGGAGGCGACCCGCTGGGCCGTCGCCGTCGCCGCCTTCGGCCAGAAGCTGCGGGACGATCCATGGGTGTCCGAGCGCTTCGGCTGGGACGACATCGAGACCCTGGCCCAGGGCGCGCGAGGCCAGGACGTCGATGGCGACCGGGCCGAATTCATCACCCTGGTCCGCGCCGCGCAGGACGGCCAGGTCGCAACCTCGGGGCGCTAGGTCCGCGGATCAAAAACCCGCCCCCTCCGTTGATAGGTCAAAGGAACAATCGGCGGGTCGAAAGGGCGTGGCTGTGTTTCAAAACCCCACCTGGAGCGGAGATGGTCTGGCGCGGCTGAGGCTGGATGCTGATCTTCCCGGCGCGGGCGAAGGACCGAACAGCCTCCATCTGGTTGACGCGACCATGATGTACGCCCCTCGCTCCGGCGGGGTGAAACGCTACCTGCTGGCCAAGCGGGATTGGCTTCGTCGAAACCGGCCCGACGTCGCTCACACGATCGTCGCGCCGGGCCGCCGGACGGGCCAGGCCGGCCCGGGCCTGGTGACCATCGCCGCCGCCCGCCTGCCCTTCGGCGACGGCTATCGCATGCCGGCCAGCGTGACCAAGTGGGCCGAGAGGATCGCCCTGCTCGAGCCAGACCTGGTTGAGGCCGGCGACGTCTTTGTGCCTGGCTTGGCCGCGATCGAGGCGGGGCAGGCGCTAGGCCGGCCGGTGGTCGGATTCTGCCATACGGACGCCGGAGCCCTGGCCGCCCTCCACCTGGGCGAATGGGCTCGGGCTCCGGCCACACGGCAGTGGGCCGAGACCTTCGCGCGCTTTGACCGGGTGATCGCGCCCAGCCGCCATATGGCCGCACGTCTGGCCGAGGCCGGGGTCGGCGATGTGACGGTCCAGCCCCTGGGCGTGGATATCGATCTCTTCCACCCGGACCGAGGCGATCGGGCAGGCCTGCTGGGTCGTCTGGGGCTCGCCGCCGACACGCGGCTGCTGACCTTCATCGGCCGGCCGGCGCGGGAGAAGAATATCGAGGCGATGATCGCCGCCGTGGAGCGTCTTGGCGGCCCCTATCGCCTGCTGCTGGTGGGGGCGGGCAAGGATGCTCGCCCGTCTGCCCGGGTGATCTCGCTGGACTATGAGGCCGACGCCCAGGTTCTGGCGGGCCTCTTGGCCAGCGCCGACGCCTTTTTGCACGCCAATGAGAACGAGCCCTTCGGCTTGGCCGTGCTCGAAGCCCTGGCCTCGGGCACGCCAGTGGTCGGGCCGCGCCGGGGCGGGGTCGGCGAGCTGATCGACGAGACGGTTGGCCAGCCGGCGACGGGCGTCACGCCCTGCGCGCTGGCCGAGGCGATAGAGGCCCTGTTCGCCCGCGACCTGGAAGCGGTGTCTGCAGCCGCACGGCGACGCGTCGAGACGCGCCACAGCTGGGCCGCCACCTTCCAGGGCCTGATGCGCCTCTATGGCGACATGGTCCAGGGGACGGCACCTGCCCGTCCCCTGGCCATGACCGGCTGAGCCTAGCGCCCGGTCGGTAGATCCTTGAAGGCCACATCCTTGTCCACCCGGATGTCGCCGGGCAGACCGAGCACGCGCTCGGCGATGATGTTGCGCAGAATCTCGTCGGTGCCGCCGGCGATCCGCATGCCCGGCGCCGACATCAGCGAGGCGTGGAAGGCCCCGCGCAGCGGCGCCAGCGCCGGATCGTTGATGATCCCGTACTGATCGAGCATCTCCACGGCCGAATTGGCCAGGTCCTGCATCTGCACGGCCGAGATGATCTTGCCGATAGAGCTTTCCGGTCCCGGGGTCTCACCCTTGGACAGCGCTGTCATGGTCCGGTTGCGGGTGTGCTTGAGGCCTTCGGCTTGGACATACCAGTCGGCCAGCTTCTCCCGCAGGGCCTGGTCCTTGATGGCCGCGCCGCCGTCGAGGCCCGGCGTTTCGCGGGCCGCCTCCATGAAGGCGCTCCAGCCGGCGCCGGATGAACCGCCCACCGCCAGGCGTTCGTTCATCAGGGTGACGAGGGAGACCCGCCAGCCGTCATCCACCGCCCCCAGGCGCTGGCTGTCCTTGACCCGCAGGTCGGTGAAGAAGACCTCGTTGAAGCCCGAGCCCCCCGACATCTGGTGGATCGGTCGCACCTCCACGCCCGGATCCTTCATGTCGATCCAGAACATGGTCATGCCCTTGTGCTTGGGCGCGTCCGGATTGGTGCGGCAGATGACGATGCCGAAGTCTGAGAACTGGGCCCCGGTGGTCCACACCTTCTGGCCGTTGATGATCCAGTCGCCGGAACCGTCCGGCGCGCGCTCGGCCCGGGTGCGGGCGCCGGCCACGTCGGAGCCGCCCGACGGTTCGGAGAACAGCTGGCACCAGATTTCCTCGCCGCGCATGGCAGGACCGACGAAGCGCTTCTTGGTGTCTTCATCGGCGAAGGTCATGACGGTGGGCACGCACATGCCCAGGCCGATCTGGAACGGATTGCCCGGGGTCGGGAAGGCCGATTCCTCCTGGCCGAAGATCACCTGCTGGATCGGGTTGCCGCCCTGCCCGCCCCATTCCTTGGGCCAGGTGATGCAGGCATAGCCGGCGGCGGCCTTCTTGGCCTGCCAGGCCTTGGAGGCGGCCAGGCCGTCGCTGGATTCGCCTAAGGGGTCGGGTTCGCCCTCACGCTTCTTGGGCGCATTGGCGTTGAGCCACTCGCGCACCTGCTGGCGGTAGGCGGCCTCTTCGGGGGTGTCTTTGAAGTCCATGATCTTGATCCCTATCAGGCGGCGGCGTTGCGGCGTTCGAGCTGGCTGACCAGCCGTTCCTTCCAGACCCGCGGCGCCCCGGCCACGAGAGAAAGCTGGCGCGAACGCCGGTAGTGCAGATGGCAGTCCATCTCCCAGGTGAAGCCGATGCCCCCATGGGTCTGGATGTTTTCCTTGGCCGCGAACCAGTAGGCCTCGGAGCCGGCGATCCGCGCGGCGCTGGCGGCCACGGGCAGTTCGGCCGCTCCGGTGTTCAGCGCCCAGGCGCCGTAATAGGCGTTGGAGCGGGCCAGCTCGTTCTTGACGTAGATGTCGGCCAGCTTGTGCTTGATGGCCTGGTAGGAGCCGATCACCCGGCCGAAGGCGTAGCGTTCCAGGGCGTAGCCCTTGGCCATCTCCAAGCAACGGTCGGCGCCGCCGCACTGCTCGAAGGCCAGCAGGACCGCGGCGCGGTCATTGATCTGCTCCAGCAGTTCCAGGCCCTGGCCGGCCTCGCCGAGACGCTTCACGGGCGCATCCTTGAAGGTCAGGCGCGCAGCGTCCCGCGTCGGATCGAGCGTTTTCAGCGACTCCCGGGTCACCGACGGGTCGGTCAGGTCGGCGATGAACAGGCCCGGCCGGCCGTTCTCCTTGGCCAGCACCAGGGCGACGGTGGCGATGTCGCCATCGGTCACCGGCAGCTTCACGCCATTGAGTTTTCCGCCCTCAACGCTCGCCTGCAGGGTCGAGGCGGTGGTGACGCCGGGACCTTCGGACACCGCCATGGCGCCGATGACCTCGCCAGCCGCGATGCGCGGCAGCAGATAGGTCTTCTGCTCGTCCGAGCCCGCCAGCATGATCGCCTCGGCCAGGAAGTAGACGGTGGAGGCAAACGGGATCGGGGCGACGGCGCGGCCGAGCTCCTCGGCGATCACGCACAGCTCCAGCCGCCCCAGGCCCAGGCCGTTGTATTCCTCGGGAATGGCGGCCCCCAGCCAGCCCTGGCCGACCACGGCTTTCCAGAGATCCTCGTCATAGGCCTTGGCGTCTTCGTCGAGGACCTTTCGCACCCGGCTGGTGGGACACTGGGCGTCGAGGAACTTGCGCGCCTCGCCCTTCAGAAACTTCTGGTCGTCGGAAAAATCGAAATTCATGCCCGTCTATCCCGCCGGTTCGCGGCGTCTGCGTTTCCCTGAACCCCCACCATACGCATCGCAGCCGGCGTGGAAAGATTGACCTCGCGTCAAGGATTTCAGGGTCTTATGGACGAAATTCTGTGTGGTGGTGCGTATGGCCAAGGCTGTCTTCCAACGTAATCAAAAGGTCTGGGTCGAAAGCGTCGGCGCCTGGGCGGTGATCGAAAAGATCGTGCCGGTCTGGGCCCGCGGCTTCGACGAGCCTGTGCGGGTGACCTATGATGTGGGCCTGGGCCGCGACTTCCACGCCCATGAGCTGCGTCCCGAGCAGTCGAGCCACGACCTCATCAACGATGATGAGCCCAGCTGGCGGCTCCTGCGGGCGCGCAACAAGTGGCAACAACCCGATGACTGCGCCCACCATCCCTATCCCGGCACCTATCCGGTGGTGGTCACCGACGCCAATGACTGGGGCGGCTGGCGGGTGCCCGGCGCTGAATATGACCGCGACCCGCTGAAGATCGAATTCCAGGCCCGGCTGATCGCCTCCACCAGGCGGCTCCTGTCCATATCGCGCCATCTGGCGGCCCTGGTAGACGAGGCGCCGGAGGACGCGCCGCCGGAAATCCGCCGCCTGGCCGAGGAGGCCCGCAAGGTGGACCGGTTCCTGCAGCAGATCCCCGCCGCCGCAGAGGCGCCCCCGGAAGCCGCAGAAGACGCCGCCTGACGCCTTTGCGCTCTCGCCGCCTCTGGCGAGGGTCGTCCTGCAGGGTTACATCGGGGGATGCGCACCGAAACGCCCCAGCCGATCCGCCTGTCCGACTATCGCCCACCGGCCTTCCTGGTGGACGAGATCCACCTGGACTTCGACCTGCAGCCCAGCGCCACCCGGGTGAAGGCCAGGCTCAGCCTGCGCCGCAACGGCGACCATGCCGAGCCCCTGGTGCTGAACGGCGAGCGGCTCACGCCGATCTCGGTGGCCATCGACGGCCGCGTCCTGGCCGAGGCCGACCGGGTCATCGACGCTGAGCACCTGACCATCGCCCAGGTCCCCGACGCCTTCGTGCTGGAGACCGAGGTTGAGATCGATCCGGCCGCCAACACCTCGCTGGATGGCCTCTACATGTCCGGCGGGCGGTTCTGCACCCAGTGTGAAGCCGAGGGCTTCCGCAAGATCACCTGGTTCCCGGACCGGCCTGACGTCCTGGCCCGCTATACGGTGCGGATGACCGCCGACAAGGCGTTCCAGCGGCTGTTGTCCAACGGCAATCTGATGGAATCCGGCCAGACGCCGGACGGCCGCCACTACGCCGTCTGGAACGACCCCTTTCCCAAGCCCTGCTACCTCTTCGCCCTGGTGGCCGGCGAGCTCGACGTGCTCGAGGACAGCCTCGTCACCATGAGCGGGCGCAAGGTGGACCTGCGCATCTATGTCGATCCCGGCATGGCCGACCGCGCCGTCTACGCCATGGACGCCCTCAAGCGCTCCATGAAGTGGGACGAGGAGGCGTTCGGCCGCGAATACGACCTCGACCTCTTCATGATCGTCGCCGTGCGGGACTTCAATTTCGGGGCGATGGAGAACAAGGGGCTGAACATCTTCAACTCCTCCCTCCTGCTGGCCGATCAGGCGACCGCCACCGACTTCGATTATGAGCGGATCGAGAGCGTGGTCGCCCACGAGTATTTCCACAACTGGACCGGCGACCGCATCACCTGCCGGGACTGGTTCCAGCTGTGCCTGAAGGAAGGCCTGACCGTCTTCCGCGACCAGAGCTTTTCCGCCGACATGCGTGGCGCCGCCGTCCAGCGGATCAAGGACGTCAAGGCGCTGCGCGCCCGTCAGTTCTCCGAGGATCAGGGGCCGCTGGCCCACCCGGTGCGGCCGTCGAGCTATCTGAAGATCGACAACTTCTACACCGCGACCATCTATGAGAAGGGCTCCGAGATCATCGGCATGCTCAAGACCCTGATCGGGGCCGAGGCGTTCCGGAAGGGCATGGATCTCTATTTCGATCGCTGGGACGGCCACGCCACCACGGTGGAGGCCTTCATCGAATGCTTCGCCGAGGCCTCTGGACAGGACCTGTCGAACTTCTTCGACTGGTACGAGCAGGCCGGCACGCCGCGCCTCGACGTTCGCCGCACCTATGACGCCGCCGCCCAGACCCTGACCCTCGACCTGAGCCAGAAGACCCCGCCCACGCCGGGCCAAGCCAGCAAGAAGCCCCTGCCCATCCCGGTGCGCCTTGGCCTGCTCGACGGCGAAGGCCGCACGCTCGCCTTCGAGCGGGACGGCCAGGCTGTCGATGAGACGGTCGTCGTGCTGGATGCGGCGAAGACCAGCGTCACCCTTACCGGCGTCGACCGCGAACCGGTGCTTTCGGCCCTGCGCGGCTTCTCGGCGCCTGTGGTGTTGACCACGGACGCGGCGCCCAAGGACCGCTATGTCCAGCTGGCCGCCGATCCGGACCTGTTCAACCGCTGGGAGGCCGGCCAGGACCTCGCCCGCGACCTGATGCTGGCCCGCAGCGCCAGAGCCCCCGACGAGGTGGGCGAGGAACGCTATGCCGAGGCCGTCGGCCGCGCCCTGTCCGACCAGGCCGCCGATCCGTCCTTCAAGGCCCTGCTGCTCGCCCTCCCCAGCGAATCCGAGTTGGCCCTGGCCCAGCAGCCGGCCGACCCGGCCGCCATCCATCTGGCCCGTAGCGCCCTGCGCGCCCGGCTGGCCGTGCACCTGGCCGAAGAGTTGGGTCGGCTGCACACCGGCCTGCAGGACCTGGGGGAATTCTCCCCCGACGCCGCCGGCGCCGGTCGCCGCGCCCTGCGCAACATGGCCCTGGAAATCCTGGCCGCCGATCCCCACGCCGAGAACGCAGAGCGCGCCTTTGGCCACTATGAGGCGGCCGGCAACATGACCGACGCCATGGGCGGCCTGTCGGCCCTCATGCAGATCGGCGGCGAGCCGTTCGAGAAGGCCCTGGCCGACTTCTATGAGCGCTGGAAGGGCGAGCCCCTGGTCATCGACAAGTGGTTCGCCCTGCAGGCGCGGGCGCCGGACGAGGGCGCGATCGGCCGCGTCCTGGGCCTGACCGCCCATCCTGCCTTTGACGCCAAGAACCCCAATCGCCTGCGGGCGCTGGTAGGGACCTTCGCCGCCGGCAATCCGGCCCGGTTCCACGATCCCAGCGGCGCCGGCTACCAGTTCCTGGCCGACCAGATCCTGATGGTCGACGGCTATAACCCCATGACGGCGGCCCGCCTGCTGGAGCCCCTGGGCGGCTGGCGGCGGTACAAGCCCGAACTGGGCGCCCTGATGCGCGGCCAACTGGAGCGCATCGTCGCCCAGTCCGGCCTGTCCAAGAACGTCTACGAACTGGCCTCCCGCGCCCTGGCCGAGGACTAGGAGACGCCCCGATCGCCGGCCCGCGCCAGCGATCGGGCGGGCCGGAGACGATCGGCCCACAAGCGCGACGGTATGACTCGTGACGTGGTGAGTCCGCGCGCCTAGACTCTGCTTCGCAGGGTGACTCGATTTTTGAGGGCAAGGAGCGGCGGGGTTGGCCGGACGCGGACGCAAAAGCGCGGCTCGGACACAGGGCCGGCGTCGCGGTGGAGACGTGGCCCCCGGGTCCCGGCCGCCGCCGACCTTTGCGTTCGCGCGGGTGGCGATCCTCACCACCCTGCTGCTGATGGCCGTCTATACCGCCTTCGCCGTCGCGCGAATCCAGAGCGAGCCGACCAGCGCGAGCCAGTTGGGCGTGGTTCTGCCCGGTCGTGCCGAGGCCCTGGCGGCGCGCCTGGACGGCGAGGCCGCCGCCCTGCAGGGCGGTCTGCTGGCGGCCCGCGACGCCCTCGAAGCCCAGCCGGACGCCCCGCTGGCGGCGGCTGAGACCGCGCTGAGGGTCACCGCGGGCGCCGGC
>NZ_JBALUY010000098.1:0-10190 GCF_036963605.1 Phenylobacterium sp. | reverse complement strand
CTATGAGATCATCGCCGACATGTTCCGCGCCGCGCTCAGGCCCGGCACGCCGCTGATCCACCAGCCCGAGGCCACGGCCGCCGCCTTGGCGGGCTATCTGGAACGCCATCCGGAGATCGAGGCCGGCTCCAGCGGCGCGCGCCGCTTCCTGACCACCGGGCGGCCCGGCGCCCAGCACCAGCTGGTGGAGACCTTCTGGGAAGGTCCCTTGAGCTTCGAACAGGCCTGAGGGGGCGGGGTCCGGGGGCGCATCGGCGCTTGGGGAGAGAAGACGCTAACCCCGGACGTTAAGGCGGACTGGAAGTCGTCCGCCTCGACGCTCTCAATGTCTTCCGGGTCAGCCCCTGGGTCCAATCGATTGTTTTTGGAAATTCGATAGGCGCGGCCTATATTGCAGGCATGATCCTGCCCACCGTTCGCCAACTGCAATATCTCAAGGCCCTGGCCGAGCACGGCGCCTTTGGCCGCGCCGCCGAGGCCGCCCATGTCACCCAGCCCACCCTGTCGGCCGGCATCCAGGAACTGGAGCGCACGCTGGGCGCCCCAGTGGTCGACCGGGCGCGGACCGGGGTGATCCTGACCGCCGTGGGCGAGGCCGCCCTGCGCCGGGCCGCCACCATCCTCAACGAGGCCGAGGAGATGGTTCAGGAGGCCCGCCACGCCGGCCAGCCCCTGGCCGGACGCTTCCGACTGGGCGTGATCCCGACCGTCGCGCCCTTCCTGCTGCCGCGGGTCTTCCCCCTGCTGCGCGCGCAATATCCCAATCTGCGCCTGTTCCTGCGCGAGGACCTGACCCAGCGGCTGATCGCCGGCCTCAAGGCCGGCCAGCTGGACGCCGCCCTGATCGCCCTGCCGTATGAGACGGCGGGCCTGGATCTGGCCCATGTGACCGATGACGAGCTGGTCGCCGCCCTGCCGGCCAACCATCCCCTGGCCCAGATGAGCGCCACCCCGCCCGACGAGCTGGAGCGGGAGGAGATGATCCTGCTGGAGGACGGCCATTGCCTGCGCGAGCACGCCCTGGCCGCCTGCGGCCTCAAGGCGCCTCGGGCCAACACCGACGACGGTCCCTTCGCCGCCACCTCCCTGCCGACCCTGGTGCAGATGGTGGGCTCAGGACTCGGCGTCAGCTTCCTGCCGGCCATGGCCGTGGCCGCCGGTCTCACCGATGCAGCCGCCGTGACCATCCGGCCGCTCGCCACCGATCATCCCAGCCGCGAGATCGTGGTGGCCTGGCGCTCGGGCTCCAGCCGCGCGGCCGAGGGCCGGCTGCTGGCCGACATCATGCGCGGCGTGGTCGACCAGCCCCTGGCGCACTGAGGCCCCGCGCCCTTCGTTCCCAAGCCGACTTGTGTTCCGATATGTTTCGATATATCTATTCTTTCGATAGATCGAAATAGGAACGAAAACACACATGCACCGACACTTTGGTTTCAACCCCCACCGCGCCCGCCACAGCCGCGACGGCATGTCCGGCCATGGTGGTCACCACCATGGCGGACGCCGTGGCGGCGGACGTCCCCGCCTCGGCCGCTTCCTGGAGCACGGCGACCTGCGCTTCGTGCTGCTGGCCCTGATCGAGGAAGCGCCCTCCCACGGCTATGAGCTGATCCGCGCCCTGGAAGAGCGCACCGGCGGCGCCTATCGCCCCAGCCCCGGCGCCATCTACCCGACGCTCGCCCTGCTGGAGGACGAGGGCTTCGCCCTGCAGAGCGGCGGCGAGGGTGGTCGCAAGCTCTATGCGATCACCGACGCCGGCCGCGAGGCCCTGGCCGCCCAGAAGCCCGCGGTGGACGCCATCTTCGCCCGCATGAGTTCGGTGGGCGCCGACGACGCCGGTCGCGACAAGGTTCGCCGCGCCATGGAGAATGTGAAGACCGCGCTCAAGCTGCGCCTGGCCCGCGGGGCCAGCGACGCCGAGGCCGCCGCCGTGGCCGCCGTCCTCGACGAGGCGGCCGGCAAGATCGAACGCCTGTGAGGGGAAGCGACATGCACATCTCGACAGCCACGGTCGCCACCGCCCACGCGCAGCGCTACATGGTCCAGCTCTGCAAGCATTTCGGCCACAAGGTCACCGCCGAGTTCGATGACCAGAGCGGACGCATCGCCTTTCCCATGGGCGAGACTCGCCTGGCCGTCGCGCCCGAGGCCCTGGAGCTTTCGGCCCAGGCCGAGACGCGCGACGACCTCGCCCGCCTGGAGGGGGTGATCGCCAGTCACCTCAAGCGGTTCGCCTTCCGCGAGCCGGACCTGGCGGTGGACTGGCGCCCGACGCCCGCCTGACCCCCTTCAGGCCGGCAGGACGATGACCCCGTCCTCGTCGGCGAACAGCCGGTCGCCCGGGGTGAAGATCACGCCCCCGAAGGCGACCAGAACGTCAACCTCGCCCTGGTCGCGCCGCACGCTCCGCAACGGCATGGTCCCCAGCGCCTTGACGCCCAGGTCGAGGGTGGCCAGGACCGGGGCGTCGCGCACCGCCCCATGGACCACCACCCCGGCCCAGCCGTGATCCACCGCGCTCTGGGCGATCATGTCGCCCACCAGGGCGCAGTTCAGCGAACCCCCGCCGTCCACCACCAGCACCGCGCCGTTCCCCGGCGTGGCCAGGATGGCCTTCACCTTGGAATTGTCCTCATGGCAGGCCACCGTGCGGATGAGACCGGAAAAGGCCCTGCGCCCGCCCAGGTCGCGCATCTGCAGGCGCAGCACCTGGGCGGCGCCTTCATTCTCGTCGCTGAGGTCGGCGACCGAGGTCTGGGATTCCGGCATGGGGCGGGCTCCTGCATGGGATGGGCTCAATGGTTCGCTGATAGCCGCAGGAGGCATGATCTTCCAACCCCTTGCCAGGACCGGGCATCGCAGGGGAAACTGGTTGCGCCGCCCTCCCATTCTGGCGGCATACCATTTCATAGAGATCGCGGACGCCGCAACGAGCCGCGACCCTGCATTAGGGACGACGAACCATGTCCGACGAGACGATTTCCCTGGGCGCCCGCCTGGCTGACCTGGCGCGGGAAAAGCCCGACGCCCCGGCGGTCTCCTGTGGCGATGAAACCCTGACCTATGACCAGTTCCACCGGCGGACCAACCGCCTGGCCCGCGGCCTGATGGCGCTGGGGGTCAAGCACGGGGATCTCGTCACCCTGGGCCTGCCCAACAGCATCGGCTTCGTCGAGGCCTGCTGGGCCCTGTGGAAGGTGGGCGCGACGCCGCAGCCGGTGTCCTTCCGCCTGCCCAAGGCCGAGCTGGAAGCCATCATGGAGCTGGCCAGGACCCCCATCGTCATCGCCGCCTTCGACCATGCGATCGACAAGCCCCTGGTCAATATCGACGACATCGCCGCCAAGGCTGAGGACGACAGCGATCTGCCCGACGCCATCGCGCCGGTTTCCAAGGCGCCCACCAGCGGCGGCTCCACCGGCCGGCCCAAGCTGATCCTGGCCGGTCAGCCCGGCGTGACGGTGAAGGAGGCGCCCGAGGTTGGCGGCTGGCAGCTTCGGGCCGAGTCCGTCGCCCTGCTGCCGGCGCCGCTCTATCACAACGCCGGCTTCGGCATGATGATGTCGGCCATCAATATGGGCGCCCACATCGTGGTGATGCCCAGGTTCGACCCTGAGAAGACCCTGGCCGAGATCGCGCGCTGGAACGCCACCTGGGTTTACATGGTGCCGACCATGATGAACCGGATCTGGCACCTGCCTGAGGAGGTTCGCGGTAAGTACGACCTGTCGTCGCTGCAGACCCTCTGGCACCTGGCCGCGCCCTGCCCGCCCTGGCTGAAGGAGGCCTTCATCCACTGGCTGGGCGGCGAGGTGATCCAGGAGCTTTATGCCGGCACCGAGGCCCAGGCCTCCACCGTCATCTCCGGGACCGAATGGCTGGAGCACCGGGGCTCGGTGGGCAAGGTGCGCATGGGCGAGATGGTCGCCATGGACGAGGCCGGAAACCCCCTGCCGCCCCGGGAGGTCGGCGAGATCTATATGCGCCGTCCCGAAGGCGCCGGACCGTCCTACAAATATCTCGGCGCCACGGCCAAGACCCTGCCCGGCGGTTGGGAGAGCCTGGGGGACATCGGCTGGTTCGACGAGGACGGCTATCTCTACCTGGCCGACCGGCGCACCGACATGATCCTGGTGGGAGGCTCCAACGTCTATCCGGCCGAGATCGAGGCCGCCCTGGACGAGCATGAGGCGGTGATGTCCTGTGCGGTCATCGGCATTCCCGACGACGACCTGGGAAACAAGATCCATGCCATCGTGCAGGTCAGCCGTCCGACGACGGAGGCCGAGCTGCGGGACTATCTGTCGACCCGACTGGTCACCTACAAGCAGCCCCGGTCCTACGAGTTCGTCGATGAACCCCTGCGGGACGACGCCGGCAAGGTCCGCCGCTCGGCCCTGCGCGAGGCCCGCATCGAGGCGCTAAAGGCGCAACAGCCGGCCTAGGGCCAACTCCCATTCGTCGTCACCCTCGGGCTCGTCCCGAGGGTCCCTCGTCGGGGCGGGCGCGAGCTGCGCCAGGGACCCTGGGCACAAGGCCCAGGGTGACGGTGGTGGGGTGGGGACCCTGACTCAGACGACTGCAGGGATGACACCGCGCGCCTGCGCGGATAAGGCCAATCCCATTGATCAGAACCATAATCCGGGAAGGGACATGAGCATTAAAGGCCAGGCCTACATCATGGGCGCCTACGAGCATCCGCTCCGCGACGCGCCTGACAAATCCACCCCCCAGATCCACGCCGAATGCGCCAAGGGCGCGCTCGAAGACGCGGGCCTGACCAAGGACGACATCGACGGCTATTTCTGCGCCGGCGACGCACCCGGTTTCGGGGGCATGTCCATGATCGATTACATGGGCCTGCGGAATGTCCGTCACATGGACTCCACCGAGACCGGCGGCTCGTCCTACATCCTGCATGTGGGCCACGCCGCCCAGGCGATCGCGCAGGGCAAGTGCAAGGTGGCGCTGATCACGCTCGCCGGTCGTCCGCGGCAGCAGAAGTTCGGCGGTTTCGGCGGCGGCGGCCGCCCCGGCCAGCTGACCGACGGCCCGCCCGAGGCCGGCTTCGAGAACATCTACGGCGGCACCACCCACAACACCTACGCCATGTGCGCCGCGCGCCACATGTACGAGTACGGCACCACGTCCGAGCAGCTGGCCTGGATCAAGGTGGCCGCCAGCCATCACGCCCAGTGGAACGAGCACGCCATGCTGCGTGACGTTGTCACGGTCGAGGACGTGCTGAACTCGCCGATGATCTCCGACCCGCTGCACAGGCTGGACTGCTGCGTCGTCTCCGACGGCGGCGGCGCCCTGATCGTCACCAGCCCCGAGATCGCCGCCAGCCTGAACCGGCCCAAGGTGAAGGTCATCGGCGCCGGCGAAAGCCCCAAGGGGCCCATGGGCGGCCACGACCTGGACCTGACCCATTCGGGCGCGCTGTGGTCTGGCCCCATCGCCTTCGAAGAGGCCGGCGTGAAGCCGTCCGACATGAAGTACGCCTCGATCTATGACAGCTTCACCATCACCGTGCTGATGCAGCTGGAAGACCTGGGCTTCTGTGCGAAGGGCGAAGGCGGCAAGTTCGTCGCCGACGGCAACCTGATCTCGGGCGTCGGCAAGCTGCCCTTCAACACCGATGGCGGCGGTCTGTGCAACAACCACCCGACCAACCGCGGCGGCATCACCAAGGTGATCGAAGCTGTTCGTCAGCTGCGCGGCGAAGCCCATCCGAAGGTCCAGGTCCCCAACTGCGATCTGGCCATCGCCCACGGCACCGGCGGCTCGCTGGGCACCCGCCACGGCGCAGCCACCCTCATCATGGAACGGGAGTAGGTCCCATGAGCGACACCAAGACCGCGCCTGAGGCGCAAGCCCGCAAGATTCCCGCCCCGCCGGTGACCATCGAGTCCAAGCCCTTCTGGGACGCGGCGACCGAAGGCCGCTTCCTGATCAAGCGCTGCAATTCCTGCGGCAAGGCCCACTGGTATCCCCGGGCCATCTGCCCGATCTGCTTCTCCGACGACACGGTCTGGGAAGAGAGCCCGGGCGAAGGGGTGATCTACGCCCACTCGGTCATGCGCCGTTCGCCCACCGGCCCCTTCGCCATCGGCTATGTGACCCTGGACGAAGGCCCGGCCGTGCTGACCAACTTCGTGGACTGCGATCTCGACGCCCTGGCCATCGGCCAGCGGGTCAAGGTTAAGTTCCAGGAGACCGAGAACGGCCCGCCGGTTCCCGTGTTCAGCCCGGTTTAGGCTCCTCCCTTCTCCGTCACCCTCGGGCTTGATCCGAGGGTCCATGCGCACAGGCCTTTGGCTGGTGTTCATGGATGGCCCGGTCGAGCCGGGCCATGACGGGTGGGGTTGGTGCGACCGCCCTCGTCCTTCGAGGCCCTGCGGGCGCCTCAGGATGAGGACGGAATGAGACGCCCGCTCCCGTCTCCCTCATCCTGAGGTGCGAGCGAAGCGAGCCTCGAAGGACGCAAGGCCTCGCCCCTCGACACGGCCAAGCCGGCCGTGCGCTTATGGCGCCCGATGCGTTCCGATATCCTCCCCCGCTCGCCGCTGCGCCTGGTCGCGCCCCTCATCGCCGTCCTGGCGCTTTCCGCTTGTCAGGAGGGGCCGAGCCGTCCCGCCTGTCCGGCCGGCGAGACCTGCCTGGAGTTCGGCAACAATACCGAGCCGGCGACGCTGGACCCGCAGAAGAGCAACCTGGTCGACGAGTTCCAGGTGATCGGCGACCTCAATGTCGGCCTGACCACCGATGCGCCGGACGGCACGCCCATCCCCGCCCTGGCCGAGCGCTGGGAGACCAGCGCCGACGGCCTGGTCTGGACCTTCCACCTGCGCGAGGCCCGGTGGTCTGACGGCGCGCCCATCACGGCGGACGATTTCGTCTATGCCTATCGCCGGATCCTGGCCCCTGAGACGGCGTCGATCTACGCCTATCTGGTCTTCCTGCTGAAGAACGGCGCGGCGGTGAACGCCGGCGAGGCCGCGCCCGAGACCCTCGGCGTCCGGGCCATCGACCCGCGCACCCTGGAGCTGACCCTGGACCACCCGGCGCCCTACCTGCCGGAAATGCTCAAGCACCTCTCCTTCTTCCCGGTCCCGAAGCATGTGGTGGAAGAGCTGGGCGACGCCTGGGTGCGGCCGGGCGCCTATGTGAGCAGCGGCCCCTACCAGCTCGTCTCCTGGCGGCTCGGCGAATATATCGAGGTGAAGAAGAACCCCCAGTTCTGGGACGCCGAGCAGGTCTGCGTCGACACCATCCGCTACTATCCCACCCCTGATCAGGTGACCGCCGAGCGCCGGGTGGCGGCCGGCGAACTCGACATCAACACCGGCTTCCAGTCCAACCGCCTGTCGCGCATCAACGAGGCCATGCCCGGCCATGCGCGCACGCACATCTCCCTGGCCACCTCCTATCTGTCCTTCAACACCCGCGAGGTGGCCGCCTTCCGCGACGCCCGCGTGCGCAAGGCCCTGTCGGCGGCCGTGGACCGGGACTTTCTCACCGACAAGCTGCTGCGCGCCGGGCAGGTCCCGGCCTATGCCTTCGTGCCGCCGGGGACGGCCAACTATGTGGAGGACGGCCCCAGGGCGAGCTTCGCCGGCCTGGACTTCGGCGACCGTCAGGCGCTGGCCCGCCGGCTGCTGGCCGAGGCGGGCTACACGCCTGAGCGCCCGCTCTCCATCGAGATCAAGACCGGCAACACCCCCGACACCGTCCTGATCGTCCAGGCCATCCAGGCCGACTGGGAATCGGTGGGCGTCCATGTCCGGCTGGTGCAGAACGAGGGCCAGATCGCCTTCGCGGCCTATCGCCTGCGCGACTTCGAGGTCGGCGCGATGAGCTGGTACGCCGACTACAATGATCCGCTGACCTTCCTGGAGCTTCTGAAGTCCGACACCGGGGCGCAGAACTACGGCGACTATTCCAATCCCCGCTATGACGCCCTGCTGGCCGCCGCCAACGCCGAGGCCGACCTTGAGGCGCGCGCTGAAACCCTCGCCCAGGCCGAGGCCCTGATGCTGGCCGAAGACGCCCTCGCGCCGATCTATTTCGTGGTCAACAAGGCCCTGGTGAACCCGCGCGTCACCGGCTGGATGGACAACATCGCCAACTTCCACCGCAGCCGCTGGCTGTGCGTGGAAGGCGCCGGGCAGGGCGGCGCTTGACCCCCGCCTCCCGGCGCCTCAAAGGCCCGGCGTGAGCCAGACCCCGCCCACTGAGTCCGCGAGAGACGTCGCCGCCCCCGGCGAGCCTGCGCCCGCTTCGTCGCCCGCCCCCCGCCGCGGGGGCATGCTGCGCTCCTCGGTGATCTTTGCGGCGCTCACCCTGTTCAGCCGGGTGCTGGGCCTGGCCCGGGACCTGGTGGTCACCGCCAAGCTGGGGGCCAGCCTGACCATCGCCGCCGACGCCTATTATACGGCGCTGGCCTTCCCCAATCTGTTCCGCCGGATCTTCGCTGAGGGGGCCTTCGCCGCGGCCTTCGTGCCCGGCTACGCCAAGCGGCTGGAAGGCGAGGGCGAGGCGGTCGCCAACCAGTATGCGGCCGACGCCGCCGCCGGACTGGCGGTGGTGACCGTGGCCCTGACCCTCGTGGCCCAGGCCGCCATGCCTTGGCTGATGTACGTCATCAATCCCGGCTATGTGGACGATCCCGACAAGTTCCGGCTGGCGGTGATCCTGACCCAGATCACCATGCCCTACCTGCCCTGCATGGCCATCGCCGCCCTGTTCTCCGGCGTGCTGAACGCCCACGGCCGGTTCATCGTCTCGGGCTTCTATCCGACCATATTGAACGTGGTCATGCTGGCCGTCGTCTGGCCGCAGGGGGATGCGATTACGGCGGCCTATGCGGCCTCGGTCGGCGTCGGCGTGGCCGGGGTCGGCCAGGCGGCCCTGGTCATCTGGGCCGCCCGCAAGGCCGGGGCGCGAGTGCGGTTCGTGCGCCCCCGGCTGACGCCAGACATGAAGGCCCTGGTGCGCCGGGCCGTGCCGGCCGCCATCGCCAACAGCGCCACCCAGATCAATATCTTCGTCTCCGGCATCCTGGCCTCGCAGGTGGCCGGCGCCCGGGTCTGGCTGAACGTCGCCGACCGCCTCTATCAGCTGCCCATGAGCCTGGTGGGGGTGGCCATCGGGGTGGCCCTGTTGCCCCGCCTCTCCCAGTCCCTGCGCCGGGGCGACGGCACCGACGCCAAGCTGGTCATGGACCAGGGCCTGGTGTTCGGCCTGGCGCTCAGCCTGCCGGCGGCCGCGGCCCTGATGGCCATGCCGGTCTATCTGATCGACGGCCTGTTCACCCGCGGCGCCTTCGTCTTCGCCGACGCCGCGGCGGCCGGCGCCCTGCTGTTCCACTATGGCTGGGGGACGCCGGCCTTCGTCCTGCAGCGCATCCTGCAGCCGGCCTTCTTCGCCCGCGACGACACCAGGACCCCCATGCGCTTCGCCCTGATCTCGGTGGCGGTCAACATCGTGGCCGGGGTGGCCCTGTTCTTCGTGATCGGCGTGCCGGGCATCGCCGCAGCCACCAGCCTGGCGGCCTGGATCGCGGTGATCCAGATGCTGCTGGCCCTGTGGCGGCGGGGGGATTATCGGCCCTCGCCCCAGGTCATCTCCAAGATCTTGCGGGTCGCCGCCGCCAGCCTGGTCATGGGCGCAGGCCTGGCCTTTGCGGCGATGAACCGGCCGGCCATCGAGGCGGTGATTACGGGCCTCGACCTGCCGCTGATCGGCGCCAAGGAGATCGGCATCCTGACCCTCTCGGTGGCCGGCATGGGGGTCTATGGCCTGCTGGTTCTGGCCTTCGGCGGCGTCACGCGCGCCGAGCTGCGGGCCGCCATGACCCGCCGTGGCGGAACACCGGCCGCGCCTGTGGATCTGGGGTAGGTTGCGGCCAGGGCGCCGCCCTTCCCTGGCGTCTCCACCCCCACGGCGTCATGCTGGGCCTTGTGCCCAGGATCCCTCTCGACGCTTGCGCCTGCCCTCGACAGGGATGCTCGGCACAAGGCCGAGCATGACGGGGTTTGGGGTTAGGCGCGGCCTTCCAGGCTTGCCGCCCAGGTGTTCATGGACCCTCGGGTCAAGCCCGAGGGTGACGGAGGGGTGGAGGCGCGGTGGCGGGGCCTCGGGCGCACGCCCTCCACCCCTACGGCGTCATCCTGGGCCTTGTGCCC